>NZ_JBITFV010000007.1:0-54283 GCF_044456525.1 Promicromonospora sp. NPDC050880
CGGCTGGCTGCACTACTACAACCACCACCGCGCGCACTCAGCGATCGGCAACCAACCACCCATCACCCGACTGAACAACCTCCCTGGACATCACAGCAGCCCTCTGACCTCACAGGTGTGCACCTTGCTCCGCGCGCGACCGCTCTGGGCCCAGCGCGTCACAGTCAGCCCGAAGCCTGTGTCCCGGTCTTCGTGTCGGCTTGCGGGGTCCGCAGTGCCCGGCGCTCGGCCAGATCGTCTTTGAACGCGGCTCCAAGCTTCTCGGCGATCCGGTGCCGCCGTTCCTCATCCCCGAGGTGCTGGTAGTGCAGCACGACGGTCGGGTTGCTGTGCCCAGCAATCGCCATCAGCTCTGCCAGTGTCGCGCCGGAGCGCGCCGCCCAGGTCAATGCCGTGTGCCGCAGGTCGTGGAAGTGCAGCTCGTCCAGCCCGACGGCCTTTCGGACGACGAACCACTTGCGCTGGATGATCTGGCGGTGCATCACTCCCCCACGCGCCGCCCGGAAGACGATCCCGTCCGATCCGGGTTCGGAGAACTTCTCCAGGTGCTCCCGCAGGATGGGGACCACGAAGGACGGGATCGCGATCTCTCGGTAGGACGCATCCGTCTTCGGCTCACCGATCTCCTTGAACTTGCCTCGCTCCCGATGATCGGCCGCCGTGCCCCGCACGGTGACCGTTGCACGCGACGGATCGTCAAGGTCCAGGTGTCTGCGCTTGAGCGCACGCAGCTCCCCGTTGCGCAGACCCGTGGTCACGGCCAGCGGCACGATGGCCCGGAGGTAGTCCGGCATCAGTTCCGTCATGCGCCACATCTGATCGGTCGTGACAACGATCGGTTCGTGCACGGCCTTGTACCGCAGCGCACCCTTGACCTTCGCCGGCGAGGCATTCAGCAGCTCGTGGTCCACGGCATCGTTCAGGATCGACGAGAGCACCTGATAGGCAGAAAAGGCGGCGCCGCGCCCGTCGGACTTCTCCTTGCCGTGCCACTTCCTACCGCGTGCTTCCTCGGCCAGCACTACGCGCAGCTTCGTGTACCAGGTGGCCACGTCCAGGCGGGTGAGGTCCTTCAAGGGGATGTCGCCCAGCACGGGCAGGATCCGCTTCTCCAACGCCGTCTTGTAGCGGTAAAGGGTCCCCGGTCGCAGGGTCTTGCCCTCGATCGACCGGTACGCCCACTCGCGGAGCGTTACGGACCGCTGCTCGGCCAGACGCGCCTCCAGCTCGCGCACCTTCGGTGGCTTCCACTCGCCGCGGTCGATCAAGATGCGCTCGGCGTTGAGCCACGACTCGGCGGCCATCTTGTCGCCGAACGTCTTGGGGTGCCGCTCCAGGTCCGGGCCGGTGTAGCGCGCACGCCAGCCGGTCACCTTGCCGGTCGTGGCGCTCCTGCGCTTCTCCAGCTCTCCGAAGACTCGCTTGCCCGGTGTGGCTGCCAGGGTGGTCCTCTCCACCCGTCAGGTGTCCCAGCCGCTCCCTGTGGGGGAACGGCACACCCGGCACAACCTCAGACGCGAGCACTCACCTGCGGAAACACCCCGGATCCCGTGGGGGAACCATGGGGGAATGGGCGGCCCCTGGAGGCCATTTCCGTCCACCGCTGTCCCGAGGGCTCAGAAGCGTTACCGCAGGTCAACCGGTATTTGGCCTGGTCAGGAGACCAGGCCGAGACCGGGGTGATGCTCAGACGTTGAACCGGAACTCCACCACGTCCCCGTCCTGCATCACATAGTCCTTGCCCTCGATCCGCGCCTTCCCGGCCGCCTTCGCCGCCGCGACCGACCCGGCCTCGACCAGGTCCTCGAACGAGATGACCTCGGCCTTGATGAAGCCCCGCTCGAAGTCGGTGTGGATCACGCCGGCCGCCTGCGGTGCCGTCCAGCCCTTGTGGATGGTCCAGGCGCGGGCCTCCTTCGGGCCGGCCGTGAGGTAGGTCTGCAGACCGAGGGTCTCGAAGCCGACCTTGGCGAGCTGGTCCAGGCCCGACTCGTCCTGGCCGGTCTCGGCCAGCATCTCCGCGGCCTCCTCGGGCTCCAGCTCGACGAGCTCCGACTCGAACTTGGCGTCCAGGAAGATCGCCTGCGCGGGGGCGACCACCTTGCGCAGCGCCTCCTGCGCGGCGGTGTCCGCCAGGCCGGCGTCGTCGGTGTTGAAGACGTAGATGAACGGCTTGGCCGTCATGAGCTGCAGGCTCGCGATCTCGGCGAGGTCCAGGCCGGCGTCGGTGGCGCCCTGGTACAGCGTGATGCCCTTGTCCAGGATCTCCTGGGCCTTCTTCGCGGCCGCGTACAGGACGGGGTCGCCGCGCTTGATCTTGACCTCCTTCTCCATCCTCGGCAGCGCCTTCTCGAGGGTCTGGAGGTCGGCCAGGATCAGCTCGGTGGAGATGGTCTCGATGTCGCCGGGGGCGTCGGCCGAGCCCTCGACACGCACCACGTCCGGGTCGTCGAAGGCACGCGTGACCTGGCAGATCGCGTCGGCCTCGCGGATGTTGGCGAGGAACTTGTTGCCCAGGCCCTCACCCTCGGACGCGCCCTTGACGATGCCCGCGATGTCCACGAACGACACCGTGGCCGGCAGGATCCGCTGGCTGTCGAAGATCTCGGCGAGCTTGTCCAGTCGCTCGTCGGGCAGCGAGACCACCCCCACGTTGGGCTCGATCGTGGCGAACGGGTAGTTCGCCGCGAGCACCTGGTTGCGGGTCAGAGCGTTGAAGAGGGTGGACTTGCCGACGTTGGGCAGGCCGACGATGCCGATAGTGAGAGCCACGTCGCGCAAGTTTACGTGGACTCGGGCGACGGGGCGGCGCCCGCGTCGATGAGGTCCAGGTCCCGCGTGGCGAACGAATGGTGCTCCCACTCCTCGGACAGCACCACCCCGATGCACTTGCCGACGGTGAACGGCTCTGACTGGTCCATCCACGGCGGCGGCGCGGCCGGGCTGCCGGCCTCTTCGGGCGTGAGCGCGGCGAGGACGTCGCGGACCTCCTGCACCCGCTGCCGCCTGACCTCGAGCACCTCGGCGTACGACGGCGCAGCGGCAGGGTCGATCCCGATCGAACCCGCCCGCGACGAGAACTGCGAGTGCGGAACGCCGGCCGGCCAGAACACGTCGGCGTCCCGCCTGCCCTGCGCACCCCAGCGCAGCCAGCCGTCCGTGCAGCACACGAGGTGGCGCAGGGTCTGCGCGAACGACCACTCGTCGTCGACCGACACGTCCACCGTGCCCGCCGGCATCGACGCGACCCTCTCGTACGTGGACTCCCACATCTGGACATAGGCGTCCAGGGCCGCGCGGAGCCCGGCCACGGTGCGGTCCTGGAGCAGGGCACGCTCCGGATGGCGTCTGTTCAGCTCGGCCTCGACCAGCGGCGCCACCTCCACGCCGTTGACCCGCAGCCCGTAGATCGCCCCGTCGATGTCGGCGTCGACGAGCTCCACGCCCCGCATCCGGACGCCGTTGAGCACGGCCTCACGGAACTGGGCACCGCTCATGTCGACGCCACGGAAGTGCGCCCCGCGCAGGTCCTCGCCCTCGATGTGCCTCATGACACGGACGCTACGCCGGACCACTGACACACCGCGGCCCGGCAGCGACCGTCACGGGAACGACTGGACCTGCTGGAGCAGCTCCGGCAGGCGCCTGTCGTACACCCGGGCCCCGAACCGCACCCCGAGAACGAGCATCAGCGCCCCGTAGAGCACGCCCAGCACCAGCGTGGCGACACCCCACACCGCGCCGCCCAGCACCAGCGCCGCGATCCCCACCGCGAGCACGGGGACGGACAGCCCCAGGGTGATCACGAACCCGAGACCCTGGGAGACCAGCGTGGCGACCGCAGCTCCCTGCGGGGACTTGAGCGGGCTCTCCCCCGGCTTGGCCACCGGGTACACGAGCCGCGCCGAGACCGCGCACGACACCGCGGTACTGACCAGCAGGAGCCCGAGCGCCAGCCCCAGCAGAGGCAGCAGAAGGTGCCAGGAGTCGGCCACCCAGACGGTGGCCACCACCGTGATCGCCGCGACCAGCGGGGCCACCAGCAGCATCGGGATGGCCCGGCCCCAGCGGTCCGCCTTGCCGTCCACGCCCGCGGCGACGTGCAGCGCGAACGCGGTGTAGTCGTAGCCGATGTCGTTCGAGATGCTGAAGCCGAGGATCCACGCCACGAACGGGCCGGTGGCCAGCAGCATGAAGTAGTTGCCGGTGCTCTGCGTGGTGAAGTAGATGATGACCGGCAGCAGCGGCACGACGGCGATGGACCCGGAGTAGCGCGGGTCGCGCAGCCAGTAGGTGGCGGTGCGCGCGGCGACGCCCCAGGTGGGCGAGAACCGCACGAGGCCGAACGCGCCCAGGCCCTTCGCCCGGCCGCCCCCGCCGTCTCCGACGGGCGGGCTGACCAGGGCCCTGCCCAGCGCCCGGTCCCAGACCAACCAGCCCAGGGCGATGGTGCCGAGCGCCACGGCGAGCCGGCCGGCCAGGCCGAGCCAGTCGCCGTCGTGCGCCGCGCTCGCCAGCGACCACGCCGCGCCGAACGGCGTCCAGCCGACGACGCCGGCCGCCTGCTCGAACATCGGCCGGAGCTGGTCGCCGACGCTGCCGTCGACCGAGACCTCGAACCCGTTGGAGAGCGACGAGATGAGCGGGCCGATCATCACGACCAGCACCAGCGCGACGATCGTGACGACCTCGCGATAGCGCCGCGACTCCAGCACGGGTGCGAGCGCCGTCGTGATGGCCCGGGACCCGATGACGCACGTGGCCACCCCCAGCACCGCACCGACGAGTGCGACCAGGAGCACGCCCGGTTCCAGCACCCAGGCGAAGGCGGTGCCCAGCGCGAGGAGCACCGTGGCGAACCCCGGCACCGAGATCAGCCCCGCGACGGCCAGGCCCGCCACGAGGGTGCGCCGCGGGATGGCGAAGGTGGTGAACCGGTGGGGGTCCAGGGTCGCGTCCACCCCGAAGGCGAAGATCGGGATGATCCACCAGCCCAGCACCGTGAGCGCCCCGCCCAGCGTGATGGCCAGACCGGCCCAGGCCGGATCCTCCAGGAAGGCCAGCCCGCCCACGAGAGCCAGCAGGGTGCCGACGACGCCCAGCGCGTACAGCGACGCGATGATCAGGCCGATCGTCTGCCACACGCTCTTGCGGAACGTGTTGCCCATGAGGGTCAGCTTGAGGGTCAGGAACCGCGCAACCACGAGAGCCCCTCCGAGTGCTGCCGGCCGCCGACGAGGTCCACGAACCGGTCCTCCAGGGTCTGCTCGCCGCGCACCTCGTCCACGGTGCCCGCGGCCAGCACGTGCCCGCCGGCCAGCACGGCGACGTGGTCGCACATGCGCTGCACCAGGTCCATGACGTGGCTGGAGACGATCACGGTGCCGCCGTTCGCCACGTAGCCCTTGAGGATGTCGCGGATGTTGGCGGCGCTGACCGGGTCGACCGCCTCGAACGGCTCGTCGAGCACCAGGGTGCGCGGGGCGTGGATCATCGCGCTGCCCAGGGCGATCTTCTTGGTCATGCCGGCCGAGTAGTCCACGACGAACGTGTCCGCGTCGCCGGCCAGGTCGAACGCCTGCAGCAGGTCGGCGGTGCGCTCGACGACCGTCTCCTTGTCCATCCCCCGCAGCATCCCGGCGTAGGTCAGGAGCTGACGGCCGGTCAGGCGGTCGAACAGGCGCACGCCGTCGGGCAGGATGCCGAGCGTGGCCTTGGCCTCGTCGGGGCGTGCCCACAGGTCCACGCCGTGCACCCAGGCCGAGCCGAAGTCCGGCCGCAGCAGGCCGGTCGCCATGGAGAGCATCGTGGTCTTGCCCGCGCCGTTGGGGCCGACCAGGCCGTAGAACGAGCCCGCGGGCACGTCCAGGTCGACGCCGGAGACGGCGATCTTCTGGCCGAACCGCTTCCAGAGGCCGCGCACACTGAGCGCCGCGGTCGGGTCGTGCGGGGGAGGTTCGGGAGCGCCCTGGGTCCCTGTGCTGCCCGGAGGTGCGGGGATCGTCATGGCACCCAACGTAGCGGGGACCTCGGACATCGTGGATCCGACGCGGGGATGAGTCCGGGCGAGAAACCAGGTCCACCTGTGGACGGAGTATCCGGCGGCCGCGGGCCGCCGACCACAAACCGGGCGATTCCGGCCGCCCGGGGTGTCAGCGTGCCGGAGTGTCGGTGGCTCGTGGCAGCCTGTCGCTCATGGACATCGCCGCAACGATTCTGCTGGCCCTCGGCGCCCTCCTCGTGGGCGCACTGCTGGGGTGGCTCGGTCATGCGCAGCGCATCGCGCCCGCCCAGCGCGAGGCCGACCTGGAGACCGCGCGCCTGCGTGCCCAGGCCGAGTCCGCCGCGGCGCAGATCGCCGCCGCGCACGAGCGGGCCGAGGAACAGGTCGCCGCAGCACGCGAGCGTGCCGCCGAGCAGATCGCCGCGGCGCGCACCGAGCAGGAGAACGCCCGGCGGCAGTTCCAGGCGCTCGCCGGGGATGCGCTGGACGCCAACAGCAAGCGCTTCCTGGAGCTCGCCGAGGAGCGGCTCAAGCGGTCGGCGTCGGCCGGCGAGCAGGCGCTCGCGCAGCGGGAGGCGGCCGTGAAGTCGCTGGTCGACCCGCTGACCAAGGCCGTGGAGCTCGTACGCACCGAGGTGCTCCAGGCGGAGAAGGCGCGGATCGAGGGGCAGGGCGCGCTCGTGGAGCAGATGCGCAACGTCGCCGAGGTGTCGGCGGACCTGCGCAACGGCACCGCCGACCTGGTCACGGCACTGCGCTCCTCGCAGACCCGCGGGGCGTGGGGCGAGCTCCAGCTCCGCAAGGTGGTCGAGTCCGCGGGCATGATCAACCGCGTCGACTTCACCGAGCAGGCCCAGGTGACCAGCGAGGACGGCACGCTCCGTCCGGACATGGTGATCAACCTCGCGGGCGGCAAGCGGGTGGTGGTCGACTCCAAGGTGGCCTTCCTCGGCTTCCTGGAGGCCCAGCAGTCGGACGACGCCGCCTACCGCGAGCAGCGGCTCGACGCCCACGTGCGGCACATGCGCAAGCACGTGGACGACCTGGCCGCCAAGAAGTACTGGAACCAGTTCGAGCCGGCGCCCGAGTTCGTCGTCATGTTCGTGCCCGCCGAGGCGTTCCTGTCGGCCTCGCTGGAGCGGTCGCCGGAGCTGCTGGAGTACGCGGCGCAGAAGAACGTCATCATCGCGACGCCCACCACGATGCTCGCGCTGCTGCGCACGGTCGCGTACGCCTGGCGGCAGGAGTCGCTCGCGGAGAACGCGCAGAAGGTGCTCAGCGTCGGCAAGGAGCTGTACGCGCGTCTGGTCACCATGACGGGCCACGTCACCCGGACCGGCCGCGCGCTGGAGACGGCGACGAAGAGCTACAACCAGATGATCGGCTCGCTGGAGCGCAACGTGCTCACCTCCGCGCGGCGCATGGTCGAGCTCGACGTGGTGGACGAGCGGGACAGCGTGGAGGAGCTCAAGGGGGTCGAGGAGGTGCCCCGTCCCATCACCAAGTCCGAGCTGCTGGCCGCGGACGAGGGCGGGATCGTCGCGATCGACCGCGCTCAGGAGGCGGACGGCATCCTGGTGCAGGAGCTGGAGGTCACCGCGCTCGCCGTGACCGACAAGCGCGCGCTGGAGGCGGTCGAGAAGGCGTCGACCGACACCGGCCCCGCCCCCGCCGTCGGTCAGGCGGGCTGAACGGCCACGGCCAGAACCGTCGGTAGAACGTCAGGAGGTCGGCAACCCAGGTTGCCGACCTCCTGACGTTCTACCGGCCACGCGCCGCCCCACGGACCAACCCGGTCCAGGGGGCGGCGGGCGGTCTCAGGCCAGCGGCAGTTCCGTGCGGGTCTCGCGGCGGGGCCGCTTGGGCTCCTCGCCCGCGGCCTTGAGGCCGGCGCGCAGCTCGCGCGGCAGCGAGAACATCAGGTCCTCGGTGGCCGTCCGTACCTCGTCCACGTGGCCGAAGCCGTGGTCGGCGAGGTGGGCGATGACGTCCTGCACGAGGATCTCGGGCACCGAGGCACCGGAGGTCACGCCGACCGTCGTGACGCCCTCGAGCCACTCGTCCTTGATCTCGGTCTTGCGGTCCACGCGGTAGGACGCCTTGGCGCCCGACTGGAGCGCGACCTCGACCAGCCGCACCGAGTTGGACGAGTTCGCGGAACCGACCACGATCACCAGGTCGCACTCGGGCGCCAGCTTCTTCACCGCGACCTGGCGGTTCTGCGTGGCGTAGCAGATGTCGTCGCTGGGCGGGTCCTGCAGGGACGGGAACTTCTCGCGCAGCCGACGCACCGTCTCCATGGTCTCGTCGACCGACAGGGTGGTCTGCGAGATCCACACGACCTTCTCGGGGTCGCGCACCACGACCTGGTCCACCTCGTCTGGCGAGTTGACGACCTGCACGTGCTCGGGCGCCTCACCGGCGGTGCCCTCGACCTCCTCGTGACCGGTGTGTCCGATCAGCAGGATGTCGTAGTCGTCCTTGGCGAACCGGACCGCTTCCTTGTGCACCTTGGTGACCAGGGGGCAGGTCGCGTCGATCGTGTCGAGGCTCCGTGCCACCGCCGAGGCGCGCACCGCAGGCGACACCCCGTGCGCGGAGAACACGAGCCGGCTGCCCTCGGGAACCTCGTCGGTCTCGTTGACGAAGATGGCGCCGCGCTCGCGCAGCGTCTCCACCACGTGCTTGTTGTGCACGATCTCCTTGCGCACGTACACCGGTGCGCCGTACGTCTCCAGGGCCTTCTCGACGGCGACGACCGCACGGTCCACGCCGGCACAGTAGCCGCGCGGGGCGGCCAGCAGGACGCGCTTGGTCTGGGTCTCAGCAGGACGCTCAGGGCTCGTGACGCTCACGGTCGCCAGTCTAGGGGCGGTGTGCGGAGGGCTTGTGTCGGTGGTGGGTGGCAGGGTTGGACACGTGACGGAACCCACCCTGCGGCCCCAGCCCACCGAGCTCCCCGTGAAGGCACTCGACACCACGGCCACCAGCCCGTGGCCGGTCCGCGTGCTGTCGGAGAAGATCAGGGGCTACATCGACAAGATGCCGCCCGTCTGGGTCGAGGGCCAGGTGGTGCAGTTCAACCACCGTCCGGGCTCCGGCATGCAGTGGCTGACCCTCCGCGACACGGATGCGGACGCCTCCCTGCCGGTGACGATCTTCTCCCGTGTGCTCGGCATGCTGCCGCAGCCGCCCGCCGAGGGCGACCACGTCGTCGTGCACGCCAAGCCGGTGTTCTGGACCAAGCGCGGCACGCTGCAGATGCAGGCCAGCGAGATCAAGGCCGTCGGCGTCGGTGAGCTGCTCGCCCGGATCGAAGCGCTCAAGAAGGTCCTCGCGGCGGAGGGCCTGTTCGACCTCGACCGCAAGCGCCGCCTGCCGTTCCTGCCCGCCGTGGTGGGGCTGGTGTGCGGTCGCGAGTCGAAGGCGGAGCACGACGTCGTGGTGAACGCCCGGGCCCGCTGGCCACAGGTACGGTTCGAGATCCGCGAGGTCGCCGTGCAGGGCGTCAACGCGGTGCGCGAGGTGTCGGCCGCGATCGCGGAGCTCGACCAGGACCCGGCAGTGGACGTCATCGTCGTCGCCCGCGGCGGCGGCTCGGTCGAGGACCTGCTGCCGTTCAGCAACGAGTCGCTGGTGCGCGCCGTCGCGCAGGCCCGTACGCCGCTGGTCAGCGCGATCGGGCACGAGACGGACGCCCCGCTGCTCGACCTGGTCGCCGACTACCGCGCCTCGACCCCCACCGACGCCGCGAAGCGCATCGTGCCCGACGTCTCGGAGGAACGGCTCCGGCTCACCCAGGCCCGCAGCCGCATGCGCGGCGCGGTCACGGCGATGCTGGACCGGGAGCAGCACGGCCTCGACGGCGTCCGCTCGCGCCCGGTGCTGGCCGCACCGCAGACCATGCTGGAGTCGCGCGAGCGCGACGTGGTCCAGGCGCTCCGGCACAGCCGCCACGCGCTCAACTCCCTGCTGCTGCAGGCGAGCGGTGAGATCGGTCGGCTCGGCGCCCAGGTCAGGGCGCTCTCCCCCGCCTCCACGCTGGAGCGCGGCTACGCCGTCGTCCAGCGCTCGGACGGCCACGTGGTCCGGCGGCCGGACGACGTCGAGGTCGGCGCCGATCTGCACGTACGCCTGGCGGAGGGAGCACTGGACGCGAGGGTCACGGCCAAGCCCTAGGGCTGCGGGACGGCACCCGAAAGTCACTCCGGATAACGGCCAGAACCTGACCGCTACCCGCGACACAGTAGGTGTCATGACCGAGAACACCGCCCTCGTCCCCTTCCGCATCGACGTGCCGCAGGCCGACCTCGACGACCTGCACGACCGGCTCGCGCGCACCCGCTGGCCGCTCCCCGTCCCCGGCCGCGAGGACCGGACGGACTTCAGCCGCGGCATCCCGCAGGCGTACCTGCGGGACCTCGCCGGGTACTGGCGCGACGGCTTCGACTGGCGTGCCCAGGAGGCGCGGCTCAACGAGTGGGAGCAGTACACGACCGTCGTCGACGGGCAGACGTTTCACGTGGTGCACGTGCGCTCGGCGAACCCGCAGGCCACGCCGCTGATCCTGAACCACGGCTGGCCGGGCTCGTTCGTCGAGTACCAGCGGCTGGTCCCGCTGCTGACCGACGCGTTCCACGTGGTCATCCCGTCGCTGCCCGGGTTCGGGTTCTCCACCCCGCTGTCCGGCACGGGCTGGGAGCTGGCGCGGACCACCACGGCGTACGCCGAGATCATGACCCGGCTCGGGTACCAGCGGTTCGCCGCGCACGGCACCGACATCGGCGCGGGGACCGCCGGCCGCCTCGCGGCGCTCTACCCGGACCGCGTGATCGGCACCCACACCGGCAGCGACGGCCGGGCACTGGCCATGGTCGGCGACAAGTTCCCCTACCCGGACGGGCTGACCCAGGACGAGATCGCCCAGATCGAGGCGGTCCGCGCCACCGACCAGGCCGAGCGTGGCTACTTCGAGATGCAGAACCACCGGCCCGACACCATCGGGCCCGCGCTCACCGACTCCCCCGTCGCCCAGCTCGCCTGGATCGCCGAGAAGTTCCAGACCTGGACCAACGGCGCCCACGCCACCCCGGACGAGGCGGTGGACCGCGACCAGCTCCTGACCAACGTCAGCCTCTACTGGTTCACGCGCAGCGGGGCGTCGAGCGCGCAGTTCTACTACGAGTCCGAGCACTCGGGGCTCGGCTGGGTCGCGCCGTCGGACGTGCCCGCCGGCTGGGCCGTGTTCGACACGCACCCGCTCATGCGCCGTGCGCTGGACCCGTGGAACGCGATGAGCCACTTCAGCGAGTTCACCGAGGGCGGCCACTTCCCGGCGATGGAGGAGCCGGCGCTCCTGGCGGCCGACATCCGCGCCTTCTTCGGCGGCCTGCCGTCCGTGTGAGCGCTGCCGGTCAGGAGCGGCGGGCGACGAAGACCCACTCCAGGCCGGGACGGTCCGGGGCGTCCAGCACCTGCTCGACCACGAAGCCGGCGGCGTCCAGCGACTCCTCGATCTCGTCCCGCTCGCGGAAGCGCAGGGTCGAGACCGAGGTGACCACGTCGCCGTCGGGCAGCAGGCCGGGCGGGAAGCGGTAGGTGCCCTGGAAGGTGACCAGCGGGAGGTCCACCTCCAGGAGGTCGTTCCACGTCTCGACCTCGCCGACACCGGGGATGACCCGGCGGGCCGACCGGTGCTCGCGCGTCCAGCCGAGCCAGGCCTGCCGTTCCGGCACGCGGGTCTCGAACACGAGGACGCCGCCGGGCCGGAGTGCGGCGTGGATCGCGGTCAGGGCCCGAGCCCAGTCCTCGTCCCCCGTGAACACCTGCGCCACGTTCCCGGTCATGGTGGCGAGGTCGGCCGCGAGACCGAGGGCCCCGACGGTGTCGGCACCGCCCTCGACCCACCTGACCGCCTCGGCGCCCGGCTTGCCCCGGGCCACCTCCAGGGACGCCGCGGCCGGGTCGACGCCGGTCACCTCCAGCCCTCGCGCGGCGAGCAGCAGGGCCAGCACGCCGGTGCCGCAGCCGACGTCGAGCACCGTCCGCGCACCGAGCCGCTCGGCGAGGCCGACGTAGAGGTCGAGGTCGCCACGGTCGTCGTCGAACGCGTCGTAGAGCCGGGCGAGGCGGGGATCCACGAAGATCGGGTCGGGTGTGGTCATGACCACCATGTTCACCCGTCGCTGGGCCGACCCCAAGGCCATTTCGTCACGTACCGTCGTCGGGGCAGGCTAAGGAGCGCACGATGACGAGTGATGTGGGCACGCTGGACGACGCCGCGGAGGCGTTCGGGGCCGCACGGCGGCGGCTGTTCGGTATCGCGTACCGGATGCTCGGGTCGGCGGCCGAGGCCGAGGACGTGGTGCAGGAGACGTGGGTGCGGTGGCAGACGACCGACCGCTCCGTGGTGCGCAACCCGCAGGCCTTCCTGACGACGACGGCGACGCGGCTGGCCATCAACGTGCTGCAGAGCGCGCGGTCGCGCCGTGAGACGTACGTCGGGCCCTGGCTGCCGGAACCCGTGGACACGAGCCAGGACCCCACGCTCGGTGCCGAGCGCGCCGAGGCACTGGACGTCGCGGTGCTGGTGCTGCTGGAACGACTCACGCCCACGGAGCGTGCCGCCTACGTGCTGCGCGAGGCGTTCGACTACGGGTACCCGGAGATCGCCCGGATCGTGGACACGACCCCGGCCGCGGCACGTCAGCTCGTGAGCCGGGCGCGCAAGCACATCGCGTCCGAACGCCGCAACACGGTGGACCCCACGGAGCGCCGCGCGCTGCTGGAGGCGTTCCTCGCCGCGGCGCGCGCCGGCGACGTGCAGGGCCTGGAGAGGCTGCTCGCCGAGGACGTCGTGACCCGCGCCGACAGCAACGGCCGGGCCGAGCACGTGGCCCGGGTGGCGGTCATGGGCCGGAACAAGGTGGCCCGCCTGCTGGCCACGTTCGCGGAGGTCTTCTGGGCCGGCGTCACCACGCGCGCGATCGCGGTCAACGGCACGGAGGGCTTCGCCATGGAGCGCGACGGCGAGCTGGTCGGCGTCCTGGCCGTGACCGTGACCGACGAGGGCGTGCAGGACCTGATGTGGCAGATGAACCCCGACAAGACGGAGCCGCTCCGGCGGGCCTGGGCGGACCAGGCCGCGCCGGAGGACGGGGCGGGGCCGGCTACGCCTGAGCCGCCCGCCACTGCTCGTAGCTGACCTCGCCGAGCTGGGCCTCGCCCAGCGGCACGAGCTCCTTGTCCTCGAGCCGCGCGCCGAAGTAGGTGGCCTCGGGGTCGGTCCGGACCTCCCGCTCGTCACCCTTGGCCGCCAGGTGCTTGCGCACGATCTCGTCGAAGCCGAACGCCTCGGGACCGGCGATCTCGATCGTGGCGTCCAGCGGCGTGCCGGCGGCGGTCCGGGCCACGAAGCGCGCGACGTCCGCCGACGCGATGGGCTGGAACCGTACGGGCGCGACATGGGTGACGCCGTCGACGGTGGCCTCGTCGGCGATCGCGTTCAGGAACTCGAAGAACTGCGTGGACCGGACGATCGACCAGCCGTTGCCCGAGTCCTTGACGAGGTTCTCCTGCAGCACCTTGGCACGCATGTACCCGGCGTCGATGCCGTCGGCACCCACGATCGACAGGATCACGTGGTGCTGCACCCCGGCCGTCGCCTCGGCCTCCAGCAGATTCGTCGTGGACGTCCGGAAGAAGCCGGTGACGTCCTCCTCGGCGAACGACGGCGAGTTGCTGAGATCGACCACCACCTGGGCGCCGTCCAGCACCTCGGCCAGGCCCTCGCCGGTCAGGGTGTTCACGCCGGACTGCGGCGAGGCCGCCACCGCCTCGTGCCCGTGCTCGGTCAGGTTGCGGACGACCTGGCTCCCGACGAGGCCGGTACCGCCGATGACCACGATCTTCATGGTGTGCTCCTTCTGGGTTCCGCGCCGTGCGCGTGACGGGCCGACCGGCCCGTCACGCGTTCGACCGGGAGCACCCCGGATCTGTGACACCCCCGCACGGCACGTACCCCGGACGGCCTACCGCTCCCGCTCGACCCGCCGCTCGTCCCAGACGGGTTCGGCGGTCTCGCGCACGACGCCGTCCGACCCGAAGACCAGGTACCGGTCGAAGGACCGCGCGAACCAGCGGTCGTGCGTCACGGCCAGCACCGTCCCCTCGAACGACTCCAGGCCCTCCTGCAGGGCCTCGGCCGACTCCAGGTCGAGGTTGTCGGTGGGCTCGTCGAGCAGCAGGGCGGTGGAGCCGGCGAGCTCCAGCAGCAGGATCTGGAAGCGTGCCTGCTGCCCGCCGGACAGCCGGTCGAAGGGCCGTTCGGCCGCGGCGCTGAGCTCGTAGCGCCGCAGGCGGGCCATCGCCTTGCCCTTGTCCTGCGCGTGCTCCTCCCACAGGATGTCGAGCAGCGTGCGGCCGAACAGCTCGGGGTGGGCGTGCGTCTGCGCGAAGTGGCCGGGCACCACCCGGGCGCCGAGCTTCCACGAGCCCGTGTGGGCGACGTCGCCGCCCGCGAGCAGACGCAGGAAGTGCGACTTGCCGGACCCGTTCGAACCCAGCACCGCCACCCGCTCGCCGTAGAAGACCTCCAGGTCGAACGGCTTCATGAGCCCGGTCAGCTCCAGCCCCTCGCAGGTCACGGCCCGCAGGCCCGTGCGCCCGCCGCGCAGGCGCATCGTGATGTCCTGCTCGCGGGGCGGCTCCGGCGGCGGGCCGGCCTCCTCGAACTTGCGCAGCCGGGTCTGGGCGGCCCGGTAGCGCGAGGCCATGTCGGGGCTGTTCGCCGCCTGCTGCCGCAGCGTGAGCACCAGCTTCTTGAGCTGAGCGTGCTTCTCGTCCCAGCGTCGGCGCAGCTCCTCGAACCGCGCGAACCGTTCGCGCCGTGCCTCGTGGAACGTGGCGAACCCGCCGCCGTGCACCCAGGCGTCCGCGCCTGCCGGCCCGGGCTCCAGCGACACGATCCGGTTCGCCGCCCGGGACAGCAGCTCGCGGTCGTGCGAGACGAACAGGACGGTCTTCTTGGTGGTCCGGAGCTGCTCCTCCAGCCAGCGCTTGCCGGGCACGTCCAGGTAGTTGTCCGGCTCGTCCAGCAGCAGCACCTCGTCGGTGCCGCGCAGCAGCGCCTCCAGCACGAGCCGCTTCTGCTCGCCGCCGGACATCGTGCGCACCTCGCGGAACTGCGCCCGGTCGTACGGGATGCCGAGCGCCGCCATGGTGCACACGTCCCACAGCGTCTCGGCCTCGTACCCGCGCACCTCGGCCCAGTCGGACAGCGCCTGCGCGTACGCCATCTGTGCGGCCTCGTCGTCGACCGTCAGCATGGCGTGCTCGGCCTCGTCGACGGCGCGTGCGGCCTGCTGGAGGCGCGCGTCGGACACGGAGACCAGCAGGTCGCGCACCGTCGTCTCGTCCCGCACCGACCCCACGAACTGCCGCATGACGCCGAGCCCGCCGCTGACCGTCACCGAGCCGCCGTGCGGCGTGAGCTCACCGGTGATCAGCCGCAGCAGCGTCGTCTTGCCCGCGCCGTTGGGCCCGACCAGCGCCGTCGCGCTCCCCTCGCCCACGCGGAACGAGACGTCCCCCAGGAGGGTGCGGCCGTCCGGCAGGTGGTATTCGACGTGCGCTGCTTCGAGATGGCCCATGCGTCACATGGTCCGACGCCGCACCCGCCCGGGCCAAGCTGATTCCGCCACGCTGGTTCCACGGTGACGTCGAACCTGTGGACAACGGACCACGGATGTCGGCGACGTGCTGTTGACTGTCCCCGTGAGTACAGAAGCTGTGACCGGTACCGATCCGACGAAGGACGCCCCCGACGTCGCCACCCTCAGCTACGAGCAGGCACGCGACGAGCTCGTGCAGGTGGTTGGCCGCCTGGAGGCCGGCGGCGAGCCGCTGGAGGCGTCGCTCGCGCTCTGGGAGCGCGGCGAGGCCCTGGCCGCCCGCTGCCAGGAGTGGCTCGACGGCGCCCGTGAACGCCTGGCGGCCGCGCAGCAGGCCTCCGGCGGTTCGGCAGGTTCGGCCGGTTCCGCCGACTCCCCGGAGGAGGCCCGGTGAGCGCGCACGTCCTCGCCGTGGGCGAGGCCCTCGTGGACCAGGTGCGCCGTCCCGACGGCTCCACCGCCGACCACCCCGGCGGCAGCATCGCCAACGTCGCGCTCACGCTCGGGCGTCTGGGCCGCGAGGTGCGGCTGGCGACGTGGCTCGGCGCGGACGACCGGGGCGACCTGGTGCGCGGCTGGCTCGCCGAATCGGGCGTGCGCCTCGTCGAGGGCAGCGACGGCGCGGCCCGCACGAGCGTCGCGGTCGCCACCCTGGACGACGACGGCTCGGCCACCTACGACTTCGACCTCACCTGGCAGGTCCCCGCCGCGGCGCTGCCGGGCGGTCCCGGTGCCGGAGCCGACGGCGCGCTGGCCGTCCACACCGGGTCCATCGCGGCGATGCTCGAGCCGGGCGCGACCCAGGTGCGCGAGCTCCTGGAGGCCGCCCGGGCGACGGCGACCACCACGTACGACCCGAACGCCCGGCCCGCGATCATGGGTCAGGCCGACGAGGTCCGCCCGCGCGTGGAGGCGCTGGTGCACCTGTCCGACGTGGTCAAGGTGAGCGACGAGGACCTCGCCTGGCTGTACCCGGGCTCCGACCCGGTGGCCGTCGCCCGCGAGTGGCAGGCCGGCACGCCCGCGCTCGTCGTGGTCACCCTGGGTGGCAAGGGCGCGGTCGCCGTGTCCGACGCCGGCGAGGTCGAGGTCGTGGCTCCTCAGGTCGACGTGGTAGACACCGTGGGCGCGGGCGACTCGTTCATGGGCGCCCTGATCGACGGCCTGTGGGAGCACGACCTGCTGGGCGCCGGCCGGCGGGCCGCGCTCGACGAGGTCGACGCCGCCACGGTGCGGCAGGTCCTGGAGGGCTGCGTCGCTGTCGCGGCCGTCACCGTGTCCCGGGCGGGTGCCAACCCGCCCCGTCGTGAGGAGGTCGGATCATGAGCTCGGTCCCGATGCCGGAGCGGCTCACGCCGCGTGACGCCTGGGCGCTGCTGCGTTCGGGCAACGACCGTTTCGTCGCGGACGCGCCCGCGCACCCGTCGCAGGGCGCCGACCGGCGCCGCGAGCTCCAGGCCGCGCAGCACCCGCACACCGTGATCTTCGGCTGCTCGGACTCCCGGGTGGCCGCCGAGATCATCTTCGACCAGGGCCTGGGCGACGTGTTCGTGGTCCGTACCGCGGGCCACGTCGTCGACACCACCGTGATCGGCTCGATCGAGTACGGCGTGGACGTGCTCGGTGCGTCGCTCGTCGTGGTGCTGGGGCACGACTCGTGCGGGGCGGTGGCCGCGGCGGCGCACACGCTGGCCACGGGCGAGCAGCCCGGCGGGTTCGTGCGTGCCGTGGTGGACCGGGTCATCCCGTCGATCGCCAGCATCACCTCGGGCGACCAGGCGGCGACCATGGCCCTCCTGTCCGACCAGGACCTGCTGCGCCGGGAGCACGTGAAGCACACCGTCGGGATGCTGCACGGGTACTCGGCCGGGCTCGCCCGGGCCGTCGAGGAGGGCCGGTGCGCGGTGGTCGGTCTGGAGTACGACCTCGCCGAGGGCAGCGCGCGCATGGTCGACGTGATCGGTGACATCGGCGAGGTGCCGCCGGCCGCGCAGGAGCCCCTCGCGGGGTGACAGGAGTCACGCCCTGCGGTGCGTCGCCCGAGCGAGGCTGCGGCACGATAGACCCATGACTGCTGACACCGTCGTCTCGCCGGGCTCCGCCGAGCCCGGCGACACCACGACCGCCTACCGCATCGAGCACGACACCATGGGCGAGGTTCGTGTCCCCGCGAACGCCCTGTACCGCGCGCAGACACAGCGTGCCGTCGAGAACTTCCCGATCTCCGGCACCCCGCTCGAGCGGGCCCACATCGAGGCCCTCGCGCGTGTGAAGAAGGCCGCGGCGACGGCGAACGCGGAGCTCGGCGTGCTCGACCAGGACATCGCGGACGCCATCGTCGCCGCCGCGGACGAGGTCGCCTCCGGCAAGTACGACGGGCACTTCCCGATCGACGTGTACCAGACGGGCTCCGGCACGTCGTCGAACATGAACACCAACGAGGTGCTCGCGACCCTCGCCACGAACGCGCTCGGCAAGGACGTGCACCCGAACGACCACGTCAACGCCTCGCAGTCGTCGAACGACGTGTTCCCCACGTCCGTGCACGTCGCGGCGACGTCGGGTGTCGTGAACGACCTGATCCCCGCGCTGAACCACCTGGCCGAGGCACTCCAGGCCAAGTCCGACGAGTTCGCCACCGTCGTGAAGTCCGGCCGCACGCACCTCATGGACGCCACCCCGGTCACCCTCGGCCAGGAGTTCGGCGGGTACGCCGCCGCGATCCGCTACGGCGTCGAGCGCCTGCAGGCCGCACTGCCGCGTGCCGCCGAGGTGCCGCTGGGCGGCACCGCCGTGGGCACGGGCATCAACACCCCGGCGGGCTTCCCGCAGCGGGTCATCGCGCTGCTCGCGCAGGACACCGGGCTGCCGCTGACCGAGGCCCGCGACCACTTCGAGGCGCAGTCCGCGCGCGACGGGCTGGTCGAGCTCTCCGGCGCGCTGCGCACCATCGCGGTGTCCGTGACCAAGATCTGCAACGACCTGCGCTGGATGGGCTCCGGCCCCAACACCGGTCTGGGCGAGATCGCGCTGCCCGACCTGCAGCCGGGATCCTCGATCATGCCGGGCAAGGTCAACCCGGTGATCCCCGAGGCCGTGCTCATGGTGTGCGCGCGCGTGATCGGCAACGACGCCACCGTCGCGTGGGCGGGCGCCAGCGGCTCCTTCGAGCTCAACGTGCAGATCCCGGTGATCGCGCAGGGTGTGCTGGAGTCGATCCGCCTGCTGTCGAACTCGTCGCGGGTGCTCGCGGACAAGACGATCGTCGGCATCACCGCGAACGTCGACCGCGCCCGCGCGCTGGCCGAGTCGTCGCCGTCGATCGTCACGCCGCTGAACCGCGCGATCGGCTACGAGGCCGCCGCCAAGGTGGCCAAGCACGCGGTCAAGGAGGGCGTCACGGTGCGCCAGGCCGTGGTCGACCTCGGCTTCGTCGAGCGCGGCGAGGTCACCGAGGAGCAGCTCGACACGGCCCTCGACGTGCTGTCGATGACGCGGCCGCCGCAGGCCTGAGACGCCGCAGGCCCCGGACAGCAGAGAGCGCCTGTCCCGTCCCACCCGCTGATCGGGAGGAACGGACAGGCGCTCTCTGCCATGCCGGGTCCAGCAGGCCACCACCGCCCGAGGCACCCCGCGCGAACGTAGGCTTCGTCGCTCGATGAGCGGGTCTTGGCACGACGAAACCTACGTTCGGCACCCTGCCGGGTGGGCCGGCGTGAGGTCCGGGCCGGCGTGACGTCCGGTCAGACCGCCGGCGTCTCGACCGGCGCGGCGGCCTCGGCCGGGGCGGCGACCGCGGCGTCGTCCTTCTGGGCCTGGAGGATGACCGCGGCGGCGACCGCGGCACCGACGGTGGCGACGGCCGCGACCGAGGCGGCGATGGCGACCTGCGTGGCGACCGTGGCGACGCCCCACTCGCTGCCGGCGATCTCCTCGGCGCGCTCCTGGGCGGCCTTGCGCTGCTCCTTGCCGACCAGGCCGGCGATCAGGCCGGAGCCGTGCAGCAGGGAGATCAGGGTGGCGGTGCGCTCGTCGGGCTCGGCGCCCTCGACGAGCACCTTGGTGAGGTTCGCGCGCAGCGCGGTCTCGTGGCTCGAGTCGGCGGCCGGCCAGCGGGTCACGGGGAGCATGCGGAAGAGCTTGGACTCCTCCTTCTCCAGGATGCCGCGCTCGACGAGCGCCGCCAGGAGGTTCTCCTCGGCGTCCTTGGAGATCGCCTCGACGACCTTGCGCGCCGGGGCGTCCGGCGTGGCGAGCACGGCCTGCAGCGCGGCGTCGAGGGCGACGTGGCCCGCGGGGCTGTTGTCGGTGACGATGATCGTCGCGTCACCGGCCTTCTCGCGCTCCTCCTTGGTGGCACCGGCCTCCGGAGCACCCCGCAGCAGGGTCTTGCGCGCGTCGGAGAGGTCGGCCAGGAGGGCACCGGCGAGGCGAACACCCAGGTTGTCGACGTTGGCGGTCTTGCCCGTCTCGTCGTCGACGGCGAGCAGCAGGAAGTCTTCGGCTATCAGCATGCCCCGATGCTATATCCGACAAGGGCGACACACCCCGAATTGAGACGATCGCCGGACTGTCTACCTCTTTGGTTAGCCTTACCTAAGTCTGCTACTCTCGGTCGTGCACGCATCGAGAGGCGTACCGCGGGACTGCGGGGCTGGGGGGTTCCGTCCGGCGGCGCGCCTCTCGCGTGTCAGAAGTTCCGTACGTGTCAGAGGCTCAGGCCACCGGAGGTGGCCTGAGCCTCTGACATGCCGGGGCGTGGCGTCGCCTCAGACGTCCAGGCGCTCCAGCATGTCCGTCACCAGCGCCGCGACCGGCGAACGCTCGGACCGGGTCAGGGTCACGTGCGCGAACAGCGGGTGCCCCTTGAGCGCCTCGATCACCGCCGCGACGCCGTCGTGCCGCCCCACGCGCAGGTTGTCGCGCTGGGCGACGTCGTGGGTGAGCACCACGCGGGAGCTCTGACCGATCCGGGACAGCACCGTCAGCAGCACGTTCCGCTCCAGCGACTGCGCCTCGTCGACGATGACGAACGAGTCGTGCAGGGACCGCCCGCGGATGTGCGTGAGCGGCAGCACCTCGAGCATGTCGCGGGCGATGACCTCCTCGACCACCGCGGGCGAGACCAGCGCCCCGAGGGTGTCGTAGACGGCCTGCGACCACGGGTTCATCTTCTCGGACTCGGATCCGGGCAGGTAGCCCAGGTCCTGACCGCCCACCGCGTACAGGGGCCGGAACACGACCACCTTGCGGTGCTGCTGCCGCTCCAGCACGGCCTCCAGCCCGGCGCACAGGGCGAGCGCCGACTTGCCCGTGCCGGCCCGGCCGCCGAGCGAGACGATGCCGATCTCGTCGTCGAGCAGCAGGTCGATCGCCACACGCTGCTCGGCCGAGCGGCCGTGCACGCCGAACACCTCCTGGTCGCCCCGCACGAGCTGCACGCGCTTGTCGGCCGTCACGCGCCCGAGCGCGGAACCACCCGGTGAGTGCACCACCATGCCGGTGTGCACCAGGAGCGGGGACGCCGCCTCGACCGTCGCCGGGTCCAGGGCGGCGATCTCCACGGACTCGTTCTCCCAGAGAGCGCCCATCTGCTCGTCGGAGAGGTCGATCTCGCGCATGCCGGTCCAGCCGGAGTCGACGGCGAGCTCGGCCCGGTACTCCTCGGCCTGCAGACCGACCGCCGACGCCTTGACCCGCATCGGCAGATCCTTGGAGACCACGGTCACGCTGTTGCCCTCGGCGGCGAGGTTGGCCGCCACCGCGAGGATCCGGGTGTCGTTGTCCCCCAGGCGGAACCCGGCGGGCAGGACGGTCGGGTCCACGTGGTTGAGCTCCACGCGCAGCGTGCCGCCCGTGTCCCCCACGGGGACCGGCGAGTCGAGCCGGCCGTGCTGCACCCGCAGCCCGTCCAGCATCCGCAGTGCGCTGCGGGCGAAGTACCCGAGCTCGGCGTGGTGACGCTTGGCCTCCAGCTCCGTGATCACGACGATCGGCAGGACGACGTCGTGCTCCGCGAACCGCAACATCGCCTTCGGGTCGCTCAACAGCACAGACGTGTCGATGACGAAGGTCCTGCGATCGTCACCGACCGCGCCGGCTGCGGCGTCGGCACTCTGGTCGGTCGGACGGGTGGTCGATGCGGAATGGCTCACTGCGGCTCTCCCTCCGGCGCCGAAACGCCGTGACAGCCTCGTCGCTACCTGGCGGGCACCGCCTGTCGGCGGAACCGACCCGGTCGAACCGGGGCTGGTGGATGGGCCGGGCGACCGGCTCGGCGCGCCGCGTCGTGGCGCAGAGCCGGGACCGGCCCTTCTCCACGGAGCAAGCACTCCATAGGTTGGCCTCCCGAAGGGGCGACTGGGTGCCGTCCCTGAACTGGAACCTACGCGCACTGCCATCCTGTGGCCAGAGTTATCCCTCGGCGGGTCGCAAGTTGTCACGAACTGTTCACATGGTGGCAATGGCTTCACCCGCGAGTCAAAGAATCGCAAAACTCGCAGGAAGGCGTGCCGTAGCGGGAGGATGGACGCATGCCTCATCTCGCGATCCTGCTGCGCGCCGTGAACATCGGGCCGGGTCTGCGCGTCTCGTCGGCGGACCTGCGCGGCGCCGCCGAGGACGTCGGCCTCGGCGACGCCCGCACCCTCCTGAACAGCGGCAACCTCGTGGTCGCCACGGACGGCGCCGATCCGGGCGACATCGTGCGGCGCGTGCAGGAGCGGCTGGCCGAACGCGTGGGCCGGCCCGTGGCCGCCGTCGGACTGAGTGGTGCGCGGCTCGAGGAGATCGCGCGGGACAACCCCTTCCCGGCCGCGGCACGCGACGACCCGGCCCGGCTCCAGGTGCACGTCCCGTTCGGCGACGTGGACGCGGCCGGGGTGGCGCGGCTCGACCTGGCCAACGCCGGGCGCGAGATGCTGGCCACGGCCGCGGGCGTGCTGTACGTGCACTACGTGGACGGCATCGGCCGGTCGAAGCTCACGGCGACCGTGATCGACCGGGCCGTGGGCGCGCCCACCACGGCGCGGAACTGGAACACGATCACCAAGCTGCGTGCCGCGTGCGCCGATCGGAGGTCGAGGTAGCGTCGAGGACGGGTCAGGTAGGGTAAAGATCCGGGCGTGCCGGGAGGCCTGGTCGGTGGAGACCGGGTCGGATCGGTCCGCACCCCACGACCCTGCAGCAGCCCGAGAGGACGCCCGTTGAGCGGTACCGCCCCTGCCCCCACCCGGATCCAGCGCCTGCGCAAGTGGGTGTCGCGTGAGACGACGGGCGGTGCGCTCCTCATCGGTGCGGCGTTCCTCGCCCTGGTGTGGGCCAACTCGCCGTGGCGGGAGTCCTACCAGGCCCTGTCGGGCACCGTGGTGGGGCCGGCCGCGATCGGTCCGCTGCCCGTCCACCTCGACCTGACGCTCGCGACCTGGGCCGCGGACGGCCTGCTGGCGATCTTCTTCTTCGTGGTCGGTGTCGAGCTCAAGCAGGAGTTCGTCGCCGGGAGCCTGCGCAACCCCAAGGAGGCCGGGGTCCCGATGATCGCCGCGGTCGGCGGCATGGCGATGCCCGCCCTGATCTACGTGGGCGCCCTGCTGCTGCTCGACGAGCCCGGGGCGCTGCACGGCTGGGCGATCCCGACGGCCACCGACATCGCGTTCGCGGTGGGCGTCCTCGCGATCTTCGGCCGCGGGCTGCCCGCCGCCATCCGCACGTTCCTGCTCACGCTCGCCGTGGTCGACGACCTGCTGGCGATCGTCGTCATCGCGATCTTCTACACGAGCGAGATCCACTGGCTGCCGCTGCTGGGCACGCTCGTGTGCGTGGTGCTGTACGCCTGGCACGTGCGCTCGCGCGCGCCGCGCTGGTACGTGCTGCTGCCGCTCGCCGTCGTGGCGTGGGCGCTGATGCACTCCTCCGGCGTGCACGCCACCATCGCGGGCGTGCTGCTGGGCTTCACCGTCCCGGCGATCGCCCGCCACGGCGAGCCGACGGCGCGCACCGCCCGGTACGAGCACCGGCTCCGGCCGATCTCCTCGGGGATCGCGCTGCCCGTGTTCGCGTTCTTCGCCGCGGGCGTCTCGCTGGTCGACGGCGGCGGACCCGGCGCCGTGGTCGGTCAGCCGGTGGTCGCCGCGATCGCCGCCGGGCTCGTGGTGGGCAAGCTCGTCGGCGTGCTGGGCACCACGGCGCTGGTCACCCGGGTCACGCCGCTGCGGCTGCCCGACGGCATCGGCGTGCGCGACCTGCTGCCCGTGGGGCTGCTCGCGGGTATCGGCTTCACCGTGTCGCTGCTGATCAGCGAGCTGTCCTTCGGCGACTCCGAGCACACCGACGGCGCCAAGATCGCGATCCTCGGCGCCTCGGTGCTCGCCGCGATCCTGGGCGGCGTCTCGCTGCGCTGGGACGCCCGCCGCGCCCGTACCTCGGACATGAACCTGGACGGGCGGGCGGACGACGTCCGCGCCTACATCGGCGACGCCGAGGACCGCGAGGCGCACTGACCCGGCGCTGAGCCGACGGCGGCGTCAGACCTCCAGCAGCAACGCCTCACCCTGGCCCCCGCCGCCGCACAGGCCGACGGCGGCGCGCCCTCCGCCGCGCCGGGCCAGCTCGTGCGCCGCGTGCACCGCGATGCGCGCGCCGGACGCCCCCACGGGGTGTCCCAGTGCGATGCCGCCGCCGTGCACGTTGACGATGTCGAGCGGCACACCGAGCTCCTTCGCGGACACCCCGACCACCACGGCGAACGCCTCGTTGATCTCCACGAGGTCGAGGTCGGACGCGGACCAGCCCTCGCGCTCCAGCGCCTGACCGATCGCCCGGGCCGGCTGGGAGTGCAGCGAGTTGTCCGGCCCAGCCACCTGGCCGTGCGATCGGACCGTCGCGAGCACCGGCACCCCGGCCGCCTCGGCCCGGGCGCGCGTGGTGAGCACGAGCGCCGCTGCGCCGTCCGAGATCTGCGACGAGTTGCCCGCCGTCAGCGTCCCGTCGCTCGTGAACGCGGGGCGCAGCCGCGCGAGCGACTCGGGCGTCGTGTCGGGCCGGACTCCCTCATCGGTGCGCACCTCGACGGGTTCGCCGCGGCGCTGCGGCACCGACACGGGCGCCAGCTCCGCCTCGAAGTACCCGTCCTTCGCCGCGGCGGCGGCCCGCTGGTGCGAGGCCGCCGCGATCTGGTCCTGCTCCTCGCGCGAGACGAACACGTCGCCGGTGTTGTGCTCCTCGGTCGAGATGCCCATGGAGACGTCGTCGAACGCGTCGGTCAGGGCGTCGTGCGCCACGGAGTCGGCCAGCTCGGCCGAGCCGTAGCCGAACCCGGACCGCGCACCGGCCAGCAGGTGCGGGGCGTTGGTCATCGACTCCTGCCCGCCCACCAGCACCACGGACGCCTCGCCCGTGCGCAGCAGCCGGGCGCCGTCGATGATCGACGTCAGCCCGGACAGGCAGACCTTGTTCACCGTCACGGCCTGCACGTCCCAGGGCACCCCGGCGGCCACGGCCGTCTGCCGGGCCGGGTTCTGCCCCGCGCCCGCCTGGATCACCTGGCCGAAGACCACCTTGTCCACGTCGGCCGCGAGCGCACCCGCGCCCTCCAGCGCCTTGCGTGCCGCGACGGCGCCGAGCTCCACGGCGCTCAGCGCGGACAGCGAACCCTTCAGCCGTCCCTGCGGCGTCCGCGCCGCCGAGACGATCACCACGTCGTCGGCACTGTGTGTCGCGCCCGAACCGGTGGCGCCCGGACGGGTGCTCGTGGCACCCGTGGGGGCGGAAAATGCGTCACTCATGAGACCTCCTTTGGCCGTTCTTCCCAGCGTATCCCCCGGATTCACCGGCGAGCCCCGCGGTCGAGGGCGCACCGGTCACGCACGAGCTCAGCCCGCGGACCCGACCAGCTCGACGGCGAGCTCCGGCTCGGTCTTCTCGACGACCTCCTCGGCCGTCACGCCGGGCGCGAGCTCCCGGAGCACCAGCCCGGACGGCGTCACGTCGAGCACCGCCAGGTCGGTGATGATCCGGTTCACCACGCCCTTGCCGGTCAGCGGCAGCGAGCACTCGCGCAGGATCTTCGGCGACCCGTCGCGCGCCACGTGCTCCATGAGCACGATCACGCGGCCGGCGCCGTGCACCAGGTCCATCGCGCCGCCCATGCCCTTGACCATCTTGCCGGGGATCATCCAGTTGGCCAGGTCGCCCGTGGCCGAGACCTGCATGCCGCCGAGGATCGCGGCATCGATCTTGCCGCCGCGGATCATCCCGAACGACGTGGCGGAGTCGAAGATGGACGAGCCGGGCAGCAGCGTGACGGTCTCCTTGCCCGCATTGATCAGGTCGGGGTCCACGGCGTCCTCGGTCGGGTACGGGCCCACCCCGAGGATGCCGTTCTCGGACTGCAGCACCAGGTGCCGGTCGGCCGGCACGTAGTTCGGCACGAGCGTGGGCAGTCCGATGCCCAGGTTCACGTACATCCCGTCGGCCAGCTCGCGCGCGGCGCGCGCGGCCATCTCCTGTCGCGTCAGTGCCATGGTTCAGCCCTCCTTGCTCGTCGAGGTGCCCGACGGCGCGGGCTCCGTCACCGTGCGCCGCTCGATCCGCTTCTCGATGTCGGTGCCGACGTGCACCAGCCGGTGCACGTACACGCCCGGCAGGTGCACGCTGTCCGGGTCGATCTCCCCCGGCTCGACGAGCTCCTCGACCTGGGCGATGCAGACCCGTCCCGCCATCGCGGCGAGCGGCGAGAAGTTGCGCGCCGACCTGTTGAACACGAGGTTGCCGTGCCGGTCGCCGCGCAGGGCGTGCACCAGCGCGAAGTCGGTGCTGATGGCCTCCTCCAGCACGTACTCGGCGCCGTCGTCGCCGAACGTGCGCACCTCCTTGGCCGGCGACGCGATCGCCACGCCGCCCGCGCCGTCGTACCTGCGCGGCAGGCCGCCGTCGGCCACCTGCGTGCCCACGCCCGTCCGCGTGAAGAAGGCCGCGATGCCCGCGCCGCCGGCGCGGAGCTTCTCGGCGAGCGTGCCCTGCGGGGTGAGCTCCAGCTCGAGCTCGCCCGAGAGGAACTGACGCTCGAACTCCTTGTTCTCGCCCACGTAGGAGCTGGTCATCTTGGCGATGCGCTGCGCGCCGAGCAGCACCCCGAGACCCCAGTCGTCCACGCCGCAGTTGTTGCTCACCACGGACAGGCCGCTGGTGCCCTGCGCCAGCAGCGCCTCGATCAGGGCGATCGGGTTGCCGCACAGGCCGAACCCGCCCACGGCCAGCGAGGCGCCGTCCGGGATGTCGGCCACCGCCTCGGCCGCGCTGGCGACCACCTTGTCGAACCCGGTGCGTGCTCCAGTCATCGTCGACTCCTTCATCAGGTCAGTACCGGCAGGTCGCGCCATGAGCCAGTGTCACACCCCGGGTGCCCGGGGGTCACCGGGCGCTCCAGCCGCCGTCGACGGCCCACGAGGCGCCGGACACCATGGCGGCGTCCGGGCCCGTGAGCCAGCCGACCAGCGCGGCGACCTCGTGCGGCTCCACGAGCCGCTTGACCGCGGACTCCGCGAGCATGACCTTCGCCATCACCTCGGACTCACCGATCCCGTGCACCCGGGCCTGCTCGGCGATCTGCTTCTCCACCAGGGGCGTGCGCACGTAGCCGGGGTTGACGCAGACGCTGGTCACGCCGTGCTCGCCACCCTCCAGGGCCGTCACCTTGGACAGGCCCTCCAGGCCGTGCTTGGCCGCCACGTACGCCGCCTTGAACGGCGAGGCCACCAGCCCGTGCACCGACGAGATGTTGACCACCCGCCCCCAGCCTCGGGCATACATGCCCGGCAGGGCGGCGCGGACCAGCAGGAACGGCGCCTCCAGCATGATCCGCTGGACCAGCCGGAAGTCGTCCGGCACGAAGTCCTGGATGGGGCTGACGCGCTGGATGCCCGCGTTGTTCACCAGCACGTCCGTGTCCAGCCGCAGGTCGTCCAGGGCCCGGGTGTCGGACAGGTCGACCACCCAGGCCTCGCCGCCCACCTCCTCGGCGACGGCCTTGGCGCCGTCGCCGTCCACGTCCGCCACCGTCACGTGGGCACCGCGTGCGGCGAGCTCGCGAGCGCACGCGGCGCCGATCCCGCTCGCGCCACCCGTCACGAGGGCCCGGCGGCCCGTCAGCGTCAGCTCCATCGTCGGTCCTTCTCCTCGGCCTTCCACCACGTGCTCCTCCACCGCTCGTCCTCTCGCCCGCGTGCTCGCGGCCGTGCGGGCCGCCCGGCGGGCTCCCGGCCGCCTCACGACCGGGAGCCCGCGCGACTCAGTCCCGTGCGAGTCCCTTCGCCGCGAGCGCCTGCTCGCGTGCCTGGTCCTCGGCGTCCAGGGCGTGCAGCGATGCGCCCCTGGTCTCGCGCAGCGCTATCGCCGCGACGAGGGTGATGAGGGCGGCGACGCCCATGTAGACGGCGGTGGGCCACCAGGAGCCGGTGTTCTTGAGCCAGGTGGTGGCGAGGATCGGCGCCAGGGAGCCCGCCACGATGGAGGTCACCTGGTAGCTGATCGAGACGCCGGAGTAGCGCATCCGGGTGGGGAACATCTCGGCCATGATCGCGGGCTGCACGGCGTACATCAGCGCGTGGAACAGCAGGCCTGCCATGAGCACGGCCAGGATCACCCAGGCGTTCTGGGTGTCCATGGCCGGGAAGGCGAACCAGCACCAGGTGGCGCCGAGCACGGCCCCCGTGATGTAGAGCGGCTTGCGGCCCACGCGGTCCGCGAGGCGCCCGACGGCGAGGATCACCACGAAGTGGAACGCGTGCGCGGCCGCGACCACACCGAGGATGCGCGTGGTGTCCATGCCGAGCGCGGTGCCGAGGTAGACGATCGAGAAGCTGACCACGAGGTAGTACAGGATGTTCTCGGCGAACCGCAGGCCCATGCCGGTGAGCACGCCACGCGGGTAGCGCCTGATCACCTCGAGCACGCCGTAGCCCTTGTCGCCCTCGTCGATCTCGGCCTTCGCCTCCTCGTAGATGGGCGCGTCCGAGACGCGGGTGCGCACGTAGTAGCCCACGACGATGACGACGGCGGACAGCCAGAACGCGACGCGCCAGCCCCAGGCGAGGAAGGCCTCGTCGGTCAGGGTGGCCGACATCGTGTAGAGCACGACGGTCGCGAGCAGGTTGCCCGCGGGCACGCCGGCCTGCGGCCACGCCGTCCAGCGGGCGCGCTCGTCGTCGCGGCTGTGCTCCGCGACGAGCAGCACGGCGCCGCCCCACTCGCCGCCGAGCGCCACGCCCTGGACGAAGCGCAGGATCACCAGGAGCGCCGGGGCGAGGAACCCGACCTGCTGGAACGTGGGCAGGCAGCCCATGAGCACGGTCGCCACGCCGATCAGCACGATCGTGAACTGCAGCGTGTACTTGCGTCCGAGCTTGTCGCCCAGGTGGCCGAAGATGACGCCGCCCAGCGGTCGGGCGAGGAAGCCGACGGCGTAGGTGACGAACGCGGCGATGATCGCGTCGTAGGCGTTGCCCGTCTCGGGCATGAGCACCTTGTTGAACACGAGCGCCGCGGCGGTCGCGTAGAGGAAGAAGTCGTACCACTCGACGACGGTGCCGGCCATCGAGGCGGCGACGATGCGCCGGATGAGCGACCGGTCCCCCGGTGCGCCCTGGCTCTGCTGTGCGGACATGCTGCTGCTCCTAGGTGTCGACTCTGACACGGGACGTGGCCGGCCCGGTGTGGTCCGCGCGGACCGCCACGATGACCCGCCCGAGTTTTCCCGGAAGCACTGTGCGCAGCAATGACGAACTCGGCAGACGGCGTGTGCAGGAATGCACACTTGGTAGCGTCACCGCATGTCAGCCCGCAACGACCCGCCGGCCGGCCAGGTCGCCGACCAGCTCCTGGTGCTCCTGGCCGTGGCCCGCACCGGCCGGTACACGACGGCGGCCCGCGCGCTCGGCGTCAACCACACCACGGTCGCCCGCAACATCACGGCGCTGGAACGTGCCCTGGGCGGACGCCTCCTGGTCAAGGGCGCCGACGGCTGGGAGCTGACGGCGCTCGGCCGGCGCGCGGCCCGGGCCGGGGAGGCCGTGTCCGACGCCGTGGACCGGCTCGTGGGCGGCGACACCGAGGCCGACCCGGTGACCGGCGTCGTGCGGATGACGGCGACCGACGGGTTCAGCGCCTACGTGGCCTCCCCCGCGATCGCCCGGCTCCGCGGGGAGCACCCGGAGCTGTCCGTCGAGCTCGTCACGGTCACCCGCGTGGCCACCCACCACCGCTCGGGGGTCGACGTCGACGTCGTGGTCGGGGACCCCAACGTGCAGCGGGCCAAGGCCGTGCGCCTGGGTGAGTACGTGCTCGGGATGTACGGCTCGCGGGACTACCTGGCGCGGCACGGCACGCCCACCACGGTCGAGGAGATGTCGCGGCACGGGCTGGTCTACTTCGTCGACTCGATGCTCCAGGTCAACGACCTCGACGCGCCCCGGCGCCTGGTCCCAGGCATGCCGGACGCGCTGGCGTCGACCAACGTGTTCGTGCACGTCGAGGCCACGCGCGCCGGCGCGGGACTGGGCTTCCTGCCCTGCTTCATGGCCGACCGGCACGACGACCTGGTGCGGCTCCTGCCCGACGAGGTCACCGAGCGGCTGCCCTACTGGGCCGTGATCCGCAGCGAGTCGTGGCGCCGGCCGGCCGTGGCCGCCGTCGTGCAGGTGCTGGCCGACGAGATGGCCCGTCAGCGCGACCACATGCTGGGCCTCACGACTTCCCCCTGACGCCGAGTGCGGACCTGGTGGCGGTAAGAGCCCCGAATCCGCCACCAGGTCCGCGCTCGTCGGTCCGGGGGGCTCAGTCCTCCGGAGCGTGCCGTTCCAGGAACTTGTAGACCTCCGTCGTCTCCACGCCCGGGTACGCGCCCGAGGGCATCGCGGCGAGCATCGACGCGTGCGGCCGCGCGGACGGCCAGGCGAAGTCGCCCCACTTCTCCGACAGCTCGGCAGGCGGCCGCCGGCAGCACGACTCGTCGGGACAACGGGAGGCCGCGCGCTGGGTGGTCTCCCGCCCGGAGAACCACTTGACGTGCGCGAACGGCACGCCCACCGACACCGAGAAGGCGCCGTCCGAGGTGTTCTCCACGCGGGACGTGCACCAGTACGTGCCCGACGACGTGTCGGTGTACTGCGCATACGGGTTGAACCGGTCCTCGACGTCGAACACCCGGCGGGCCGTCCACTGCTTGCACACGTGCTGGCCCTCGACGGCGCCCAGGGCGTCGGACGGGAACCGCACGCCGTCGTTCTCGTAGGCCTTGTGCAGGATCCCGGACTCGTGCACCTTCATGAAGTGCACCGGGATGCCGAGGTGGCGCGTGGCGAGGTTGGTGAAGCGGTGCGCGGCGGTCTCGAACGACACCCCGAACGCGTCACGCAGGTCCTCGATGGCGATCGCCCGCTCGTCCTTGGCGTCGCGCAGGAACTTCACGCCCGGTTTCTCGGGCACCATGAGCGCGGCCGCGAGGTAGTTGGCCTCGACCCGCTGCCGCAGGAACTCGCCGTAGTGCCCCGGCTCCGTGTGCTCCAGCACGTGCGAGGCGAGTGCCTGCAGCAGCGCGGAGCGGGTGTTGGACCGGCCGCGGAACCCCTTGGACGGCAGGTAGAGGCGCCGGTTGCGCGTGTCGATCACCGACCGCGTCGAGTGCGGCAGGTCGCTCACGTAGTGCAGCGTGAAGCCGAGGTGCGCGGCGATCTCGGCGGCCATGCGCTGGGGCAGCGGCCCGGACGTGTGCCCGACGTCGGCCAGCAGGCCCTTGGCCACCTGTTCCAGCTCCGGCAGGTAGTTGTCCTTGGCGCGCATCTCGTCGCGGAGCTCGCCGTTGGCCCGGCGTGCCTCCTCCGGGGTGGCCGCACGCTCGGTGTGCAGGCGCTCCAGCTCGCGGTGCAGCGCCAGGATCGTCGAGAGTGCGTCGTGGGGCAGCGACTTGCCGATGCGCACACCGTCGATACCGAGCGACGCGAAGAGGGGGCCGCGCTGCGCGCGCTCCAGCTCGATCTCCAGCGCGTCGCGCTCCGACGGCGGCTCGGCCGAGAGCAGGTCGTCCACGCCGGCGTCGAGCGCCCGCGCGATGGCCTGGAGCTGCGAGAACTTGGGCTCGCGCTTGCCGTTCTCCAGCGTGCTGACCTGCGACGGAGCACGATCGATGGCCGCCGCGAGGTCTTCCAGGGTCATGCCCTTGCCGGTGCGCAGGTGGCGGATGCGGCGACCGATCGTGAGGGCGTCCGGCTCGGCGTCCGGCGGCGTCGTCGCCGTGGTCGGCGCCGTGACCCTAGAAGCGTTTTGACCGCTCTGCGGAGAACGCGAGGATGTCGCGTTTCGCGCGGTTCTGCGATTTCCTGGGGTTCCTGCCATGCCCGAGGGTGACATACGGAAAGCCTTCCGATCAACAGAAGAACACAAGATCTTCTACTCAGATCTGCTTGAGAAGGGGGTTGTGCGGGGCGGAAGGTCGTAACACGTCACCGGCAGACGCGGTGACAACGTTCCGTCCCGAGAAGGAGACCCGCCATGAGCGCACCCACGATCCATCCCACGTCCGAGGCGACCACGTCCGCGACGACCGCGGTGCCGGCGACTCCCCGCGCCGGCGACCAGGTGCAGACCGCGGACGAGCTGCGGCGGTCCTGGGCGTCCGATCCCCGCTGGGCCGGGATCGAGCGCACCTACACCGCCGAGGACGTCGTCGCGCTGCGCGGCTCGGTCGGCGAGGAGAACACGCTGGCCCGCCGCGGCGCCGAACGCCTCTGGAAGCAGCTGCACGAGGAGGACTACATCAACGCCCTCGGGGCGCTGACCGGCAACCAGGCCGTGCAGCAGGTCAAGGCCGGGCTCCAGGCCATCTACCTCTCGGGCTGGCAGGTCGCCGGCGATGCCAACCTCTCCGGCCAGACGTACCCCGACCAGTCGCTCTACCCGGCCAACTCCGTGCCGGCCGTCGTGCGCCGCATCAACAACGCCCTGCTGCGCGCCGACCAGATCGACGTCTCGGAGAACGGCGCCCCCACGCGCGACTGGCTCGCCCCGATCGTGGCCGACGCCGAGGCCGGCTTCGGCGGCCCGCTGAACGCGTACGAGCTGATGAAGTCGATGATCCAGGCGGGCGCCGCCGGCGTGCACTGGGAGGACCAGCTCGCCTCGGAGAAGAAGTGCGGCCACCTCGGCGGCAAGGTGCTCGTCCCGACGCAGCAGCACGTCCGCACCCTGAACGCCGCCCGTCTCGCGGCCGACGTCGCCGACGTGCCGTCGATCGTGATCGCCCGGACCGACGCCGAGGCGGCGACGCTGATCACCTCGGACGTCGACGAGCGCGACCGCCCGTTCATCACCGGCGAGCGCACCAACGAGGGCTTCTACAAGGTCACCAACGGCATCGAGCCGTGCATCGCCCGCGCCAAGGCGTACGCGCCCTACTCCGACCTGATCTGGATGGAGACGGGCACACCGGACCTGGAGCTGGCGCGCAAGTTCGCCGAGGCCGTCAAGGCCGACTTCCCCGACCAGATGCTGAGCTACAACTGCTCGCCGTCGTTCAACTGGAAGAAGCACCTCGACGACGACACGATCGCCAAGTTCCAGCGCGAGCTGGGCGCCATGGGCTTCACGTTCCAGTTCATCACCCTGGCCGGCTTCCACGCCCTGAACTACTCGATGTTCGACCTGGCCCACGGCTACGCCCGCGAGCAGATGTCGGCCTACGTGAAGCTGCAGGAGCTGGAGTTCGCCGCCGAGGAGCGCGGCTACACCGCCACCAAGCACCAGCGCGAGGTGGGCACGGGCTACTTCGACCGGGTCGCCACCGCGCTCAACCCGGACTCGGCCACCACCGCACTGACCGGCTCGACCGAGGAGGCGCAGTTCTGATGACCGCCACCATCGACACCCGCGCCCAGGGCACCAGCCCGTACGACGCCGACGCCGGCCTGGCCGGTATCGGCACACCTCCGGCGTCGCGGACGGCGTCGGTCCCTGCGCCGGCCGCGCCGTCGCCCGCCCCCGCGCCGTCGCCCGCCCCCGCCCGGACGTCAGAGGCCGCCGCCCCCGCGCCGCGCAGCTCGGCGCCCAGCACCCTGCCGAACGGCGGGGTGGGCGCCTCCGGGACCGGTGCCCGCCGCGGCGTGATCACCGTGACCGGCTCCGTGGGGCCGCGGTACGACGAGATCCTCACACCGGAGGCCCTCGGGTTCCTGGCCCTGCTCCATGACCGGTTCGACGCCGCCCGCGACGACCTGATCGCCCAGCGCCAGCTGCGCCGGCAGGACATCGCGGACGGTACCGACCCCGACTTCCGGGCCTCCACCCGGCCGGTGCGGGACGACCCGGACTGGCGGGTCGCCGGCTCCCGGAACGCGCCGGGGCTGGAGGACCGCCGGGTCGAGATCACCGGCCCCACCGACCCGAAGATGACGATCAACGCCCTGAACTCGGGCGCCCGGTGCTGGCTCGCCGACGCCGAGGACGCCTCCAGCCCCACGTGGCCCAACGTGGTGGAGGGACAGCTCGCGCTGCACGACGCCATCCGCGGCACCCTCGCGTTCACGAACGAGGCGGGCAAGGAGTACCGGCTGCGGTCGTCGGACATCACCGACCTGCCGACCATCGTGTTCCGGCCGCGCGGCTGGCACCTCGACGAGGCCCACCTGCGGTACACGGACGCGCACGGCATCACGAGCAACGCCCTGGGCAGCCTCGTCGACTTCGGTCTCTACTTCTTCCACAACGCGGCCGAGCTCGTCGCGCGCGGCCGGGGCCCGTACTTCTACCTGCCCAAGCTGGAGGGCTACCGGGAGGCACGGCTGTGGAACGAGGTGTTCGAGGTGGCGCAGGACGCGCTCGGCATCCCGCGCGGCACCGTGCGCGCCACGGTGCTCATCGAGACCCTGCCCGCGGCCTTCGAGATGGAGGAGATCCTCTACGAGCTGCGCGACCACTGCGCGGGCCTGAACGCGGGCCGCTGGGACTACCTGTTCTCGGTGATCAAGTGCTTCCGCACCCGCGGCGAGTCGTACGTGCTGCCGGACCGTGCCCAGGTCACCATGACCGCGCCGTTCATGCGCGCGTACACCGAGCTGCTCGTGGCCACGTGCCACAAGCGCGGGGCGCACGCCATCGGCGGCATGAGCGCGTTCATCCCCGACCGCCGCGACCCGGAGGTCACGGAGCGGGCGTTCGGCCAGGTGAGCGCTGACAAGAAGCGTGAGGCGTCCGACGGGTTCGACGGCACCTGGGTGGCCCACCCCGACCTGATCCCGGTGGCGCAGGCCGAGTTCGACGCCGTCCTGGGCGACGCGCCGAACCAGGTGTCGCGCCTGCGGGACGACGTCACGGTGGGCCAGCACGAGCTGCTCGACATCGCCTCGGCCCGCCGGGCCGGTGCGACGGTCACCTCGGCCGGCCTGCGGTCGAACGTGTCGGTCGCCGTCCGCTACCTCGACGCCTGGCTGCGCGGTACCGGGGCCGCGGCGCTCGACAGTCTCATGGAGGACGCCGCCACGGCGGAGATCTCGCGGTCGCAGGTGTGGCAGTGGATCGCGTCCGGCACCGTGACCGAGGACGACCAGCAGCCCGTGACCCGCGAGCGCGTCGAGGCGATCCTGCTCGACGTCGTCGCGTCGCTGCCGCACGACCACGGGAACCGGCTCGAGGACGCGGCGGCGATCTTCCGCCAGGTGGCCCTGCAGGACGACTTCCCGCCGTTCCTCACGAGCCCCGCCTACCAGGGTCACCTGGTGGACTCGGCGGTCGACCGGCCGTAGCACCTCGACCGGCCGCGCGGCCGGTCATCGGACCGGTCACGCGGCCGGTCATCCGGCCGGTCATCCGACCGGTCACAGAGCCGGGGCGCCCCGCCGTCGGTCGGGGCGCCCCTTCCATCCGCCCGACGCCGCACCGGCCGCCGTTCTCTCTCCGCACCCCACCACCCCCGGGGCGAGGCCGGCGCGGTGTCGGGCTTGGCGTGGTGACGGCGGACGCAGCGCAGGCAGCCATCCGGCGGAGGTGACCGGGACCATGACGGCCGGAGACCGCGCACCACCGTCGAGCGGATGCGTGGCCGGACTGCCATGCCCGCTCGACGCCGTGCCGTCAGGTCATCGGGCGGGTCAGCCCTGGTCGAGCCCCAGCAGGTCGTCCTCGGTCTCCCGCCGCACCAGCACCCGGGAGGCGCCGTCGGACACCGCCAGGACGGGCGGGCGGGGCAGCATGTTGTAGTTCGACGCCATGGAGCGCCCGTACGCGCCCGTGGCGGCGACGGCGAGCAGGTCGCCCGCGCGCACGTCGGCCGGGAGCTGCACCTCGTGCACCACGATGTCGCCGGACTCGCAGTGCTTGCCCACCACGCGCGCGAGGATCGGCTCGGCGTCCGAGGACCGCCCCACGACCTCCGCGTGGTACGCGGCCCCGTACAGGGCGGGGCGGATGTTGTCGCTCATGCCGCCGTCGACCGACACGTAGGTGCGGGTGAAGTCGGTTCCGCCGTCGGCCGAGACCGTGACCGGCTTGACCGTGCCGACCGTGTAGAGCGTGAGGCCCGCGGGCCCGACGATCGCCCGGCCGGGCTCGATCGAGAACCGCGGCAGGTTGGTGCCCAGCTCCTGGCAGACGCCCGCCACGGACTGCGCGATGTCCTTCGCGACCCGCTCGGGGTCGAGCGCGACGTCGCCCGGCAGGTAGGCGATGCCGTACCCGCCGCCGAGGTCGACCTCGTCCACCAGCACGCCCGACCGCTCGGCCAGGTCGGCCCGCAGCCGCAGCACCACGCGCGCCGCCGCCTCGAAGCCGTCGGGGTCGAGGATCTGCGAGCCGATGTGCGAGTGGATGCCGAGCAGGCGCAGCTCGGGGTGCTTGAGCACCGCGAGCAGCGCGGTCATCGCGGGGCTCTCCGCCCCGTCGGCCGCGTTGACCGACAGCCCGAACTTCTGGTCCTCGTGCGCGGTCGCGATGTACTCGTGCCCGCCCGCGTGCACGCCCGTGGTCACGCGGACCATCACCGGTGCGACGACGCCGCGCTCCCCCGCGAGCCGCGCCATGCGCTCGATCTCGACCAGCGAGTCCACGATGATGCGGCCCACGCCGGCGTCGAGCGCACGCCGGATCTCGGCGTCGGACTTGTTGTTGCCGTGCAGGCCGATCTCCGCACCCGGCACCTCGGCCCGCAGCGCGACGGCGAGCTCGCCACCCGAGGCGGTGTCCACCCGCAGGCCCTCCTCGCGCGCCCAGCGCGCCACGGCCACGGTGAGCAGCGCCTTGCCGGCGTAGTACACGTCCACGCCGGTGCCGACGGCGCCGAACGCCGCCTCGAACGCCGTGCGGTAGGCGCGGGCGCGCGCCCGGAAGTCGGCCTCGTCCAGCACGTAGGCCGGCGTGCCGTGCCGGGCCGCGAGGTCGCGGACGTCGACGCCGGCGACGGCCAGCGCGCCGTCGGGCAGCCGGCCGACCCCCGTGGACCAGGGCGCGCCGGTCACATCCGCTCCGGTGCGCTCACGCCCAGCAGGTCCAGGCCGTTGGCCAGCACCGTGCGGACGGCGTCGTTCAGCCACAGGCGGGCCCGGTGGGCGTCCGTGACCTCCTCGTCGGGGTACGGCGTGACGCGCAGCTTCTCGTCGTCGTTGTACCAGGAGTGGAAGTCGCCGGCGAGCGCCTCCAGGTAGCGGGCCACGCGGTGCGGCTCGCGCAGCTCCGCGGCCTGGGCCACGATCCGCGGGAACTCGGTGAGGCGGCCGATCAGCGCCGTCTCCGAGGCGTGCGAGAGCTGGGCCGGGTCGAACCCGTCCGCGCGGCGCACGCCCCGCTCCTCGGCCTTGGTACCGATCTGCACGGTCCGGCTGTGCGCGTACTGCACGTAGAAGACCGGGTTGTCGTTGGTCTGCTTGAGCATGTCCTCGCCCTGCAGCTCCAGCGGCGTGTCCGCGGGGTAGCGCGCGAGCGAGTAGCGCACGGCGTCCTTGCCGATCCAGTCGACCAGGTCGCGCAGCTCGATGATGTTGCCGGCGCGCTTGGACAGCTTGGCGCCCCCGACGTTGACGAGCTGCCCGATGAGCACCTCGATGTTGGTCTCCGGGTCGTCCCCCGCGCAGGCCGCGATGGCCTTGAGGCGGTTGATGTAGCCGTGGTGGTCGGCGCCCAGCAGGTAGATCTTGCCGGGGAACCCGCGGTCCTTCTTGGACAGGTAGTACGCGGCGTCGGCGGCGAAGTACGTGGGCTCACCGTTCGCCCGGATCATCACGCGGTCCTTGTCGTCCGTGAAGTCCGTGGTGCGCAGCCAGACCGCGCCCTCCTGGTCGAAGACGTGCCCCTGCTCCCGCAGGCGGGCGACGGCCTTCTCGACGGCACCGGAGCTGTGCAGGTCACGCTCGGAGAACCAGACGTCGAAGTGCACGCCGAAGTTCTCCAGCACCTCGCGGATCTCCGCGAGCTGGTGCGCGTAGCCCGCCTCACGGGCGACCGCGACGGCCTCGTCGTGCGGCAGCTCCGGCAGGTCGGGGCGGTCCGCGAGCACCTTGGTCGCGAGCTCCTTGACGTACTCGCCGCGGTAGCCGCCCTCGGGGACCTCGCCGTCCGTGGCCCGCGCCAGCACCGATGCGCCGAAGCGGTCCATCTGGGCGCCCGCGTCGTTGATGTAGTACTCGGCGGTGACGTCGGCGCCCGCCGCCCGCAGGATGCGTGCCAGGGAGTCGCCCAGCGCGGCCCAGCGGGTGTGCCCGATGTGCAGGGGACCGGTCGGGTTGGCGCTGATGTACTCCAGGTTGATGACCTGGCCGGTCAGGGCGTCGCCCCGGCCGTACGCAGCGCCCGCCTCGACGATGGTGCGCGCCAGCTCGCCCGCCGCCGCGGCGTCGAGCGTGATGTTGAGGAAGCCCGGGCCGGCGACACCCGCGGACTTGATGCCCGGCGTCGCCCCGAGGCGGGCTGCCAGGTCCTCGGCGAGCGCCCGCGGCGTCGTGCCCGCCTTCTTCGCGAGCTGGAGGGCCACGTTCGTGGCCCAGTCCCCGTGCTCTCGCTGCCTGGGTCGCTCCACGTGGACCGACGCCGGGACGGCGTCGGCAGGCAGGGCGAGTGTGCCGTCGGCGACGGCCGCGGCCAGGGCAGCGCTCAGCGCTTCGGAGAGCTCGGTGGGGGTCACGGATCGATTCTACGGGCCGGTCCGGGTCGGCCGCCCCGGTTGTCCACAGGCAGCGGACGGCGGTGACGCACCCCACCCCTGGGCGCGTCACCGCCGTCCGGCACAGGCATCAGTCGGTGCCCACCTCGAGCGTGCCGAGGATCTGCCAGAACCGGTCGCCCGAGTGGGGCGGACCGTCGTAGGTGAGCTGCACGAACCTGCCATCGGGGAGCCGCACCTCGGCCCGCGCGTTGAACGCCGCGGCCTCGGCCTCACCGTAGGCGGTGTAGTCGGTCATCCGGACGGTCGCGCGCTCGGCCCCCGGGACGTCGAGCCGGTACCCGCCGACCGGTATCTCACCGTTGCCGGCAAGCCCTGGCTCCTCGATCCAGGCGTTCAGCCCTTCGCCCGGGTCGCCCTGCGGCGCGGTTCGCACGACCGTGCCGTCGCCCCCGGACTGGTCCACCCAGTCCGAGGGCACCCGCAGGCGCAGGCCCGGCGCGTCCGAAACGACCACCCAGTCCTCCGGGATCGCCGGCGCGTCGTCCACGAGCGGCCGGGCGTCCGTCAGGTCGCCGTAGGAGGGCAGGTCGGCCGCCTCCGGGGTGAACTCCAGGCTCCCGGCGATGGTCCGCACCACGCGGTCGCCGCCGGTGTCGTCGGGCGCGTAGACGTCGATGGAGTACGTCCGGCCCCCGGCCCGGCGGACCTCTATCCACGCGTGGAGCGTCCCGTCCTGCGGGTCGAGCTCGGCACCCGCGCGATCCGCGCCGGACGGCGGCTCCATGGCGTACGTGTAGCCGAACTCGCCGTCCGGGTCCTGCGTGGTGGCGAGCGTGGTCACCTGCAGGCGGAGCCGTCCGTCCGGGTCGTCGATCGAGACGGTCGGCCAGTTGTCCTCCCGGGACGCGGACAGCGCGTCCTCCACCCAGTCGCCCGGCGTCGCGAACCGCAGTCCCTGGTGCTCCTGGACCGTCCAGTCCGCGGGGTGCTCCTCGACGACGTCGAGCGTGTTCCCCTGGACGTCGAAGTTCGCCTCGGTCGCGTCGGGATCGACCCGGACGCCCTCGACGAGCCGTTCGAACAGCTCCGGCGAGTCCGGTGCGTCGGGCAGGACCACGACGACCTGGACGACTCGCCCGGACTCCAGCTCAACCTGCAGCACCCCCTGCGGCCCGACGTCCCAGCCCTCCTCCGCCAGCACATACTGTGCCGACTCCGCACCCGGCACGTCGACGTCGACCAGGTCGGCCTCCGACTCGGACAACGAATCGCCGTCGTCGAGCGTCATGACGGTCACCGCAGAAGTCACCGCCGCGGGATCGAACGGCCCGTCCTGCTCGTCCGAACCCCAGGACGGGTACCCCTCGCCCTGGTCGTACGGTTCGAAGTCCGACGGCACCGACAAGATCAGCCCGCCCCCGGACACCTCGTGCCAGCCGTCCCCGAAGGGCCAGCCAGCCGGCAGCACCTGCCTGCCACCGGCGACCAGGCCGCCGACGGTGGCGAGGGCCGCGACCGCGAGCGCCGCGACGCCGCCGATCACCCCGCGCCGGGTGCGCTCGTGGCGGATCGCCCGCCGTGCCATCGCCTCGCCGTCGATCCCGTCCACGGGCCCCACGTGGCTCGCGGCGTCGTGGATCAGGCTCACCAGCGTGTCGCTCTGCTCCCTCATGACTGCGCCTCCTTCCGTGAGGTGTCCGGCGATCCGCCGTCGTCCGACTGCTCCACTCCCAGCACGTCCCGCAGCCGGTCGAGCCCACGGGACGCGCCGGACTTGACAGCCCCCACGGAGATCCCGAGGTCTTCGGCGGTCTGCTTCTCCGTGCGGTCCAGCAGGTAGCGCAGGACGACGACGCGCCGCTGCGCTGCCGGGAGCTGCCGCAGGGCGCGCACGAGCTCGTCCCGGTCGACGACGTGCTGCGTGCCATCGGGTGCGGCGCCCGGGCGCAGGTCGGCCGGGGCCACCAGGACGTCCCGCTTGGTGCGCCGCCAGGTGTCGATCCGGGCCGTGGCGATCACCCTGCGGGCGTAGGCGAACGGGTCGCCGTCGCCCACCCTGCCCCAGGCCCGGTAGGTCCGTTCCAGCGCGAGCTGCACGAGGTCGGCGGCCCGGTGCGCGTCCCCGCACAGCAGGTAGGCGATGCGGGACAGCTCGGGTGAGCGGTCGCTGGCGAACGCCGTGAAGCGTTCGGCCGCCGTGCCCGTGGTCACCACCCGGGCGCGAGGGTCGTCGATGACCGCCGCATCGTCACTCGTCATGTGCGCCACCTCGTTCGTCGTCCGCGTACCGGTTCGTACGCCTCTGGGGTCGAGCTCTTCGCGGGATCACGGCACACAGACGCATGCGGCGAGCAGAAGGTTGCCACGACGGTGCACGTCACGCGCCCGGGTGCACACGACGGGCTGCTTACCTGGTAGTCTCACTTCGGCCGTTACGGGAGCACGATCTCCCTGCCGACGGCCCCGCGCCTGTAGCTCAGTGGATAGAGCGTCTGCCTCCGGAGCAGAAGGTCGGGGGTTCGAATCCCTTCAGGCGCACACACCGGGAAAGGGCCCCTCACCTGGCATCACGCCAGATGAGGGGCCCTTTCGCTGTCCGGGGCCGGGCGCGGTTCCCCACCACGTCCCACGGTGCGCGGCGTGCGCGTGTATCGCGAGGCGTGCCTCCGGCACCATGGGTCAAACGGCCGGCGAGCCCCTCGCTGCGGGCCCGGCGGGTGGACGACTGCCCGACGCCGCCCACGAGAAGTGCGCTTCTACCCAGTCATTGCGCCCAGAACCGAGCGGGATTCTGGGCGCAATGACTGGGTAGAAGTGCACCTCCGCCCCGAGAGCCCACCCGGTCGTCCTCGTCCGGCCCGGAGCCGGACCCGTCGACGACCGAGCCGCCGGACCCACCCAGGAACCGGACCCACCGACGAGCCGGACCCACCCAGGAACACAGACGAACACACCGGCGACGCCCAGACCACCCTGCCGGCAGCAGGTCCGCGCAAGGCCCCCCGCACCGACGGACACCGCACCCCGTAAAGTCCGCCCCGTCATGACCCCCACCCTCGACCTCACGACCACCGTCGTCATCGGCGGCACCCTCGCCACGCTCCTCATGGGCCTGGCCAAGACCGGCCTGCCGCCCCTGGGCGCACTGGGCGCCGCCGTCATCGCGTCGGTCCTCCCGCCCGTCCCGGCGGCCGGCGTCGCGCTGCCCCTGCTCATCGTCGGTGACCTCGTCGCCGTCGCCACCTACGGCCGCGACGTGCGGTGGCAGATCCTGCGTGCCCTGCTCCCCAGCGTCACCCTCGGCCTCGTCGTGGGCTTCGCCGCCCTGCGCTGGGCCCCGCCCGACGTCAGCGCACGGATCGTGGGTGCCCTGCTCCTCCTCGCGGGACTGGGCGACCTCGTGCGGCAGGTCACCGCACGACGCGCGGCCGGCCGCCCGGGTGCCGAGACCGTCACCGAAGCCCACAGCAGCACACCGAACGCCCGCGAACGCCTGACCCGCGCCACCCTGGGCGCCATCGCCGGCGTTTCGACCATGATCGCGAACGCCGGCGGCCCGCCCATGAGCCTCTACCTGCTCCGCACCGGCGTCTCCCGCGCGGGCCTGCTCGGCACGGTCGCGCTCTTCTTCCTCACCGTGAACATCGCCAAGCTGCCGTTCAGCGCGGGGCTCGGCCTCGTCTCGGCCGACTCCCTCCGGATCTCGCTCGTCCTGCTCCCGGGGCTGGTCGCGGGCCTCCTGCTCGGCCGCCTGGTGGCGCACCGCGTCTCCGGCCCCGTCTTCAGCACCGTCGTGCTGGTGATGACCGCGGTGGCCGGCGCACGCCTCCTGGTCGGCTGAACTACCGATACATCCCACGCTGCGGCTACTGTCCCGGTATGCCCGACGAGTCCGTGGACTTCTACCCGTCCCGCGCCCACGTCCTCCTGCTCGCGCTCGGCGCCCTGGCCCTGGTCGCGCTCTGCGCCGTCGTCGCCTGGCTGGGCTTCGGCCTCGCGCAGACCAGCGGCTCCCGTGCGGCGCTGGCCGTGGTGTCGGTGAGCGCGATCGGCGTCCTCGTCTTCACGGGACTCGGTCTCATCGTGCTGCGCCGTCTCCTCCTGCCCACCTGGCCCGTGCTCACGCTGGACGGCGACGGCCTGGTCGACTGGCTGCCCAACCTCGGCGTCGAGCAGGTGCTCTGGTCAGAGGTCACCGGGGTCCGCGAGGCACGGCTGGCCTTCCGCCGGGTGCTCGCCGTCGACGTCGCCGACCCGCGGGCTGTCGTCGCCCGCCAGCGCACCGTCGTCCGGCGCGTCGCGGCGTCCGTGCACGCGTCGCTGGTGGGCACGCCCGTGGTGCTCAAGCCGGGCAGCATCGCCGTGCGCCCGGAGGAGCTCTCGGCCACGTTGTCCCAGTTCGTGGCGGGACGCACGCCTGACACCGACCCGGTTGCGTAGACTTCCTGAATCATCCGCGGACAAGCACCGCGCACCCAGCAGGGCGAGGGGCCTCATGAGCGACGACCGCTACGAACCCGGCCAGACCGATCCCGACCGCGGCTACGCCGACTTCGAGTTCGAGCGCCGGTTCTTCGTGCGCGACCTCCCGGACGAGCTCCGGGACGCACCCGCCCTCATCGTGCAGTCCTACTTCCTGGCCGACGACGGCTACGCCCTCCGCGTCCGCGTCCAGGCCGGCGATGTCGACGCCGACCTGACGGCTGACACCGACCCGGCGGAGCTCCTGCGGGCGCACACCGCCGACATCGACTTCGCCGCCGTCACCGTGAAGGGTCCCGCCGTGGGCGGTACCCGGTACGAGGCGGAGCGTGAGCTGGACCCGAACGTCGGCGTCGAGCTGGTGCGCCGCGGTGGCGCCCCGATCGTCAAGGTGCGGTACGCCGCGTGGCTGGGCGCGGACGGCTGGTCCATCGACGTGTTCGGCGGTGCCAACCACCCGCTCGTCGTGGCCGAGTGCGAGCGCTCCGGCCCGGTCACGGGCCTGCAGATCCCGGACTTCTGCGTCACCGAGATCACCGACGACCGTCGCTTCTCGAACGAGTCGCTCGCGATGGAGCCCTACAGCGGCTGGGCCCCGGCCTTCGCCGCGGAGCTCGCGAGCGAGGGCCCGGTGTTCCGGCAGGACTTCGGGCCCAACACGCACCTACGCCTCTGACAGGGGCGGGCGCGGGCACCGGGCTCTACCCGTGCCACTCACCCTTCTCGACGACGCCGGACACGAACTCCCAGTGCCACGGCTCGTACTTGCTGCCGCCGAGCTGCGCCCACGACGGGTTCTGCCACCCGTAGGACGGCGCGTTGGCCCAGAGCCACGAGAAGACCTCGCTGTCGCCGGTCTCCTTCGAGCAGAGGTCGATCGCAAGGCCCCAGCCGTGCATCGACGTGCCGGGCGACGCGGCGTACCAGCCGCGGGACGCCTTGAGCTCGTACTGCGTGTCCAGGTCGCGGTAGCTCGCCACGAGGCACATCTCGCGCCCGAACGACGCGCGGAACGCCTCGTTGAGGGCGCTGAGCGACATCGCGGCGTCGGGCCGCAGGTACTCCCCCGCCTGCCACAGCTCGCACAGCGAGTGGTCCGCGAGCGCACCGTTGGTGCCCTCGACGGGCGCGTCGACGTCGCAGTCCGGCAGCGGGCTGCGGTCGAAGGACCGGCTCGCCGCCGACTCGGGCCGCGTCATCGCCTCCGCGCGCAGCACCGCGCCGGACGTCTCGGGCCGCTCCACGGGCTGGGTCACGAGGTCGAGCACGTTCGGCCCGGTCGGCGGCGCCTCGACCTCGAACGGGGACTCGCCCGACGGGGCCAGGCCCTGGGCGAACGGGGCCGCGATGGTCGCCGCGGCAAGCGTGCCGATGACGGTGGCCCGCGAAATGAGGCGCTGCCCCGCGGGTACCGAGGGCGCGCGGACCGGCCGCGGGATCGCGCCGGTGACGAGCTGGTCGAACGAGGCCGTACCCCGGGCGGCCGGCGGCGCGGTGGGCGTGGCCGGCACGGGCCGCGGAAGCAGCGGGATCTCGCCCGAGGGGTGCGGTAGCCGGGGCGGCCGCGCCGTCGGCACCGACGGACGGCCGGGAGCCGCCGCGGGCAGCGGCGTGACCTGCACGGCCGGGAGCGGCACCGACATCGGCGCCACGGGAAGGGTCTGGTGGGTGATCAGCGACGCGGGGACGGGCGGCTGCGCGAACGCGACCCGGGTCTCCGCGGCGATCCGGTTGCCCGCGGCCGACCACGGCGCGGAGGCCTGCGGGTGCGGCACGGGCGGGCGCGTGACAGGCGGGTGCGTGACGGGCGGATGTGCCACCGGCGGGTGCGTCGGGTGGTTCCGTGCTCCGCGGGCGCGGAGCGCCTGGGCCTGCTGCTCCGCCTCACGCCGTGCCCGGCGCGTCATGGGCGCGGGCTGCACGCTGGTCACAGCCGTGGACTCCACTGGCCCTCCGTCATCGTGTGTCCGCGGCCCCTCGCGGTGAACATGTCGCACGTGACACTAACCCTGGTCGAGCCCCCTGCCAAGCCCTGACGGGCGAGGTGCGCTACCCGTGCGTGACGCGTTCCCTACCCGTGCGCGACCGGGAGCCGGCGGACGGTCAACCCGCGATCAACGACGCTGCATGGCGTCGCGCACCTCGCCCACCAGCTCCTCGAGGATGTCCTCCAGGAAGACGACGCCGAGCACCTGCCCCTCAGCGTCCTCCACCCGGGCCAGGTGCGCCCCGGAACGCTGCATGACGCGTAGCGCGTCCTCGACCTCGTCGCCCGGTGCGACGGCGGCCAGGGCGCGCACCCGCCAGGCGGCCACCGGCTCGAAGCGTGCCGGGCCGGTGGCGTACAGCACGTCCTTGAGGTGCAGGTACCCGACCAGCTCGTCCCCCTCGTCCCGGCGGGCCACCACGGGGAACCGGCTGAAGCCGTGCCTGGACACGAGCCGCTCGATGTCGTCGGGCGTGCTGGCCTCGTCGACGGCGACCAGGCCGTCGACCGGCACCATCACGTCGCCCGCGGTGCGGTTGGAGAACTCGATGGCACCCGCGAGCAGGCCCTGCTCGTCACGCAGCACGCCCTCGGCCTGGGAGTGCTCCACGATGGACTGCACCTCCTCGGCGGTGAACGCCGAGGCCACCTCGTCCTTCGGCTCCACGCCGGCGAGGCGCACCGCGTGGTTGGCGATCCAGTTCAGCGCGCCGATCACGGGGCGCAGCACCCGTCCGAGCAGCACCAGCGGCGGCCCGAACCACATGACCGCCCGGTCCGGACCCGCCACGGCGAGGTTCTTCGGCACCATCTCGCCGAGCACCACGTGCAGGTACACGACCAGCGCGAGCGCGACGACCAGCGCGATCGGGTGCGTGAGCTCGTCACTCACGCCCAGGGCGTGCAGCGGCCCCTCCAGGAGGTGGGCGAGCGCCGGCTCCGCCACGATGCCGAGACCCGTGGAGCAGACGGTCACGCCGAGCTGCGCGCACGCCAGCATGAGCGACACGTGCTCCATCGCCCACAGCACGGTCGCGGCGCGGCGGTCACCCGCCGCGGCGAGCGGCTCGATGGCGCTGCGCCGTGCCGAGATGACGGCGAACTCCGCGCCGACGAAGAACGCGTTGCCCGCGAGCAGCACGAGCCCGACGACGAGTGCGGTGGTCGTGCTCATCGGTTCGTGCCCTTCTCGATGCGCGACGCGTCGTCGCCCGTGCCGTCGCCGGGCAGCGGCCGGACCCGGACGCGCTCGACGCGCCGCCCGTCCATCGCCTCGACCCGGAGGGTCACGCGCGACGCCGCGTTCCGGACGGTGACCTCGTCGCCGACGGCGGGCATCCGCCCCAGCTCGGCCATGACGAGCCCGCCGAGCGTCTCGTACGCCGCGCCCTCCGGCACCTCGATGCCCGTGTACTCGATCAGCTCGTCGGGGCGCAGCACGCCCGGGACGATCCAGGACCCGTCGGCGGCCCGGGCGGCACCGGCGCGCCGCGGGTCGTGCTCGTCCGCGACGTCGCCCACCAGCTCCTCGACCACGTCCTCCAGCGTGACGACGCCGGACGTGCCGCCGTACTCGTCGACCACCACCGCCATCTGCATGCCGAGCTCGCGCAGCTCCACGAGCAGCGGGCCGAGACGCACGGTCTCCGGGACCCGCGGGGCCTCCACCATGAGCGCGGCCGCAGGGACCTCGTCGCGCCGGTCGTGCGGCACCCCGACGGCACGCCGCAGGTGCACCAGGCCGACCACGTCGTCGCGGTCCTCGCCGATCACGGGGAACCGCGAGTGGCCCGTGCGCCGGGCGAGCGCCACGACGTCGGCCGCCGTGGCACCACGATCCAGCACGGACATGCGCAGCCGGTCGGTCATGACGTCACGGGCGCTGAGCGTGTCCAGCTCGATCGAGTTGGTCAGCAGGGTCGCCACCGACTCCTCGAGCGTGCCCTCCTCGGCGGAGCGCCGCACGAGCGAGGCGAGCTCGGACGCGGACCGCGCGCCGGACAGCTCCTCCCGCGGCTCCACGCCGAGGCGGCGCAGCAGCGCGTTGGCGGACCCGTTGAGCACCGCGATGAGCGGCTTGAACGTGATCGTGAACACGCGCTGCACCGGCACCACCAGGCGCGCGGTGGCGAGCGGGGCCGAGAGCGCGAAGTTCTTGGGGATCAGCTCGCCGCACACCATCGAGAAGGCGTTCACCAGGACGAGCGCCAGGACGCCCGCCAGGCCGGCGGAGACCGCGGTCGGCACGGACGCCGTGCCGAGGGCCGCCGACAGCAGGGAGTTCAGGGCCGGCTGCGCCGTGTACCCGAGCAGGATCGTGGTCAGCGTGATGCCGACCTGGGCGGAGCTCAGCTCCGTGGAGAGGTGCCGCAGGGCGGTGCGCACGCTGCGGTCCCGCATGCCGTGCCCCAGCGCGGGCCGGGCGGCATGGGCGGAGGTGGATCCGGACCCGGTCCGGCCGGGTCTGTCCCCCTCCGAGTCGTCGGAGTCGCCGATCACGGCGGGGTCGATGGTGACGAGGGAGAACTCCCCTGCCACGAAGACAGCAGTACCTGCTGTGAGGATGACGCCGACGGCGACCATGATCCAGTCGCCGGTCATCTCGCGCTCCGGAAGGCACTCGGGGGGTGCAGGATCTTCCAGGAATTCCGGTCGGGATATCGCTCGATCATCGTGCGACAGATCGTAGCGGGAGGCGGACTCTCAGGCTCGTCTCAGTGTCTTGTCAGGCAAGTACGGGCATGATTGACCTATGTCATCTGGTATTCCCCAGCCGTCTGGGGCCCCGCAGCAGCCCGGTACGGCGTCGGCCGCAGCCTCGACCGGCCAGCAGAGCGCGACCGTGCTCGTGGTCGAGGACGAGCCGACGATCGCCACGGCGATCGCTCAGCGCCTGTCCGCCGAGGGCTGGCGCGTCGAGGTGGCCCGCGACGGGCTGTCCGGTGTCGACGCGGCCTCGCGGCTGCGCCCCGACGTCGTCGTGCTCGACGTGATGCTGCCCGGGATCGACGGCCTCGAGGTGACGCGCCGCATCCAGGCCGAGCACCCGACCCCGATCCTCATGCTCACGGCGCGCGACGACGAGACGGACATGCTGGTCGGCCTCGGTGTGGGCGCCGACGACTACATGACCAAGCCGTTCTCGATGCGCGAGCTCGTGGCCCGCATCAAGGCGCTGCTGCGGCGGGTGGACCGCGCCGCGCAGGCCGCCGCCACCACCCCTGCCGACCCGCCCATGACCATGGGCGACGTCACGGTGGACCGCGCCCAGCGGCGCGTGTACCGGGCCGGCGACGAGGTGCACCTGACCCCCACGGAGTTCGAGCTGCTGGTCATGCTCGCCGGGTCCCCCAAGACCGTGCTCACGCGCGAGCGCCTGCTCGCCGAGGTGTGGGACTGGGCGGACGCGAGCGGCACCCGCACCGTCGACTCGCACATCAAGGCGCTGCGCCGCAAGCTCGGCCCCGACCTGATCCGCACGGTGCACGGCGTGGGCTACGCGTTCGAGCCGCCCGCCGGCCAGTGATCGGGTCTCACGACCAGGTGTCCCGATGATGCGGCCGCACGTGCCCCGTCCCCGCGTGCCGGACGTGCGCCCGCTCGACCCGCTCAGCTCGCTCAAGATCAAGCTCGGCGTGCTGGTGGCGGCCACCGTGACCGCCGCCGTGCTCATCACGTGGCTGGGCCTGCAGGCGTCCCTGGGCCCGAGCCGGACGTTCCCGCTCGCGATCATCCTGTCGCTGCTGGTCACGCAGGTCCTGGCCCGCGGCATGACGTCGCCGCTGCGCGAGATCACGGAGGCCGTCCAGGCCATGGCGGACGGCGACTACACGCGCCGGGTGCGCGCCACGAGCAGCGACGAGGTGGGGCAGCTCGCGCACGCCTTCAACCGGATGGCCGAGGACCTGGCGTCGGTGGAGCAGACCCGCCGGGACCTGATCGCCAACGTGTCGCACGAGCTGCGCACGCCGGTCGCCGCCCTGCAGGCCCAGCTCGAGAACATGGTCGACGGCGTGGTCCCGCCCACGCCGGCGGCCCTGGAGCAGGCCCACGCGCAGACGGAGCGGCTGACCCGGCTCGTCACCTACCTGCTGGACCTGTCGCGCATCGAGGCGGGCGCGTCGGCCCTCAACGTCGGCACCATCGCGGTGGGCGACTTCCTCGAGGACTGCGCCGAGGACCTGTCGATGGTCGACGCGGCGAAGGACCTGCACTACGTCGTGGACGTCACCCCGGAGGACCTGGTCATCGAGGGCGACGCCGAGCGGCTGCGCCAGGTGGTCACCAACCTGCTGCAGAACGCGATCCGGCACTCGCCGGCCGGCGGCGTCGTGCGCCTGGACGCCTACCCGGTGGACGGGAGCGAGGGGGCCGACGTCGTGCTCGAGGTGAGTGACGAGGGTCCCGGGATCGCGGCGGCGGACCGGGAGCGGATCTTCCAGCGGTTCGTCCGCGGCACGGGGTCCGGCGACGGCAGGGGGCGCAACGGCTCGTCGCCCGAGCCGTTCCCGGACGCCGCGGGCGGCACGGCCGGGAGCACGGCCGGGAGCACGGTCGGCAGCACCGCCGGCGGCACGGTCGGGTCGAGCGGCGGGACCGGGATCGGCCTCGCCATCGTCCGCTGGGCGGTCGAGCTGCACGGCGGGCACGTCGAGGTGGTGGACTCCGAGCGCGGCGCGACGATGCGCGTCACCCTCCCCGCGCGGGCACACCCGGCACCGGGTGTCACAACCACGCACACGGTGTGAACCGGGCGAAGCCCGCAGGAAACCCAGCAGCCTAGGGGTCCGGTCGGCCGAAGCGTGAGACGGAGTCCCGTGATTTCCGTCACACACGCAAAGAACGTCCAGCCTGCAACAAAACCCCGTAACGCGGCGTTGGCCTCTTCGAGGGCGAATGTTGCCCGCGTTTTGCTCTGGCTGCGGGAAGCATGACGAACCACCTTCATTGGTGCCGTGGCACACGGCTGGGCCCGTGCGACCACACCCCACCGGAGGGCTGAAAGGGCCTACCCTTGGAGGGTCCGAAAACATTCGGGCTGCGCGCGCCGCGACCAGACGTGGCGCGCTACGAACGCAACTGTGGTGAAGGTGGGCGATCCGCGCGTGTCCCCTAAGGCTGGTTCAGAGTCGATCAGCGTGGCGAGCTCGTCATTCGGAGCCAACGAGTGGCTTGTGGACGAGCTCTACCAGCAGTACCTGAAGGACAAGAACGCGGTGGACCCCGCGTGGTGGGACTTCTTCGCCGACTACACCCCGGGGGAGAACGGGTCCGCCAAGGACGGCGGTCCAACGGCCCCCACCGCGTCCCCGGCGGCCGCACCCGCGGCACCTGCCGAGGCCGCCCCCGCGCCGGCAGCACCTGCGCAGCAGGCCCCGGTCACGGGCGGCACCGCCGCCTCGGAGGCCGTCCAGCCGGTGCGCGAGAAGGTCCTCCCGGCCGACCCGAAGATCAACCCGGCGAACCCCATCGCCACCCCGCCCACCACGCACTACGCGGACACGTTCGAGCGCCCGGTGGCGCACCCGGACGCCGTCGACGACGTCCAGAAGCTCCGCGGCCCGGCCGCGCGCGTGGTCACGAACATGGAGGCCTCTCTCGAGGTCCCCACCGCTACCTCGGTGCGCGCCGTGCCCGCCAAGCTGATGGTCGACAACCGCATCGTCATCAACAACCACCTCAAGCGCGGTCGTGGCGGCAAGATCTCGTTCACGCACCTCATCGGCTTCGCGCTGGTCGAGGCGCTGGCGGACATGCCCGTCATGAACGCCCACTACGAGCAGGTGGACGGCAAGCCGGGGGTGAACCAGCCCGCGCACGTCGGCTTCGGCCTCGCGATCGACCTGGCCAAGCCCGACGGCTCGCGCCAGCTCCTGGTGCCCAGCATCAAGAAGGCCGAGGAGCTCGACTTCGCCGAGTTCTGGGCGGCCTACGAGGAGCTGGTCCGCAAGGCTCGCGGCGGCAAGCTCGGCGTCCCGGACTTCCAGGGCACCACGATCTCGCTGACCAACCCGGGCGGCATCGGCACCGTGCACTCCGTGCCGCGGCTCATGCAGGGTCAGGGCACCATCGTCGGCGTCGGCGCCATGGACTACCCGGCCGAGTTCGCCGGCGCGTCCGAGGAGCAGCTCGCCCGGATGGGCGTCTCGAAGGTCATGACGCTCACGTCGACCTATGACCACCGCATCATCCAGGGCGCGCAGTCCGGCGAGTTCCTCAAGATCATCGCGGAGAAGCTGCTCGGTCTGGACGGCTTCTACGACCGCGTCTTCGCGGCCCTGCGCGTGCCGTACGAGCCCGTCCGCTGGGTGCGCGACAACACGGTCGACGCCGACGTCGAGGCCGCCAAGCCGGCCAAGATCGCCGAGGTCGTGCAGGCGTACCGTTCGCGCGGTCACCTCATGGCGGACACCGACCCGCTCGCCTACCGCCAGCGCAAGCACCCCGACCTGGACATCCAGAACCACGGCCTGACGCTGTGGGACCTGGACCGGACCTTCCCGACGGCGGGCTTCGGCACCAAGCCGAAGGCCACGCTGCGCGAGATCCTCGGCCTGCTGCGCGACTCGTACTGCCGCACCATCGGCATCGAGTACATGCACATCGCCGACCCGGCGCAGCGCAAGTGGCTCCAGGAGCGCCTGGAGGCCGGCTACGCCAAGACGCCGCGCGAGGACCAGCTCCGCATCCTGCGCCGCCTGAACTCCGCCGAGGCGTTCGAGACGTTCCTGCAGACCAAGTTCGTCGGGCAGAAGCGCTTCTCGCTGGAGGGCGGCGAGTCCCTCATCCCGCTGCTCGACGCGATCCTGTCGAAGGCCGCCGAGGGTGGCCTCGACGAGGTCGGCATCGGCATGGCCCACCGCGGCCGCCTCAACGTGCTGGCGAACATCGCGGGCAAGAGCTACGGCCAGATCTTCAAGGAGTTCGAGGGCCAGCTCGACCCGAAGAGCGTCCAGGGCTCCGGTGACGTCAAGTACCACCTCGGCACCGAGGGCACGTTCACCTCGGAGTCCGGCGCCACCACGCGCGTCTACCTCGCGGCCAACCCGTCGCACCTGGAGGCCGTGGACCCGGTGCTCGAGGGCATCGTGCGCGCCAAGCAGGACCGCATCGACCTCGGTGGCGACGGCTTCTCCGTGCTGCCGATCCTGGTGCACGGCGACGCCGCCTTCGCGGGCCAGGGCGTGGTCCCCGAGGTGCTGAACCTGTCGCAGCTGCGCGGGTACCGCACCGGCGGCACCATCCACGTGGTCGTCAACAACCAGGTCGGCTTCACCACCGGCCCGACGGCGTCCCGCTCGACCACCTACGCGACCGACGTGGCCAAGGGCTACCAGGTCCCCGTCATGCACGTGAACGGCGACGACCCCGAGGCCGTCGTGCGCACCGCCGAGCTGGCCTTCGCGTTCCGCGAGCAGTTCGGCCAGGACGTCATCATCGACCTCATCTGCTACCGCCGCCGCGGGCACAACGAGGGCGACGACCCGTCGATGACGCAGCCGCTCATGTACAACCTCATCGAGACCAAGCGCTCGGTGCGCAAGCTCTACACCGAGAACCTGGTCGCGCGCGGTGACATCACCGTCGAGGAGGCCGAGGGCGCGCTGCAGGACTACCAGTCGCAGCTCGAGCGGGTGTTCACCGAGACCAAGTCCGGGTTCACGCCCGCGCCGCAGACCGAGCACCTCGCCGGCCTGGAGCGGCCCGAGTCCCAGCGTGAGGACGCCGGGACGATGGTCGGCTGGCAGACCGCGATCTCGCAGGAGCTGCTGCAGCGCGTCGGCGACGTGCACACCACACCCCCCGAGGGCTTCACGGTGCACCCCAAGCTCGCGCAGCTCCTGGAGAAGCGCCAGCTCATGGCGAAGGAAGGCGGCATCGACTGGGGCTTCGGCGAGCTCGCGGCCTTCGGTTCGCTGCTCGTGGAGGGCACCCCGGTGCGCCTCGCCGGCCAGGACTCGCGCCGCGGCACGTTCGTGCAGCGCCACGCGGTGCTGCACGACCGCGAGACCGGTGCCGAGTGGACCCCGCTGCTGTACCTGTCGAGCGACCAGGCCAAGTTCTGGGTCTACGACTCCTCGCTGTCGGAGTACGCGGCGCTCGGCTTCGAGTACGGCTACTCCGTGGAGCGCCCGGACGCCCTGGTGCTGTGGGAGGCGCAGTTCGGCGACTTCGTCAACGGCGCCCAGACGGTGATCGACGAGTTCATCTCGTCCGCCGAGCAGAAGTGGGGCCAGTCGTCCTCGGTGGTCATGCTGCTGCCGCACGGGTACGAGGGCCAGGGGCCCGACCACTCGTCGGCCCGCATCGAGCGGTTCCTGCAGCTGTGCGCCGAGAACAACATCACGGTCGCGCAGCCGTCCACGCCGGCGTCGTACTTCCACCTGCTGCGCCGTCAGGCCTACGCCCGGCCGCGCCGTCCGCTCGTGGTGTTCACGCCCAAGCAGCTCCTGCGCCTCAAGGCGGCGGCTTCCGCGGCGGAGGACTTCACCGAGGGCACGTTCCGCGAGGTTCTCGCTGACACCACCGCCGACCCGGCGAAGGTGGACCGCGTGATCCTGTGCACCGGCCGCGTGTACTACGACCTGCTCGCCGAGCGCACCAAGCGCGGCGACGAGGGCGTGGCGCTCGTCCGCCTGGAGCAGCTCTACCCGTTCCCGGAGGAGCAGATCCGCGCGGAGCTCGCCAAGTACGGCGACGCCGAGGTGGTCTGGGTCCAGGACGAGCCGCAGAACCAGGGCGCGTGGGGCTTCATCCACCTGGCGCTGCCGATGGACGTGCCGTACGTCAAGGTGGTCTCCCGCCCGGCGTCGGCCTCGACGGCGGCCGGTACGGCCAAGCTGCACCAGGCCCAGCAGAAGACCCTGCTGGAACAGGCCTTCGCGCGCGGCTGACCGCACGCACCACGAGAGGCGGGGCCCCCCGGGGGGGCCCCCCCCCGGGGGGCCCCCCCCCGCGGGGGCCCCGCCCCCCCCCGGCGGTGCCGCGGGGCGACGCCCCGGTAA
>NZ_JBITFV010000007.1:54293-230257 GCF_044456525.1 Promicromonospora sp. NPDC050880
CCCGGTGTGTGGGCGGGGGGGGGGGCGGGGCCCCCCCCCCCCCCCCGGGGGGGGGGCCCCCGGGGGGGCCCCCGCCTCTCGTGCGTCCCGCGCCGGCGTGTCACCGGCCCGGCCTAGGCTGTCCGGATGGCAGACGCAGCGTTCAAGGACCTGGTCATCGACGCCACCCACGGGCCGGCGCTCGCCGCCTTCTGGTCGGCGGCGCTCGGCCTGCGAGCGGAGCCGGCGGGCGAGTCACCCACGGACCTCGTGCTGCGGGACGACGTCGCCGAGCACACCGTCTGGATCAACCAGGTGCCGGAGGCCCGCACCGTGAAACACCGGGTACACCTGGACCTGCACGCCACGGTCGAGGAGCTGACGCGGCTCGGCGCCACGGCGGCCGCGGAGTACGCGGGCAACGAAGCCGACGACTGGACCGTCCTGCGTGATCCCGAGGGCGGTGAGCTGTGCGCGTTCCCGCGGCGGGCCGCGACCGTCGGCCGGTACCGGCTCTACGCCCTGGTGGTGGACGCCGCGGACCCGGCGTCCGTGAGCGCCTGGTGGGGCGAGCGCCTCGGCCTGGAGCCCCTGCGGTACGACGATCGACCGTGGTACCGGCTGGAGCCCGGCGGCAGCCTGCCCTGGCCGATGCTCTTCATCCCGGTCCCCGAGCCCAAGACCGTCAAGAACCGCATCCACTGGGACGTCTGGGGCGAGACCGAGGCGTTCCTCGCGGCGGGGGCGACGCTGCTCACCGGCCGCGAGGACTCACCCGACCCGCACGTCTGGTGGGACGTGCTGGCCGACCCGGAGGGAAACGAGTTCTGCGTGTTCCGCCCGGACCGGCCCCTGCACGGGTGAGCTCACCACTTGTCGTGGACGTGCTCCTTGATCATCTCGTCGTAGATCTCGCGCACACCCGACATGAACAGCGGGCCCAGCGTCGCGGCGTCGCCGGCGGCCGCGTTGGCCCGGGCCTGCTCGACGTTCCGCGCACCCGGGATCACCGAGGAGACGCCCGGCCGCTGCCAGGCCCAGGCGATGGCCGCCTGCGCCGGGGTCAGCGCGTCGCCCACGCGGTCGCGCGCCAGCTCCGTGAACCGGACCGCGGCCTCCAGGCCCACCTCGTACGGCACGCCGGAGAACGTCTCGCCGACGTCGAACGCGGCGCCCTCGCGGTTGAAGGTGCGGTGGTCGTTCTCGGCGAACACCGTGTCCTTGGTGTACTTGCCGGACAGCAGCCCGGACGCGAGCGGCACGCGCGCGATGATGCCCACGCCTGCCGCGGACGCCGCGGGCAGCACCTCGTCGAGCGGCTTGAGGCGGAACGCGTTCAGGATGATCTGCACGGTGGCGACGCCCGGCCGCGCGATGGCCTCCAGGGCCTCCGAGGTCTTCTCGACGCTCATGCCGTACGCGGCGATGGCGCCCTCGGACACGAGCTGGTCGAGCGCGTCGTAGACGGCGTCCGACGAGTAGACCGAGGTGGGCGGGCAGTGCAGCTGGACCAGGTCCAGCCGCTCGACGCCGAGGTTCCGCCGCGACCGGTCGATCCACTGGCGGAAGTTGTCCAGCACGTAGTTCTCCGGCACCTGGTCCACGCGGCGCCCCATCTTCGTAGCGACCGTCAGCCCGGCGTCCGGGTGGTCCTTGAGGAAGGAACCGATCACCTGCTCGCTGCGGCCGTCCCCGTACGTGTCGGCCGTGTCGAAGAAGGTCACGCCGGCGTCCAGAGAGGCCTCCAGGACGGCGCGGGCGTCGTCCTCGCTCACCTCTCCCCAGTCGGCACCGAGCTGCCAGGTGCCCAGGCCCACAGCCGATACGAGCCGACCTGTCCGTCCGAGTACCTGCTGTTCCATCGTTCCTCCTGCTGCTGAGGCGGGCGGACTACACCCGCGCAGGCCCGTCGTCGGGCCGTCTTCGTGCGGGGTCGTGTGGACATGCCACAGACCCGACCCCATAGTCTGCTGTCTCACGCTACGTGCCGCAGGAGAAAATTGCCCTACGGTTACGGTGTGAGTGTGACGACAGAAATTCCTCCCGTCGGTGCGGCCAGGCCCCATCCTTCCGGGGACCAGTTCCGGATCGGCCACGGCGGCCACCGCGCGACGGTCACCCAGGTCGGCGCGGCGCTGAGAGAGTACTCGGTGGACGGGCGCGACGTCGTGGTCCCGTTCGGCGTCGACGAGATCAGCCCCGTGTTCAACAGCGCGGTCCTCATCCCGTGGCCCAACCGGCTGGCCGACGGCTCGTACGAGTACGGCGGCGCGACCCACCAGCTCCCGATCACCGAGCCCGCGCGCAACACCGCGCTGCACGGCCTCGCGGCGTGGGAGCGCTGGTCCGTGGTCGAGCACACCGGCTCCGCCGTGACGCTGGAGCTGGAGCTCGTCGCCCGGCCCGGGTACCCGTTCCAGCTCGTCGCGCAGATCCGCTACGCGCTGTCCGACGCGGGGCTGGAGATCACCCTCGACGTCACCAACGTGGGCGCCGACACCGCGCCCTACGGGTGCGGCTTCCACCCCTGGCTGTCGACGGGCGGCGCGGACCTCGACGAGTGCACCGTGCGCCTCGACGCCGCCACGCGCGTCACCACCGACGAGCGACTGCTCCCGACGGGCACCGAGCCGGCCGCGGGCAGCTACGACCTGCGGGAGCCGCGCACGGCGGCCGGCCTGGACCTCGACGACGCGTACGTGGACGTCGTCCGCGACGAGGACGGGCTGTCCTGGGCCCACCTGACCGGCCCGGACGGCCGGACGGCGGCGGTCTGGATGGACGGCTCGCAGGACGTGTGGCAGATCTGCACGGGCGACCACATCGAGCCGGAGCGTCGGCGCCTCGGCCTCGCCGCCGAGCCCATGACCTGCGTCGCCGACGCATTCCGCACGGGCGACCGGCTGGTGCACCTCGCACCGGGCGCGCGGCACGCGGTCCGCTGGGGCATGACGCTGCTCTGACGGACCGCCCGGTGCCGGGCGGCTGCGACGCGGGCGGGACCGGCGGGCGCGACCCGGGCAGGTGACGTCGGCGCGTTGTCACCGATCGGTCACGGGTCGTGCACCACAATGGGGAACCGGCCGTCCGCCAGGCTGCCGGGAACAGGCAAGGAGAGTCCGTTGCAGGATCGCGAGGTGCGCATCTGCGTCGTCGGTGACGAGCTGGCCACGGGTGTCGGAGACGCCCGTGCGCTCGGCTGGACCGGTCGTGTGATCGCGCGCACCCATTTCTCCCGGCCCGCCATGCTGTTCACCCTCGCCGTCCCCGGCGAGACCAGCACGCAGCTCGGTGCCCGCTGGGAGGCGGAGACCGCTGCGCGGTTCGGCCCGGACTCCGAGGTCGAGAACCGCCTGGTGGTAGCCCTGGGGCGGCACGACGTCGCCACCGGGCTCACGGTCGCGCGCTCCCGCCTGAACCTCGCCAACATCCTCGACGTCGCCGACGCGAACCGGACCGCCGCGTTCGTGGTCGGACCGCCGCCGGGGGCGCCGTCCGAGGGCGAGCGGATCGCCGAGCTGTCGGACGCGTTCGCCGACGTCGCGAGCCGCCGGCGGGTGCCGTACGTGGACACGTACACGCCGCTGGCACAGCACGAGCAGTGGCTCGCGGACATGGCCCAGGGCGGGGGCACCTACCCCGGGCAGGCCGGCTACGGCCTCATGGCGTGGCTGGTGCTGCACACGGGCTGGCACGCCTGGCTGGGCCTGCCCCAGGACGAGGTCGCGTAGGTCGCGGAACGCGTCAGGCGCTCAGGTCACCGGAGTGACCTGAGCGCCTGACGCGTTCGCGGGCCGGATCAGCCGCGCGTGACGGTGGCCGTGCCCGAGACCGTGTTGGTCGAGACGTACGCCGCCGCTCCGGGCTCCGCGTGGTCGACGACGACGGTGCGCTGGGCACTGGAGGTCGCCTGCGTACCGTCGATGACGACCTTGCCCGTGACGCTGCGCGCCCGGAGGTTCACCGGCGACCCGGCGTCCAGCCGGATCACCGCGGCGCCCGAGACGGTCTTCGCGTTGACCAGCGGCGTGGTACCCACGGCGGTGACGTCGACCGGCCCGGACACGGTCTGCGCCGATACACGGCCCAGGGCGCCCGCGAGCGACACGGCGCCCGAGACGGTGGTGGCCGACGCGTCGCCGGAGTGCTCCGCGATCGTGACGGACCCGGTGCCGGACTTGGCGGTCACCGAGCCCGACGCCCCCGTGACCGTGATGGCCCCGCCGGCGGTCTTGACGTTGACGCCGGCCTGCGCCCCGGTCACCACGACCTCGGCGCCGACGGTCGCGACGTCGACCACGGACGTGGCCGGCACGGTGATCCGCACGACGGCGCTGTCCTGGTCCTTGAGGCCGCGGAACCGGTCGACGAAGCCCTCCAGGCCCGGGAAGTCGTAGGCCACGCGGAGGTTGCCGTGCTCGGCGAGGACCTGCAGCGGCCGTGTCGAGACCTCCAGGACCTCCACGACGGCGCCGGAGGTGCGGTTCGGGTCGGCCACGACCTCGGCGCGGCCGTTGGTCAGTCGGACGGTCAGGGTCGAGGCGCCGCCGACCTCGATGGTCTGGGGGGCGGCCACGCTCCAGGACTCGGTGGTCATCACTGTGCTCCGTTCGATGGGGAGTTCGCTGGGAAGTTCGATGGGACGTCGGGTGGGGAGGTTCCGGGGCAGGTGGGCATCACAGGTCGGTCGTCCGGTCGGTGGGCGGCCGGCCGGAGGCGGTGGTGTGCGGCAGCGTCCCACGGATCGCGGTGCGCGCCGAGTCGAGCACGGTGCGCAGCGTCTCGACGGTCAGCGCCGACACCGTACCCGCGACGTCGGCCTCGCGCAGGTCCGCCAGGACGTCGTTGCGGAACCGCTGCAGCACCGCCTCGGCGTCGTGCCGCAGGGAGTTGGACCGGGTGCGCTGCGGGTCGGGCGCGGTGTCCGGTCCGGGCCGCGGACGGGAACGTGCCTCCTGGGCCGCGGCCGCGAGCTCGGCCCGCAGCCCGCGCATCGTGTCGCGGATGTCCGCCCGGACCTCGTCCGCGAGGCTGCGCACGGTCTCGGCGACGCTGCGCTCCAGGCGCCGGACGTCGTCCAGGCGGGCGTCGACCTCGGCCCGGCCGGCCGGCGTCAGCTCGTACGACGCCTTGCGGCCCGCACCGGCGGCGCCCGGGTGGTCGCCCGGTACGGTGCGGCGGACGAGTCCCTCCTCCTCCAGGCGGGCCAGGCGCGGGTAGATGGTCCCGGCGCTCGGCCGGTAGGTACCGCCGAAGCGCCGGGTGAGCTCGGTGATGAGCTCGTACCCGTGCCGCGGCCCGTCCAGGAGCAGCACCAGCAGGTACAGGCGCAGCTCACCGTGGGCGAAGACGGGCGGCACTACAGCTCCAGGGGCGCGGGTGAGGCGTCCTCGGGCGCGTCCGCCGGTGCGTCCTGCGGCCCGCCGATCACCGTGACGTCACCCGACACACCGGTCACCCGCAGCTGCATGACGCCGGGCGCGGCCGACCGGACCCCGCCGGTCACCTTGCCGCCGCCACCTCCGGTGAACTGGAGCCCGCCGAGCGTGACCCGGCCGCTGACGCTCTGCACCGAGACCTCGACGGCGCGCTCGTCCGGGACCCGCAGCAGCATGTTGCCCGAGACCGTGTTCACGCGGACCTGCCGCGGCTGGGTCACCAGGTCGAACGTCACGTCCCCGGAGACCGACGTCGAGGTGACGACGTCCGCCGAGCCGCTCACCACGACGTCGGCGGACACGGTGTTGCTCGTGACGTCGCCGACGTGGTCGCGCACCGTCACCTCGCCGGACACCGTGTTCAGCTTGAGGTCGCCGGCCGTACGGGAGACGAGCAGGGAGCCGGAGACGGTGGAGGCCGAGGCGCCCGCCGTCGTCCCGGCGAGCAGGCCCTCGCCGCGGACCGTGCCGAGCCGCACGGCGGTCGTGGCGGGGACCGCAACGTGGATGTCGGCGCGCGCCTTGCCGCCGAAGTCGACGAAACGCTTCACGAACGAGCCCCAGCCCGACAGGCCGCTCTCGTGCTCGATCACCAGGCGACCGTCGACCAGGCGTACCTCGAGGGACCGACCCTCGACCGAGTGCACCTCGATCCGGACGACTGGCTCGTCGTGGGCCACGACGTCGAGCCGTCCGTCGACGACGTGCGCGTCGACGGACGTCACGCCGTCGAGCTCGATGGTCTGCGGACCGGTGACGGTCCAGCTGTCCGCGCTCATGGCTTCCTCCGCTGCTCGGTCTCGCTCGGGGTGGTTCCGGAGGGACGCGATATATCGCGTCCGGTGCAGACACGATATATCGCGTCCTCGGACAGGGCAACCCCTTTCGGCGAGATCTCGATGCCGGACAACGCCCCGATCTGTGGGATCATGGGCACCATTCAGTCCGTCACCTGTCAGGAGACACCCATGAGCAAGCGCGGTCGCAAGCGCCGTAGCCGCAAGGGCTCGGCCGCCAACCACGGCAAGCGCCCCAACGCCTGAGCACAGCCTCAGGCCGCACGGCACACGAAAGGGCCGGCACCCCTGTCGGGGTCCCGGCCCTTCGTCATGCCCGCGCTCGACGAGCGGACGGCGCTACCGCACGACCGCCATGACGGTCAGCTGCTGGTGGATGCGCACCCGGAGCGTGTCCGGGGCGCGCTCGCTGCACGACCGCTTCACGAGCTGCTTGACCAGGTCCTCCACACTGAGCTCGGCCAGGCACGGCGAGCAGTGGGCGACGTGCGCGCGCATGCGCTGCTCGTCGTCGGGGGTCATCTCGGAGTCCAGGTACTCGTACAGGTGCGTCAGTGCATGCTCGCACTCGGACTCCCCCGCCGTGTCGTGCGGGACGGGTTCGATGTTGTTCACTGCGCACCTCCGGGCGCCTGGCTGACGAGTCCACGCTGGGCCGCGTAGTCGGCGAGGAGCTCACGCAGCTGCCGGCGTCCGCGGTGGAGACGGGACATGACCGTCCCGATCGGAGTACCCATGATCTCCGCGATCTCCTTGTAGGGGAAGCCCTCGACGTCGGCGTAGTAGACCACCATCCGACGGTCCTCCGGGAGCTCGGCGAGCGCCCGCTTCACATCGCTGTCCGGGAGCCGGTCCAGCGCCTCGGCCTCGGCCGAGCGCAGGCCGCGCGACGTGTGCGACGCCGCACGCGCGATCTGCCAGTCCTCGACGTCCTCGGTCTGGGACTGCTGCGGCTCGCGCTGCTTCTTGCGGTAGCTGTTGATGAACGTGTTCGTGAGGATGCGGTACAGCCAGGCCTTCAGGTTGGTGCCCGGCCGGTACTGGTGGAACGCCGCGAAAGCCTTGGCGAACGTCTCCTGCACCAGGTCCTCGGCGTCCGCGGGGTTGCGCGTCATGCGCAGCGCCGCGGAGTAGAGCTGGTCGAGGTACTGCAGCGCGTCGCGCTCGAAGCGCACGGCCCGTGCCGCGGCATCCTCCTCGGCCGGCGAGCGCTCGGTGCCCTCGTCCTCCGGGACCTCGCCGGGCTCCGCGGTGCTGACCTCGTTCGCGCTCGTGTCGGGACGCGCCTCGACATCGGCTCCGGCGTCGCCGGGGCCCTCGTTCTGCTCGCGGGAAGTGTCAGTCATCGCACTCGAGCCTAGCCGTGTCGGCCAGCCCGTGTTCGCCAGGACCGCGGACAGCTCGTCCGCCGGGCCCTTGGCCGTGGCCCGCAGGGGGTCCGTGCCGTCCCCGAGCAGGTGGGCAGGAACCGCACCGAACTCCAGGGGCACGTCCCGCACGCCAGCCGTTGCACCCGTCACCGTGTCGATCACCCTGTTCCTCACCGCATCCTTCTCGAGGCATCGCTCCACGAGGGTTTCAACCCCTGGCCGGCGCCGCGAATTCCCGGGCCGGACCGGGCGATCACTGCTGCGGGGGACGCCCGCATCTGCCATGGTGGGTGCATGCTGCTCCGACACATCGCGCGTCCCCTCCTGGCCTCGTCGTTCGTCTACGACGGCGTGCAGGCCGCCCGGAAGCCGAGTGAGCACGTGGCCGCGGCCAGGACGGGTTCCGCGCTGGCGACCAAGGCGCTCGGTGCCGAACCGCTCAGCGAGAAGCAGGTGGCCACGCTCGTGCGCGCCCACGGCGTCGCGACCGCCGCCGCCGGGACGCTGCTCGCGCTCGGCAAGGCGCCGCGCGCGTCCGCCGTCGCGCTGGCGCTGCTGACGCTGCCCCTCGCCGTCGTGAACCAGCCCTTCACCGCGCCCAAGGAGGAGCGCCCCGTGCGCACCGAGCGGTTCCTGCGCAACCTCGCCGCGGTGGGCGCCGCCCTCATCGCGGGCGCCGACCTGGAGGGCCGGCCGGGACTGTCCTGGCGCGTCCAGCAGGCGCGCGCCGCCCGCGCGGAGGCCAAGGCCGCCGCCGCCGGCTGACTCCGCGATAATCTCGGCACATGACGTCTTCGACCACCGCGCCCGCACCGACCTGGGAGGCGCCGCTCGCCGGCGCGCCGCTGGACGCGACGGTCGAGGTACCCGGCAGCAAGTCGCTCACCAACCGTCTGCTGGTGCTCGCCGCCCTCGCGGACGCCCCCGGCACCCTCCGCGGCGCCCTGCGCAGCCGCGACGCGGACCTCATGATCCGCGCCCTGCGCACGCTCGGCGCGGGCATCGAGGAGGGTGAGCACCCGAGCACGCTGCACGTCACGCCAGGACCGGTCACCGGCGGCACCGAGATCGACACCGGCCTGGCCGGCACCGTCATGCGCTTCCTGCCGCCCGTCGCGGCCCTGGCCGACGGCCCGGTCCGGTTCGACGGCGACCCCGAGGCCCGCGTGCGGCCGATGCTGCCGGTGCTCGCGGCACTGCGTGCGCTCGGCATCACGGTGCACGATCCGCAGGCCGCGGACCACGCTGAGCTGCCCGCCCACCTCCCGTTCACCGTGGAGGGCCGCGGACGCGTGCCGGGCGGCGCCGTCGACGTCGATGCCTCGGAGTCCTCGCAGTTCGTGTCGGGACTCCTGCTCGCCGCCGCCCGGTTCGAGCGCGGCCTGACCCTGCGGCACATCGGCGCCACCCTGCCGAGCCTGCCGCACATCGAGATGACGGTGGCCACGCTGCGCGACGTCGGGGTCGAGGTCGACGACTCGCGCGACGGCATGTGGCAGGTCTCCCCCGGCCCGATCGCGGCCCGGGACGTGCGCGTCGAGCCCGACCTGTCCAACGCGGCGCCGTTCCTCGCCTCGGCGCTCGTGGCCGGCGGCACCGTCCGCGTGCCCGGCTGGCCGACCCTGACCACCCAGCCCGGCGCCATGGTCCCCGAGCTGCTGGAGCGCATGGGCGCCTCCTCCACCCTCACCGACGGCGTGCTCGCCGTGACGGGAACCGGCGAGATCCGCGGCATCGACGTGGACCTGCACGCCGGTGGCGAGCTCGCGCCGACGTTCGCCGCGCTCGCCGCCCTGGCCGACTCCCCGTCCCGGCTGCGTGGGATCGCGCACCTGCGGGGGCACGAGACGGACCGCCTGGCGGCGCTCGCCCGGGAGATCACGCGCCTCGGCGGCCAGGCCGAGGAGACCCGCGACGGGCTCGTCATCACTCCTCGCCCCCTGCGCGGCGACGTGGTGCGCACCTACGCCGACCACCGCATGGCGACGTCCGCCGCGCTGCTCGGCCTGCGCGTCCCCGGCGTGCTGGTGGAGAACGTCGCCACCACGGCCAAGACCCTGCCGGACTTCACGGGCATGTGGCTGGGCATGCTCGGCACGGCCGCCTGACGGGCCGCCGCCGATGGAGCAGCCGTGACGAGGGCCGTCTGATGGGCCGCCGCGACGTACGGGACGAGTCGGACTTCCGGTCGCGCCCGTCCAAGCGCGGCTCACGGCCCCGGACCAAGCAGCGCCCCGAGCATTCCGACGCCGTCACCGGGCTGGTCACCGGCGTGGACCGCGGGCGGTACACGCTCCTGGTCGGCGGGGCCGCGGGCGGGACCCCGGACGGCACCGTCGTCACCGCGATGAAGGCACGGGAGCTCACCCGCACGCGCGTGGTGGTGGGCGACCGGGTCGACGTCGTGGGGGACGTCTCCGGCGAGGAAGGCTCCCTCGCCCGCATCGTGCGCATCCAGGACCGGACCTCCACGCTGCGCCGGACCGCGGACGACACCGACCCGTACGAGCGGATCGTCGTCGCGAACGCCGACCAGCTCGTGATCGTCACGGCGCTCGCGCAGCCCGAGCCGCGGACCGGCATGATCGACCGCTGCGTGGTGGCCGCGTACGACGCCGGGATGTCCGTGCTGCTCTGCCTCACGAAGGCCGACCTGGCGTCCCCCGACGCGCTGCGTGCCCTCTACGAGCCCCTCGGGGTCGAGGTGGTGGTCACCCGGCGGGCGGCGTCCCCCGACACCGACCACGTGGCCCTCGTGCCCGAGTCGGTCGAGGAGGTCCGGGACCGGCTGCGGGGCCAGGTCTCGGTGCTCGTGGGGCACTCCGGGGTGGGCAAGTCCACGCTGATCAACGCGCTGGTGCCCGCGGCCCGGCGCGCCACCGGGGTGGTGAACGACGTGACCGGCCGCGGCCGGCACACGTCCACGTCGGCGGTGGCGCTGCGGCTCCCCGTGGCGGCCGGCGGCCCGGACGACGACGGAGCCGCGGCCAGGTCGACCGCAGGGTCCTCCGCAGAATCCACCGCCGGGTCGTCAGCCGGGTTCGACGGCTGGGTGATCGACACCCCCGGCGTCCGGTCGTTCGGTCTGGCGCACGTCGAGGTCGCGCACCTGCTGCACGCGTTCGAGGATCTCGACGAGGTGGCCCGGGAGTGCCCGCGCGGGTGCACCCACCTGGCCGACGCGCCGGACTGTGCGCTCGACGACTGGATCGCGGCCTCGCCCGAGGACGAGCGCCCGGCCCGGGAGGCACGTCTCGGCTCGTTCCGCCGCCTGCTGGCGTCGCGGACGGGCTCGGACACCTGACGTGGGGCAGCGCACCGACGGCGCCACCCGCCTCGGCGCCGTCGACGTCCAGTACCTCGACGACGGCGGGGCGCGGGCGGCGCTCGTCGTCTCCGACCGGCCGGTGTTCGCCGGCCCGCTCGAGGAGCACGCGGTGCTCGTCGATCAGGTGGCGGAGTACCGGCCGGGCCGGTTCTACGAACGTGAGCTACCGGCGCTGGAGCAGGTCCTGTCGCAGGCAGCACCCCTCGACCTGCTGATCGTCGACGGCTACGTGGACCTCGACCCCGCCGGCAGCCCCGGTCTGGGTGCGCACGCCGCGGAGGCGGGGCTCGCACCGGTGGTGGTCGGTGTCGCCAAGACCCGGTTCCGGACGGCGACGCACGCCGTCGAGGTGCTGCGCGGGCAGTCCGCACGGCCGTTGTACGTCACGGCGTCGGGCATGGCGCTGGACACCGCCGCGGAGCTGGTGCGGTCGATGGCGGGTGAGGGGCGGCTGCCGGACGCTCTGCGGCACGTGGACCGGCTGGCGCGCGGGGCATCGCCGGCCTGACGCCGGCTCGTCGTCCGGCAGGTCAGGCCTGGAGGAACATCCAGCGGTGGCCCTCCACGTCCTCCGCGCGGTACAGCCTGCCGTACGGAGCGTCCTCGATGCCGGAGAGCAGCCCCGCCCCGGCGGCACGGGCGCGCTCGTAGTGGGCCTCGACGTCGGCGACGTGGACCAGCACGCCGTCGATCACCCAGGGGGTCGACAGCCAGGCGTCCGCCGCGGTGCAGTGCGCGCGGTGAGCGGTGGGCCCCTCGTACGACGCCAGCTCGGAGAGCATCACCCGCCCGCCCTCGACGTCGAGCTCACCGTGCGAGAGGTGGCCGTCGTCATCCAGCCGGCGTTCCGCCTCCCTGAAGCCGAAGGCCTCGATGAGCCAGTCCATGGCGGCGGCGCCGTCCTGGTACGACAGCATGGGGACCACTGAGGGTGCGGGCATGACAGACCTCCTCTTTCTCGAACAAATGTACGAGTCTTTCGAGGATCTGTCGAGCGCTAGCCGATCTGGAAGCCGAACAGCTCCACCGCCCAGGGGTCCAGGCGCCCGGCGGCCGGTCCGCCGTCGGCGGCCCCCTCCACCTCGAAGCCGAAGAACTCACGGACCGCCTGCTCGCCGAGCTCCAGCGGATGGAACGGGAGCGGGTAGCCGGCCACGGACGCCGGCCGCTCGCCCGCCCAGTACGGCCCCTCGAACGCGAGCCGCTCCCCGGTGTCCTCCAGGACGCCGTCGTCGGGCGACACGCTCAGCGAGCGCACCAGGACGCCGTCCCGCCACACCGCGAACGCGAACCAGTCGACCGCGTTGTGCATCGCGTGCAGGTACAGGGTGCGGCCCACGCTCGCGTCGACCAGGTGCGCGGGCAGCTGCGAGGGCCGGTCGAGCATGAGCGCCTGGTCGCACAGGACGTCCACCTCCGGCGTCGACAACGCGCACGCCCGGCCCTGGGGCGGGAACAGCGCGTCGCCGAGGTCCCACGGCTCCTCGCCGTCGGGCCGGATCCGCGCCGGCGGCCACAGCAGGCCGAGCAGCTCGGCCGCGCCGGCCTCGTCGGCGAACTCCGCGGCCCCCGACAGGCCCGCCGCCACGTCCCCGTCCGCGTACACCAGCATCGCGGTCCTGGCACCCATCGTCTCTCCCGCCCTCGACTCCTCTGCCCGTGGCGTCCGCCCCGACGCCGCACACGAGGGTACGGGTACCCGCCGACACCGCCACCGGACGAGACCGTCCGCCCGTACGTGGCGCCCACCAGCCCCGGGACACGGCAGACTGGGCACATGCGCATCTACGTGCCCGCCACGCTCGACGAGCTCGACGCCGTCACCCACACGTCCGACGCGGCCCGCTGGACGGTCGCCCCCCGCCGCGCGCACGCCGTCACGAAGGAGCTCGAGGCCGCACTGCCGGACGAGGACGCGGAGAGCCTCGAGTACGTCGCCGCGCTGAACGCCGCGGACGACTCCCTCGCCCTGATCGCCGGCCGGACCGACGCCCCGAACCTGCGCGTGATCATCACCGTGGAGGTTCCGGACTCGGTGGTCGGCCCCGCGGCGGCGGGCACCGCGGACGACGACGAGGACGACGAGCCGGTCGCCTCCGAGGTGGAGGTCACCAGCACGGTCGAGGACGTCGCCATCGTCTGCGTGCACGTCGACGAGCCCGACGCAGCCGCTGACATCGAGGCGGTTCTGGCGGCAGCCGACGAGGAGAGCGACAGCGAGGACGTCGCCGAGGTCGGCGAGGAGTCGGAGACCCTGCTCGACGAGGCGCTGCAGCGCGTCACCGACCGCGACCTGCTCTGGTACGACTGGAGCGAGATCAAGAACGTCCCGCGCGCCTGACACCACGGATGCGGCCTGACCCGGCGCCCTGGCGGCGTGCGGGTCAGGCCGGTGCGTCAGACCGGCGCGTCAGGCGAGGTAGCCGAGCGCCTCGGCGTGCAGCCTGCCGTTCGTCGCGATCGCGTTCCCACCCCAGGGCCCGGGGGCACCGTCGAGCGAGGTGAAGGTGCCGCCCGCCTCGGTGACGATCGGTACCAGGGCCGCCATGTCGTACACCTCGAGCTCGGGTTCGGCCGCGATGTCCACGGCGCCGTCGGCCACGAGCATGTAGGACCAGAAGTCGCCGTACCCCCGGGTGCGGTCGCAGGCGCGCGTCAGGTCGAGGAACCCGTCGAGCGATCCGCGCTCCTCCCAGCCGCCGATGGAGGCGTAGCTGAACGAGGCGTCGGCGATCCGGGAGACGCCCGACACGGACATCCGCGCCGCGGAGGCCAGCGACTTGCCCGTCCACGCGCCCGAACCCTTCGCGGCCCACCAGCGCCTGCCGAGCGCGGGCGCGCTGACCAGGCCGACGACGACCTCCTCGCCGTCGGCCAGGGCGATCAGGGTGGCCCACACGGGGACGCCGCGCACGAAGTTCTTGGTGCCGTCGATCGGGTCCACGATCCAGCGCCGTGCGCCGTTCCCGGCGGAGCCGTACTCCTCCCCGACGATCGCGTCGCGCGTGCGGGCGCGGGCGAGCTGGCCGCGGATGAAGTCCTCCGCGGCACGGTCGGCGTCGGACACCGGCGTCAGGTCGGGCTTGGTCTCGACCTTGAGGTCGAGCGCCCGGAACCGTGACATGGTGATGGAGTCGACCTGGTCGGCGATCACGTGCGCCAGACGGAGGTCGTCGGCGTAGTTGTCCTTCGTCATGGCGGCCACGGGCACAACCTAGCGTCGGATGGCAGGTTTCGGTCACCCAGCCGCGCCGGTCGGGCGGATTGTTACCCGGGACGGGGCGCCGACCCGGCGCCCCGCCCTCACACCAGAGCGGGCACGAGATCCCGGACCCGGTCCGCCAGCCCGAGGAAGGCGGTGCGGGCCGGCGAGGCGGGTGCGCACTCGGCGAGCACGCGGCCGGCCAGCAGCGCGGCGTCGAGCCCGCCCGGGTCGTCGGGCACCAGGTGCACGTCGTCGACGCCGGCGTACCGGGCGAGCGCGTCCCGCACCTGCGTCTCGGCGCGCCGCCCGACCGCGGCGTCCCGCACCCGGTTCACCACCACGACGCGCGCGCCCGACACCGGCACGTCGGTGTCCCGCAGGTCCTCCAGGCCCCGGACCAGGCGCTGCATCCCGACCGGGTCCGCCCCGCCGACGACCACCACGACGTCGGCGGCCTGGAGAGCGCTCAGGGTCGCACCGTTGCGCTGGGGTGCGCGCGTGTCATAGGTGATGAGCTCGTCGCTCTCCAGGACGGGGCCGCAGTCGACCACCGTCCAGGACACGAGCTCGCGGCACCGCTGGAACACCACCTCCAGCGACGCGGCGGGCAGCTCGGGCCACCGTGAGGCCCGCGTGATGCCCGTGAGCACGCGCACGCCGGGCAGCACCACCGGGCTGTGCCGCGCGAGCGTCACGACGTCGAGCGCACCCTGGCCGGCGGCGCGGGCCGCGGCCGCCAGACCGGGCGCGTCGTCGAGCAGGCCGAGCCGGGAGGTGACCGACGACGCGTAGGTGTCGGCGTCCGCCAGGAGCGCCGTGTCCGCACCCGCCGGCCGGGTGGCGGCACGTGGGCGCCGCAGCAGGCCCGACCGGCGCACCGGGGCGGCAGCGATGCCCGCGAGGGCGGCGGCGAGCTCGATGGCGGTCGTGGTCCGGCCGGGCGACCCCTGCGGACCCCAGACGGCGACGACGGCACCCCGCCGGCCCCCGAGGCCCGGCAGAGGCTCGGGCTGGGGCGGCACGACGATCTCCGGCGCCGCGCCCCGCACGGCCGCGACCAGGTTCTCCGCGTCGCCGGCCGCCACCACGACGTCGCAGCCGAGGGCGGCCAGGCGGTCGGCGGGCGTGGTCGCGTCCTCGACGGCCACGACCCGCAGGCCCGCGACGCGCAGGCGGGCGACCGCCTCACGGTCCAGCCCGGGCAGGTCCCCCGAGACGACGGCGGCCGTCCCGGCACCTGCCTCGGCGGACGCCAGGAGCTCGGGCAGCTCGGCGCACCGCCGGGCGACGACGACCCGCTGCTGCGCACCGAGCACCGTCACCACCGCGGCCTCCTCACCCGGTGCGTGCACCGCGACCAGGACCGTGACCGTCCGTTCCTCGGTCACCGGACGTCACCCGCCACGGGGACCACGGCGACGGTGCCCGTGTCCGACAACGCCGTCAGGACGGCCGGCAGCGCGTCGGCGGGCACGAGGACGTGCAGGGTGACCTGGCCCTGCACCACGATGGCCCCCTCGGCGGTCTCGACCTGCTCGACGACGACCTGCTCCGCCAGCGTCCGGGGCTCGGGCCGGTCGACCTCGCCGGCCGCGGCGGGCGGGGACGGCACGAACCACAGGTCCACCACGGCTCCGGGCCGGATCCGGTCGGAGAGCCCGGTCGCCACGGGGACGGCGACCGAGCGGACGCCGGCGTCGGCGCCGAGCGCGGTCAGCGGGACCAGCTCGCCGTCGTCCACGACGCGGAGCGCGACCAGGTCCGCGGGCAGCGCCTCGTCGGCGGGCAGGTAGCGGGCCGTCCCCGCGCCGAGCCGGACGTCGGCGACGCGCACGGAGGCGGACGTGACCGGCTCACCGGGTGTCAGCGCACCGTCGGCGACGTAGACCGGGACGGTACGGCTCGCGGCCGAGACCACCCATGAGCCGAGCGCCACCGAGAGCGCGACGACCACGACACCGGTCACCAGCCGCGGGTCACGCCAGCGGGGCCGCCGGAGCCGGGCGGCCGTCGGCTCGGGCACCCCCTGGAGGGCGGGGGCTGGTGCGGCCGGGGCATACGTCATCTCGGTCCTTCCGTGCACTTTGGTGGACTTTGGGTAGACCGTCGCGTAGAACTTCGACTGACTGTTCACGCACTGCGACGTGTCGATCCGGACAGAATGGGCGCAGCTTGGGCAGAGCGCCGGAACCATAGTGATCGAACACCGCCGATCCGGCATCAGATAAACACTTCTTGGGGATAACCCCCTCATGTCGGTGTCTCGTGCCACACTGTTCCCATGGAAAAGCGCTTTCTCTCACTGGCCGATGTGGTCGAGACCCTGAACATCTCGATGGCCCAGGGTTACGCCCTGGTTCGGACCGGCGACCTTCCTGCCATCCAGGTGGGCCCCAAGAAGGTCTGGCGCGTCGAGGCGGCAGAGCTCGAGGCGTACATCGAGCGGATGTATGCAAAGAGCCGCGAACGGCTCAAGGGCTCTGCGACCACCGATGCCTGAATTCCCGCAGCACACCGTCGGGACCGGAGCACTCCACAGGAGTGACACCGGTCCCGATCTCCGTTAACGGGCATTCCGACCGAGGTCAGGGCGCTTCGCTCACGACCAGCAGAGCCGAGAACGGAACCAGCCGCGCCCCGCGGTCATCGAGCAGGTCGACGTCCAGATGGTCGCGCCCCACGCGGGCGACACGACCGCTCACCGTGCCACCGAGCGTGCGCACCGTGACCCGCACCCGGTCGCGCTGAAGCGTACGGAGCGCAGGGCCCAGCCCGAGCGCATCGCGCCGGGACGTCGCCGACGCCGCCTGCCGCGCCAGCCCCAGCACCCCCACGACCGCGCCCAGCGGCACCAGGTGCTGCCCCGTCGGTTCGGGCCGCACCCCCTGGAGCAGAACCCACTCGTCCGCCACCTCCCGCACCACACCGCGCAGCGGGGTGCCGTCGAGCAGCTCCACCGTGACCGCGCCGCCCACCACCGCCCGGAACCGGTCCGCGACCTTCATCGTGGCGTGCTCGGCGCGGGTCAGCTCAGGAACGAGCGCATCGGCCTCGGCCGCCGACCGGGCGCGAGCCTGCGCCTCCAGGTCCCCGAACAGTGCCGCCCACCGAGCGGAACCCGCCTGGTCCAGTGACGTCATGAGGCCACCTTGCGCCATCCACAGCCATCTCGCTCTCCGGTGGACACCCCGATGCCACGGATGTTGAATATCGAGCACCGGGCATCATCAACCACCATCAAAGGCAGCTGATGACGCTCGGCCACTTCGACGACGACCATCACAGGGGGAACGATGTCGAGCAGCATCCTCAGCCAGACTCCGGCGCCACCAGGCACCGTGCGGACCCTCCGCACCGACCGCGTCCGGCGCGGAGGGGCGGCACGCGCCGCCCGGCGTGGGGCGGCCGGGCTCCTGGCCCTCGGCGTGGCGCTGGTCGTGGCCGCCGGCGTGCTGGGTGTGCGCACCTGGCACGTGGGTACCGGACTCGGTAGCGCGCTCTTCCCGGTGGAGGGCATCGTCGAGCTCGCGGCCGTCGCAGCGGGCACCGTGGCGGCAGGCTGGGCCGGCGGGCACACGCTCGTCGCACTGGCCTGGGTGGTCGCCTGCCGCCGAGGCGTGCAGTGGGCCGCCGGTGAGCGGGCGGTGGCCGAGCACGCACCGGCGGTCGTGCGCCGCCTCGCGCGGGCCGCCGTCGGGGCGGGGATCGGGCTCGCCCTCGCCGCACCGACCGCCACGGCACTGCCCGAACGGGGTGCACTCGCGTCGGCGGCGGGCGACGGCGGCCCCGCCGTCGTGCTCGATCTGGGCTGGCGGCCGACCGGTGCCACAGCCGGCGACGGGGCAGCGGCGCGATCCGGCGCGACCGAGCACCAGGAGCCCGCCCGGCGAGGTGCGACGCACGGCCGCGCGAGCGGATCACCGCACACGACGCCGCCCACGACATCCCCGCGCCCGGTGCCCGAACGCTCCTCGCTGGTCGACCGGGGCCTGGGCATCGGAGGCGAGCGGCGGCCGGTGGTCGTGGTCGAACCGGGCGACACCCTCTGGTCCATCGCGGCGGCCCGGCTCACGGACGAGGCGACGGCGACCGACCGGGACCCCGGCACCGACCCGACCGCCGGAACCACCGCCGGCGAGATCGCGGCGGCCGTCCAGCGATGGCACCTGGCCAACCGGCAGACGATCGGTGCCGACCCGGACCTGATCCGCCCCGGGACGGTCCTGCGCGTGCCATGACCGGGAGCCCTGGCTCCACCCTGCCGCCCCCGCCCCACCACGACTGCCCGCTGACCCCAGGAGCTCGCCCATGACCGCACTCGACGTACCCCAGGGCACCCCGCCGCACGTCCCGCCGGGGGCCGCGACACCGCAGGCCGCGGAGGCCCTGACGCCGGCGCCACGCGCCACCACGGCCGATGACGCGCCCCCGGCCGGCACGGGCCCTGCCGGCACGGGCCCTGCCGGTACGAGCCCAGCCAGCAGGACACCACGCAGCACGAGTCCGAACGGCACGGGCCCACGCAGCACGACCTCTCGCACCGCCACTCCGCGCACCGCCACTCCGCGCAGCGCCGCCCCACGCAGCACGGCCCTGCGCACCACCTCCGTCCCGGCCCCGCCCCGCAGGCCGGCGACACCCCGGATCGGCCCGGTCACCGGGCCGGGAATCGGCAGTCGCCTGCGGCGGATGCAGATCGGGGGCACGCCGCACCCGGAGCTGCGGGACGCGGCGGTGGCTCTGGCGGCGACCTCCGCACGCCCGGCACCGGAGCCAGAACCCGAGCTGCCCGACCCGACGGCGCAGGTGTGCCGCGTGGTGCGCGCCGCCGTCGAGGTGCTCCGGGGCGAGCGTCCGGCGGCACAGCTCGTGCGGTGGGTGACGCCGGAGGTCTACACCCAGCTCCTGGAGCGCGGGCGGCTCATGCGGGAGGCCCGCCGGCAGCGCCCGCCGCGACCCAGGGCGCACGCGGCCACCGTCCGGCGGGTGCGCATGGTGCGGCTCGGTGCCGCCTCGGCGGAGGCCACGGTGATCCTGCACGACGAGGGGCGCGTACGCGCGGCCGCCGTGCGGCTGGAGGGGCGGCGCGGGGTGTGGCGCGTGGCGGTCCTGGAGATCGGTTGAGCCCGCGGCGCGGCGTGCCCGGGGCACACCCGGCGGGGCGCACCGGCCACGCCCGGCGTCGGGTCAGACGTACCGGCTGGTCAGACCCACTCGACGACCAGGTCGGCCGCGCCCCGCGTGGTGGCGATGAGCTCCGCGTTGCGCTGGTCGGATCCGGCGGCCCAGGTCTCGGCGTCGGGCAGGGGCTTGCCGAAGGCGTGGTGCCGGGCGACGAGGCGGCGCAGCCGCTCGGCGTCGGGCAGGTCGAGGTACCAGACCTCCGCCATCCGGGAGCGCGCGGCGGGCCAGGCACCGTCCGGGACGAGCAGGTAGTTGCCCTCGGTGATCACCAGCGGCTCGGCGCCCACCACGGTGCCCGCCGCCACGGGCTCCTCGATCTCACGGCGGAACTCCGGGGCGTAGAGCGGCGGGGCGTCGAGGGCATGGTCGGCGATCCGGTCGATGAGAGCGGCGTACCCGGCGTCGTCGAACGTGTCGACGGCGCCCTTGCGGTCGCGGCTGCCGCGGGCCTCCAGGACCGCGTTGGACAGGTGGAAGCCGTCCATGCCCACCACGACGGCGGTACCCGCGCCGAGGGCCTCGGTCAGGGCGGCCGCCAGCGTGGACTTGCCCGCGCCGGGCGGGCCGGTGATCCCCAGGATGCGTGCCCGGCCGGTGCGGGAGGCCTCGGCGGCGAGCTCCGCCGCGCGGTCCGCCAGCTCGCGGGTCGTCAGCCGCACCGCAGGCTCTCCAGCCAGGTGCGCGGGCCGATGTGCTGCACGCGCACGGAGGCCACGCGCACCGCCTCCTCGACGGCCTCCTCCAGGCCGGCGCCGCGCGCGAGCGCCACGACGAGGGCGCCGTGGAACGCGTCCCCGGCGCCGAGGGTGTCCCGGACGTCGACGACGGGCACGTCGGTGGTCCCGCGGCGGCCGTCCTTGTCGCGCCACGTCACGGGGGCCGGGCCGTGCGTGGCGACGGACGCCCGGGACCGTGCGACGTCCGCGGGAGCGTGGAAGTCGGCGGAGCGCGCCGTGACGTCGGCCGCTCCGAGGAGGTCGGCGAAGACGGGCCGCCACCGGCCGGCGTCGAGCACGACGAGCGGACGGGGTTCCAGGGTCCGCGCGTAGGCGAGCACGCTGCGGGCCAGGTCGGGGTGGTGACCGTCGAGCAGCACGACGTCCGGCCGGGGCAGGGTGTCGAGCTCGTCGGGCGTGACGTCGAACCCGCCGGCGAGCGTCGCGTCGGGTGAGACGACCGACCGGTCACCGGTCTCGTCGTCGACCATGACCGCCGAGACCGCGAGCGAGATCTCGCGGCCCTCGGCGGTGTCGTGCACCTCGACGCCGTGGTGCTCGAGGTCACCGCGCGCGGCGGCACCCACCGGCCCGGAGCCCATGGCGCTGATGAGCAGCGCCCGGGCCCCGAGCGTCGCGGCGGTCACCGCCGCGTTGGCCGCCGGGCCGCCGGCGGACACGTCCTGCCGGACGGCGGTGATCTTCTGGTTGGGCCCGGGTCTGACCGTGCTCCGATGGATCACATCGAGCGTCGTCAGGCCAGCAAACCAGCAGGTCACATGCGGTTTTTGGCGGGCTGCGGCGGCTGCTTCGAGCATGTGGAGAGATTACCTGTGAAACCGAGTGTCATTGACCGGCGGTCACGAGGGTCAGCTCTCGCCGTCCGGGTAGGCGCGCTCGGCGTAGACACGGAGGGTGTCCCGCACGAACGTGGCGCCCGCGGTGCCCCCGTAGTTCGCGGCGAACCGGTCGTCCGCCACGTACATGTCACCCAGGCCCAGCAGGTAGCCCTTGTCGGGACGACCCTGCTCGTGGCCAGGGGTGCCGGGGACGGACACGAGCCAGGCGGCGTGCCGTGCGGCGAGCGCCTGCGCCTGGTCGGAGGCGGGGTCGATGCCGGCCTCGCCGGCCTCGGTCCAGGCCTGGTTCAGTGCCGCGACCCGCGCCTTGAACTCGTCCTGTCCCTCCTTGCCGAGCCCGCGCCACCACGTGTCGCCTGTCTCGTAGGCGTCGCGGCCCCAGCGCTCGGTCACCTCCTGTTCGTACCGGGTGTGGTCGAACCCGTCGAGCATGTCCTGCGCCACGATGTCCTCCTTCGCGTCGGGGTCCTGTTCCAGGGCGGCGACCGTGCGCTCGACCGACGCGATCTGCCGCGTCAGCCGGTCCTGCTCCGCGCGCAGCGAGGCGAGGTGCCGGCGCAGCGCCGACGCCTCGTCCTGTTCGCTGTCGAGCACCCCGGCGATGTCGCCGAGGCCGAGACCGAGGTCCCGGAGCAGCAGGATCCGCTGCAGCCGCACCAGGGCGGTGCGGTCGTAGCGGCGCGGGCCGTTCGCCGTCGTCCGGACGGCAGGGAGCAGCCCGACGGCGTCGTAGTGCCGCAGCGTGCGGCTCGTGATGCCGGTCAGCCGCGCTATCTCCTGGATGGACCAGTGCATGCCGTCCACGGTAGAGGTTGACGCCGCGTTAACTTCAAGCCCCTTTTCTCACACGTCCTGGAGGCGCTCCCACTCCTCGTCGGTGAACAGCCGCGACCGGATGAGGAACCGCACGCCCTCGGGTGCCTCCAGGCTGAACCCGGCACCACGACCGGGCACCACGTCGATGGTCAGATGGGTGTGCTTCCAGTACTCGAACTGGTTGCGGCTCATCCAGACCGGCACGGTGAACCCCGGACCGCCGTCGTCCGGGCCCGGCGCGATCGCGAGCTCGCCGAGGCGGACGTCGGCGTCGCCCGTGATGAAGTCGCCGTCGGGATAGCACATGGGCGACGAACCGTCGCAGCACCCGCCGGACTGGTGGAACATCAGCTCGCCGTGCCGGGTGCGCAGCCGCGCGAGCAGGGCGGCCGCCTCCTCGGTCACGCCCACCCGCGCGGGCGGCGCACCGCCGTCGACGTCACTGGACACAACAACCTCCCTCATGCGTGTCAGACGTACAGGCCGCCGGGGCGACCCGTACGTCCGACGCGTCGGGCCATGGGCTAGAAGAAGCCCAGCTTGGTCGGCGAGTAGCTGACCAGGAGGTTCTTGGTCTGCTGGTAGTGGTCGAGCATCATCTTGTGGTTCTCGCGGCCCACACCCGAGCCCTTGTAGCCGCCGAACGCCGCCGCGGCCGGGTAGGCGTGGTAGTTGTTCGTCCACACCCGGCCGGCCTCGATGGCCCGGCCGGCCCGGTAGGCGGCGGACCCCGACCGGCTCCACACGCCCGCACCCAGCCCGTACAGGGTGTCGTTGGCGATCTTGATCGCGTCGTCGAAGTCCGCGAACTCCGTCACCGCGACCACCGGGCCGAAGATCTCCTCCTGGAAGACCCGCATCTCGTTCTTGCCCTCGAAGATCGTGGGCGTCACGTAGTAGCCGCCCGCGAGGTCGCCCTCCAGCTCGGCCCGGTGCCCGCCCGTGAGCACCTTCGCGCCCTCGGCCCGGCCGATGTCGAAGTAGCTCAGGATCTTCTCGAGCTGGTCGTTGCTGGCCTGCGCGCCGATCATCGTGTCGGTGTCCAGCGGGTTGCCCTGCACGACCGCCTCGGTGCGCGCGACGGCGTCGGCGAGGAAGTCGCGGTAGATGTCGCTCTGAATGAGCGCACGCGACGGGCACGTGCACACCTCGCCCTGGTTGAGGGCGAACATCGTGAAGCCCTCCAGGGCCTTGTCGTAGAAGTCGTCCCGGGCCGCCGCGACGTCGCTGAAGAAGATGTTCGGCGACTTGCCGCCCAGCTCGAGCGTCACCGGGATGATGTTCTGCGACGCGTACTGCATGATCAGGCGGCCCGTCGTGGTCTCGCCCGTGAACGCGATCTTGCGGATCCGGGACGAGCTGGCCAGCGGCTTGCCCGCCTCCGCGCCGAACCCGTTCACCACGTTGACGACGCCCGGCGGCAGCAGGTCCGCGATGAGCTCCATGAGGTACAGGATCGACGTGGGCGTCTGCTCGGCCGGCTTGAGCACCACCGCGTTGCCCGCCGCGAGCGCCGGTGCCAGCTTCCACACGGCCATCAGGATCGGGAAGTTCCAGGGGATGATCTGCCCCACCACGCCCAGCGGCTCGTGGAAGTGGTAGGCGATCGTGTCGCCGTCGATCTCGCTGATCGACCCCTCCTGGGCCCGGATGGCGCCCGCGAAGTAGCGGAAGTGGTCGATGGCGAGCGGGATGTCGGCGGCCAGCGTCTCCCGGACGGGCTTGCCGTTCTCCCACGTCTCCGCGACGGCCAGCTCCTCCAGGTGCTCCTCCATGCGGTCGGCGATCTTGTTCAGGACGATCGCGCGCTCCGTGACCGAGGTGCGCCCCCACGCCGGTGCGGCGCCGTGCGCGGCGTCGAGGGCCCGGTCGATGTCGTCCGCGTCGCCGCGCGCCACCTCGGTGAAGACGCGCCCGTTCACAGGGCTGGGGTTCTCGAAGTACTGGCCGTTCGCCGGGGGCACGTACTCGCCGCCGATCCAGTGGTCGTACCGGGCCCGGTAGGTGGCGACGGCCCCCTCGGTCCCCGGGGCTGCGTACACGGTCATGGTCTGCCTCCTCGCAGGTTCACGTGCCTGCCGCGGTCGTCCGACGGCGAAGACACCCTCGGGCGCACCGGCGCGCCCGAGTGGGGCGACGTTAGGCAGCCGCACGTTGCAGGAGCGTTGCAACCCGACCGTGACCTCACGGCGCAAGCCCGGCGGGATCCGGCACACAGGGACCCACAGAGGGACAGATCGCCGGGCCGGCACGGTCCGCGACGACGCCAACCCGGAGAGGGACCAGATGAACCCCGCACCGCACCCCGCAGCACCGCGCCACGCCGGCGGCCCGTTCCCCGTGCACCACCGGCCGCAGCCCGCCCTTCCCCTGATCGTGCCGCTGTCCGCCGCACTGACCGTGGTCCTGGCGCTCGCCGGCTGCACCGCCCAGAACGACGAGGTGGCGACGGCGGGCGACACCACGAGCCTCACGGTCCCCGCACCCGGAACCGGCGAGGCCGCGCCCGTCGCCCCCGGCGCGGACGCGGAGCTCGTCGGGCCCGAGAGCCGGGAGGAGTACGACGACTCCCCCGAGTCACCGTTCCTGGACGTCGCCACCAGCCCCCTGTCCACGTTCTCGGCCGACGTCGACACGGCGTCGTACGCGAACCTGCGCCGCCAGGTGAACCAGGGCGTGGCACCCGAGGGCGTACGGATCGAGGAGCTGGTCAACTACTTCGACTACGACTACGCCGCCCCGGCCCCGGACGCGGAGCACCCGTTCACCGTCACCACCGAGGTCGCGGCCGCCCCGTGGAACCCCGGGCACCAGCTCGCCATGGTCGGCGTGCAGGCCACCGAGGCCGTCCCGACGTCGGAGGGCAACAACATCGTCTTCCTGCTGGACGTGTCGGGCTCGATGGACGAGCCGAACAAGCTGCCGCTGCTGGCGGAGTCCTTCGCGCTGCTGGTGGAACAGCTCGACGAGGACGACCGGGTGTCGATCGTGACGTACGCGGGCGACAACCAGGTGGTCGCCGACTCCGTGCCGGGTTCCGAGCACGGCGTGCTCGTGGACCATCTGCGCTCGCTGCGTGCGGGTGGATCCACCGGCGGTGCGGACGGGCTGGTCACGGCCTACGAGCTGGCCGAGAAGAACTTCGTCGAGGGCGGCAACAACCGGGTGGTCCTGGCCACGGACGGTGACTTCAACGTGGGCCCGTCCACACCGCAGGAGCTGACGGACCTGGTCGAGCAGGAACGCGAGTCCGGCGTGTACGTGTCCGTGCTGGGCTTCGGCATGGGCAACCTGAAGGACAGCACGATGGAGGCGATCGCCGACCACGGGAACGGCAACTACGCCTACGTCGACACCCTCGCGGAGGCACGAAAGGTGCTGGTCGACGAGTTCGACTCGACGATGTTCGTGGTGGCGCAGGACCTGAAGCTGCAGGTGGAGCTCAACCCGGCGACGGTCGGCTCGTACCGCCTGATCGGGTACGACAACCGGCGCCTGGCGGACGTGGAGTTCGACGACGACGCCAAGGACGCGGGCGACGTCGGGGCCGGGCACGCGGTGACCGCCTTCTACGAGCTGGTCCCGGCAGGCAGCGACGGCGCATCGGACGGCGACCTGAAGTACTCGGAGCGGGAGGCCGGCACCAGTGACGACTTCATGACCGTGCACGTGCGGTACAAGCAGCCCGGCGGCGGGCGGAGCACGGAGGTCGAGTTCCCCGTCGGCGCCGAGGCGTTCACGACGGCGCCGACGGCCGACTTCGTCTTCGCCTCCGCCGTGGCCGAGCTCGGCCTGATCGCCACGGAGTCGGAGTACCGGGGCGAGGCCGATCTCGACGCGGTCCGGGAGCGCGCTGCCGGAGCCCTGGGCGAGGATCCCTACGGACTGCGGGCCGAGTTCGTGAGCCTGGTCGACGCCTACCCGAGGTGACGCCGGACCCGCTCTTTCCTCGATGGGTGCAGAGACATTCCATGACCGCCAGAAAGAATGGCCGCAAGAATGTCGAGAAAGTTGTTTACCACCAGGGGTGCGACCCGAAATTTCCGGCCTTGCCGGAAACGGTCGTCACGAGCCGTCGTGGGAGGTGAGGATGGTCCGGGTGCCGACCGGGTCGCGGGAGTCCAGGGTGCGCTGGGCACCCTGCGACTGCTGCACCATGTCCATGGCGACGCGCAGGTCCTCGGTGGCCCAGTCGAGCGACGTCTCGATGTGGGTGGCCTGGTCGAGCAGGGTGCGAGCCTGCGTCACCGATGACGGCGGGGCGTCGGTCACCCGCTGCGCGACGGCGGCGCGGGCGTCGGCGAGGGCCTGGGCGAGCACGTCGCGGGTGGCCGGGTCGGCGACGCGACCGTCCGAGTGCACGTAGACCCGCTCGGCCATGTCCATGACGGCGGCCAGGTCGTGCGAACGGTCGGACGTGGCGCTGACCTGCAGCTCGATCTTGTCGGTCAGGGCAAGCAGCCGGCTGGCCTCGTCGGCGCGGACCGACCCGACCCAGAGGGTGATCGCCACCGCGACACCGGTGACGATCGCGGCGCCGTACGTCCAGCGGCGGCGCCCGCGGGCTCCGGCGAGCTCGGCGAGCGGGGGCTCCGACGCGTCGAGCGGCGGGAGGTCGGCCGGGTCGATCTCGGCCAGGGCGGGCAGCCCGGTGGGGCCGGGCGAGGCGGGCAGGTGGCTCGGACTGTCTCCGGCCGGTTCGTCAGCATCGGACATCGTGGATTCCGGTCTAGCTAAAGCGATGGTGTTCAACTCTTCCCCCAAAGAGAGTTCCCATGAAAACTATCTGTCGGACTCAAGGCCCGTTCAACAACCGGTGAGAATGACGCTAGGACTACTTTCTTCCTCTCGCGCGGCGAATCCGTAATACGTCCGTGATCTGTGGACGACGCACCCGGGGTGCTGGCGGCTTGGCCATCGGCAGGCACAACCTGTTGAGAGGCTTGGCCCGGTGCCTACACTGGCCTGGTTCGACGACGACGTCCGAACCAGGTCAGGGGCAGCATGACGCAGGTGCCGCACCGCGACGCGCAGTGGGTGCGCGCCGCCTACGAGAACTTCGTCGGTTCCGCCGGCTCGCAGGAGCCTGACGGCATCGACCCCGTCGTCGCGGCCTCGTGGCGACGGAGCCTGCGCAACGGCGTCGACCCGGACAGCCCGAGCGCGGTGGCGGTCGCGGCGTCGGACGACCTGGAGGACTACCGGAGCCACCATCCCCTGGCCGTCGCGATGCCCCTGGTCCGGGACATGGTGGGCGGCGCGACGGGGGACGACCTCGTGGTGGCCGTCTCGGACGACGCCGGCCGGCTGCTCTGGGTGGAGGGCCGGGGTCCGGTCCGCACTGCGGTCGACCACGTCGGCTTCGTCGAGGGCGCCGTGTGGCGCGAGGAGTCCGTGGGCACCAACGCGCCGGGCACCGCCCTGGCCACACGCCGCCCCGTCCAGGTGCTCGGTGCCGAGCACTTCGCGCGTCCCGTGCAACGACTGAGCTGCACCGCGGCGCCCGTGCACGACCCGGCGGGCGGGATCGTGGGCGCCGTCGACCTCACCGGCGGCAGCGTCGCCGGGTCGCACGTCGCCCTCGCCCTCGTGCGGGCCACCGTCGCCATGGTCGAGCGCGAGCTCGCAGCGCGGGCCGCCGCCGGGCCGCGGGACGCCGCGGTGGCGACGGCGCTCGGACCGACCGCGGGTCCAGACCGCGGGCCCGACCTCCGGCTGCTCGGGCCGCCCGCGCTGCGCGGCCGGCGGATCTCGCTGCGCCACGCGGAGATCCTTCTCCTGCTGGCGGAGCACCCCCGGGGGCTGGGCGCCGAGGAGCTCGCCGTGCTGCTGCACCCGGGCGACCTGTCGCTCGTGGCCGTGCGGGCGGAGATCTCCCGGCTCCGCCGCGTGGCCGACGGCGCCCTGGACGGTCCGCTGCTCGCCGGTTCACGCCCGTACCGGCTCGCGCGCCCCCTCCTGTCCGACGTGGACGCGGTACGCGAACGGCTGGGCCGCGGCGACGTGCGGGGCGCGCTGGCCGCCTACCCGGAGCCGCTGCTGCGCCGGTCGGTGGCGCCCGGCGTCGAGCGGCTGCGCGAGGAGCTGGAGGCGGAGGTGCGTGCGGCGGTGCACGTCTGCGACGACGCCGTCGCCGTCGAGCGGTGGACCGCACGCGCCGAGGGTGCGGACGACCACGCCGCCTGGACCCGGCTGGCCCGGCTGGCACAGCCCGGCGGTCCGCAGGCCACCCGGGCGTCGGCCCACCTGGCCGTGCTGGAGCGCCGGCTGACCTGACCCGCGGGCGATCCCGGCCGGTCCCGGCGATCCGGGATCGTTTCGGGACCGCCGCGTGTTCTCCTGGTCGTCAGCGCACGCGCTCCCCGAGGAGGAACCATGGCCACGCCCGTCGACCCGTCCGAGAAGTTCTCGCGGTACGCCCACCCGGAGCGCCTCGTGAGCACCGCGTGGCTGGCCGAGCACCTCAAGGATCCCGGGATCGTGGTCGTGGAGTCCGACGAGGACGTGCTGCTCTACGAGACCGGGCACATCCCCGGCGCGGTGAAGGTGGACTGGCACACCGAGCTGCAGCACCCGCAGGTCCGCGACTACCTGGACGGCGCCGCGTTCGCCGCGCTGATGGGCGGCAAGGGCATCACGCGCGACACGACGATCGTGCTGTACGGCGACAAGAACAACTGGTGGGCCGCCTACACGGCGTGGGTGTTCACCCTGTTCGGGCACCAGGACGTGCGCCTGCTCGACGGCGGCCGCGGCCTGTGGAGCGCGGAGGGCCGCGAGCTCACCACCGACGTCCCCGCCCCCGCACCGGTCGAGTACCCCACGGTCGAGCGCGACGACACCACGGTCCGCGCCTTCCGCGAGGACGTGCTGGCGCACCTCGGCACCGGCCCGCTCGTCGACATCCGCTCCCCGCAGGAGTACACGGGCGAGCGGATCGCCATCCCGGACTACCCGGAGGAGGGCGTGCTGCGCGGCGGCCACATCCCCACGGCGCGCAACGTGCCCTGGGCGACGGCGGTGGCCGAGGACGGCACCTACAAGACCCGCGAGGAGCTGGAGGCGATCTACACGGAGGGCCTGGGCATGAGCCCGGACGACGCCGTGATCACCTACTGCCGCATCGGCGAGCGCTCCAGCCACACCTGGTTCGCCCTGACCTACCTGCTCGGCTACGCAGGCGTGCGCAACTACGACGGCTCCTGGACGGAGTGGGGCAACGCCGTGCGCGTCCCCGTCGCGACCGGCGCCGAGCCCGGCACGGTCTGACGGCTCCGCGCGGGCGGCGGCTCAGTCCCGGCCGAAGGCCTTGCGCAGCTCGTCCTTGGCGCGTTCGAGCACGTCGCGCTGGTCGGCGTCCAGCTCCTTGCCCGCGCGGTTGACGTAGAACGTCAGCATCGACATCGCCGAGCGGTACGGGGAGCTCTTGCGCCGGCCGCTCGCCTCCGCGGACTTCTTGAGGGACCGGGCGATCCGCGCGGGATCGTGCCAGGTGAACACGCCCTCCTCCAGGTCCAGGGCGTCACTGCCCTCGGTGACGCGCTGGGACCAGCGGTCGGGGCCGCCGTCCGGCCCCTTCTTCTCGGCCATACAGCCACGCTACGACGCCGTCCGGCCACTCGCCCGGGCCGCCGCGACGGTGAAAGGATGAACGGATGAGCACCGACCACGCGGACCTGCCCGAGGCCCTCGCCGAGCTGCGGGACGCCTTCCTGGAGACGCCCGAGCGGGATCGCCTCCAGCTCCTGCTGGAGGTGTCGCGCGAGCTCCCGCCCCTGCCTGCGCGCTACGCGGACGCGCCCGAACAGCTCGAACGGGTCCAGGAGTGCCAGTCCCCCGTCTACGCCATCGCCGAGGTGGACGACGCCGGGGTGGTCGCCTTCCACGCGACCGCCCCGGAGGAGGCGCCCACCACGCGCGGCTTCGCGTCCATCCTCGCGCAAGGGCTGACCGGGCTCACGGCGCAGCAGGTGCTGGACGTGCCCGACGACTACCCGCTCCAGCTCGGCCTGACGAAGGTGGTCAGCCTGCTGCGGCTGAACGGCATGGCGGGCATGCTCGCCCGCGCCAAGCGCCAGGTCCGGGAGCAGGTCGGCACCGCGCACGCCTGACGGCGCTACCCGCCCAGCCGCGCCCGCAGCCACGGCACGCACACCTCGGCCTGGATGCGCTGGAACGCGCGCAGGTGCGGTATTCCGGGCGGCGGGTCGAGCAGGGAGTGGTGCACGAAGTAGGCGGTCAGCACGGCGACCCACACCGTGACCGCCTCGGGGTCCGTGCCCGGCGCCAGCGGCGTGCGGTCCAGCACCTCCTGCGGGGCGGGCCCGCCCGTGGCGTGCACCGCCGGCAGCATCGCGGTCTGGTCCACGAAGCCCGCGCCCCGCACGGCGTGCGGCCAGTCGACGGCCACCGCCTCCTCGCCCCCGTCCGCCCGGCGGACCACGAGCGCGTTGTCCGCACGCAGGTCCTTGTGCACCAGGTGCGGCCCGGCGAGTGCCGCGCGCTGCCGTGCCGGCGCCGCGGTCTCGGCGACGCGGTCGAGGTTCCGGGCCAGCCAGGGGTCGTAGGTCGCCAGGCCGGCCGGCCGTTCGTCGGCCAGGAGCGAGGCCTCGGGCCAGACCTGGTCGGCCAGGTCGGGGAACGCCCCGCCGGCCGGCACCTCGTGCTCGGCGATGCGGCGGGCCAGGTGCTGCAGCCGGTCGAGGTCGGCCAGGTCCCAGGGCTCGGTGCGCGGCAGGCGGCCGTCCACGGCGTCGGAGGCGACCACGACCCATCCGGGTTCGTCCGACCCGGGCAGGGGCACCTCCCTGGCCCAGCGGAAGGCCGGGGCGGGCACGCCCGCGGGCAGGGCCGCCGCGCGCTGCGCCTCGCGACGGTGCAGCCGGGCGGCGACGTCGTAGCCGGTCGAGGCGACCTTGACGAACACGCGCTCGCCGGCCGCCTCGAGGGTGAGTGCCCAGCCGGGCGAGTAGCCGCCGTCGTGCGACGTCCAGCCGGTGACGAGGCCGCCCAGCTCGGCGACGACGGCGTCGCGCACCGGGGCGGGCAGCTCGGGCCAGGTCGGTCGGACACGGGTCATGCGGTGATCCTGCCCGCCGCGGCGGCGCCCTGGCGAGGAGAAATCGGCGCGCGAAGTGGACGCCCGTCCAGAAAATGCGGGATATCACGACTGTGATGTCTGGGTTACGGGTATTCCTGGCGCTCTGCCGCAGAGTTCGGTCCTGGAATGTCTTGTTTCCTTCCCCGCACCGCACGCACAGCACGGATTGACAGGGTGAAAAGAGCACCCGACTCTTCTTCGTGGTGAACACACACGTGTGCTCCACCACCTGTTTCAACGGAGCTATTCGAGGGGAAACACAATGATCCGAGGATTCCGTGCAATCAGTCGCGCTGTGGCAACCGTGGCGGTCTCCGCCGGCCTGGTCTGCGCAGCCACAGCAGGTGCGAGTGCCGCGGTGGTGACCGACGGGGACGTCCCCGCGGCCCACACGATCAGCGTGGAGGCGGAGCCGGCGCCCGACGTCGTCGCGGACCCCGTGCCGGACGTCCCGATCGACGCCCCGGTCCCCGACGTTCCCGTGCCGGACCTCCCCGTGCCGGAGCTGCCTGTCCCGCTGCCGACCACCGGTCTGCTGGACGGCCTGCTCAGCGCCCTCGGCAACCTGCTGAGCTCGCTCCTCGGTGGTCTCCCCGTCCCCGTCCCCCTTCCCGGGGTCTGAGGACAACCCTTTCGACCTGCCGGACGTCGCCAGCACGGCCGGTTACCGAACCCCTTTTCCACCAGCCGTTCGTGAACGGTGGGGCTGGTGACAAAGGGCTCCCGGTGAGGCCCTTTCCCGGATACCCGGGAAAGGGCCTCACTGCTGTCCGGAAAAGGCATTCGGCCAGGGACTTCCCGCTGACCCGGATCAGGGCAGAACACCGGCGCAGCGGGCGATCCGCCGCACCGCCTCGTGCAGCCGGTCCGGGGTGTTCGCGGCGTACCCGATCACCAGGCCGGGCGGCCCGGCACCCCTCCGGTGCGCCGACAACGGCTGCACCAGCACCCCGTCCGCCCGGGCCCGGCGCGCCACGTCGACGTCGTCGAGGCCGGGCAGTGTCACCAGGAGGTGCAGGCCGGCGGCCACGCCGTGGGCAGTGCCGCCGGGCAGGTGCGTCGTCAGCGCCGCCAGCAGCGCGTCGCGGCGGGCGCGATGGCGGCGCCGGACCTGACGCAGGTGCCGCTCGAACCCGCCGGAGGTGATGAAGTGCGCCAGCGCGAGCTGCGGCAGCGCGGGACTGCCGAGGTCGGTCCAGTACCGGGCCTCGACCAGCTCCGTCCGGAGCGCGGCGGGTGCGAGCAGCCAGCCCAGGCGGATCGCGGGTGCCAGGGTCTTGGACACGCTGCCGAGGTGCACCACGTGGTCCGGCGCGAGGGCGCGCAGGGCGGGGACGGGTGGCCGGTCGTAGCGGTGCTCGGCGTCGTAGTCGTCCTCGACGACGAGGCGGCCGGGCATGCCGTCCGGACCCTGCGGGGCCGCGCGCGCCCATGCCACGAGCTCCCGGCGGCGGCCGGGGGCGAGCACGACGCCCGTGGGGAACTGGTGCGCGGGGGTGACCAGCACCGCGTCCACGGCGGTGCGGCCGAGCGCGGCCACGTCGAGCCCGTCCCGGTCCACCGGGACCGGGACCGGGTCCAGACCCCACCGCCGCAGGTGCTCACGTGCGCCGTACGAGCCCGGGTCCTCGAAGCCGATGCGGTGCGTCCCTCGCGCGCCGAGCACCCGGGCGAGCAGCACGAGGCCCTGGGACACCCCGTTGACGACGATGACCTCGTCGGGGTGGGCACGCAGGCCCCGGGTGCGGGCGAGCCATCCGGCCACGGCCTCGCGCAGCGCGGGCAGCCCGCGCGGGTCGCCGTAGCCGAGCCCGCTCGACGCGAGGCCGCTCAACGCCGCCCGCTCGGCGCGCGCCCAGGCGGCGCGGGGGAACGCCGCGAGATCCGGCAGACCGGGCGACAGGTCGATCAGGTCCGGGCCGGCCGGCACACCGGCGGCGTCCGGGCCGGGGAGCCCGTCGGCAGCACCCGGCGACACGTGCGGCAAGCCGGGCCCGGGCAGCGGCCCAGGAACGGACCCGGGCTCGGGCCGCGGCCCGACGGCGTCACGCCCACCCGGCGCAGCCACGACCTCGGTGCGCACCGTCGTGCCGCCGCCGTGCCGCCCCGTCAGCAGCCCCTCGTCCGTCAGGCGCCGGTACGCGTCCACCACCACGCCCCGCGAGCACCCGAGCTGGTCCGCGAGGACCCGGGTCGCGGGCAGCCGGTCGCCCGGGGCGAGACGGCCGTCGGACACGGCGTCCCGCACCTGCTCGGCGAGCCATGTGGCCAGGCCGCGCGGCCGGGCGCGGGCCGGATCGAGCTGGAGAAAGTCGGCGCCCGCCATCTTGGTCTCCTTGTTCACCATCAACTTGGCACTGTCAGACGGACCAAGTCTGGAGCACGCTCACCGTCATGACGACCTCCGTCCACCCGCCGGCGCCGGGCGACGCCCCGGCCGCCCGCCCGTCCGCACCCTGGTCCGGCCCCGTGTTCGCCGGGCTCGGTATGACCCTCGTCGGCAGCCAGGTGGCCGTGTCGGGGGTGCTCGCCGACGCCCCGCTGTTCGCCGTGCAGGCCCTGCGGTACACGCTCGCCGCCGTGGTCCTGGTGCTGCTCCTGCGGGCCACCGGCCGCACCGTCCCCGTACCGCGCGGCCGGGAGTGGGCCTGGCTCGCCGCGGTCGCGCTGAGCGGGCTGGTGCTGTTCAACGTGGGCGTGGTGCGCGGCGTCGCGCACGCCGAGCCGGCGGTGATCGGTGTGGCGGTCGCCGCCGTGCCGGTGCTGCTCGCGCTCGTGGGGCCGCTCCTCGGCGGGGCCCGGCCCGCTCCTGTGGTGGTGGCCGGCGCGGTCGTGGTCACCCTGGGCGCCGTGCTGGTCACCGGGGGTGGGCGCACCGACCCGGCGGGCCTGGGCTACGCCCTGCTCACGCTGCTCTGCGAGGCCGGGTTCACCCTGCTCGCGGTGCCGGTGCTGCACCGGCTCGGGCCGCACGGGGTGTCGCTGCACACGGTCTGGATCGCCGCCCTCGCGCTGTGGGGCCTCAGCCTCGTGACCGAAGGGCCCGCCGCGGTCCTGACGCTGCGGCCCGGGCAGGTCTCCGCCGTGCTGCACCTCGCGCTGGGCGTCACGGTGGTGGCGTTCCTGCTCTGGTACACGGCCGTCGACCGGATCGGTCCCGGACGGGCCGGGCTGTTCACCGGCGTGGTCCCGGTGGCGTCCGCCGTGGGCGGCGTCCTGCTCGGTGCGCCCGTGCCGGGCCCGGTGGTGTGGCTGGGCGTGGCGGTCGTGGGTGCCGGTGTTCTGCTGGGGTTGCGCGCGCCGTCCGCGGCGCCCTAGCTCCCGTCCGCCCTAGCTCCCGGGCGCGGGCCCCGGCCCCGCCGGCTCGGGCGGCCCCGCCGGCTCGACCTCGAACCGGTACCCCGCCCCCGGGTGGGTGAGGATGTGCTGCGGGTGCGACGGGTCGCGCTCCAGCTTGCGCCTCAGCTGCGCCGTGTAGACCCGCAGGTAGTTGGTCTCGGTCGAGTAGGCGGGACCCCAGACCTCGTGCAGCAGCAGCTTGCGGTCCACGAGCCGGCCCCGGTTGCGCACGAGGACCTCCAGCAGCGCCCACTCCGTAGGACTCAGGCGTACCTCCGCCCCGGACCGGAAGACCTGCCGCCGCGCCAGGTCGATCCGCAGCTCACCCGCCACGACCACCGGTTCCTCCGCCTGCGCCGGGGCCGCCCGGCGCACCGCCGCCCGCAACCGCGCGAGCAGCTCGTTCATGACGAACGGCTTGGTCACGTAGTCGTCGGCCCCTGCGTCCAGGGCGTCGACCTTGTCGTCACCGAGCTGCCGGGCCGACAGCACCACGATCGGCACCCGGGTCCAGCCACGGATGCCCGCGATCACCTCGAGGCCCGGCATGTCCGGCAGGCCGAGGTCCAGCAGCACGACCTCCGGCCGGGCCGAGGCCACCGCGTCCAGCGCCGCCGCGCCCGTCGGTGCCGTGGTCACGTCCCAGCCGTGCGCCCGCAGGTTGATGGCCAGGGCGCGCACCAGCGCCACGTCGTCGTCCACGACGAGCACCCGGTTGCCGGACGGCGGGCGCGTGCCCTCGTCACCCGGCTCGCTGTTCACAGCACCCATCTCACCACGTGGCGCAGCGCCACGCGTCCGGCGTCCGGGCGCCAGGGCACGTCAGAAGTCGAAGAGGTCCTCCAGGAAGGACTCCTTGCGCTTCTTCTTGTAGCGGCGGTCCCCGTACGAGTCGTAGCGACGGTCGTCGTCGTACCGGCGGTCGCGGTCGTAGCGGCCGTCCCGGTCGTAACGACGGTCGTCGTCGCGGCGCCGGTCGTCGTACCGCGGGTCGTAGGCGGGCTGCGGCGAACCGTACGACGGGCCCACCTGGACGGGGTTGGGCGCGGGCGGAGCCGCGGGGGCCGACGGGGCCGACGGCCGGTTCTCGGCCGCGATCTCGGTCTCCACCGAGCGGTCGATGACCTTGTCGAGCTCACCGCGGTCGAGCCACACGCCACGACACGTGGGGCAGTAGTCGATCTCGATCCCCTTGCGCTCGGACATGACGAGCGTGGTCTGGTCGATGGGGCACAGCATGCTGAAGGTCTCCTCGCGGTCGTCGTCTGCGTCAACCAACGGACAGGGCCGCCGGGCGGTTCCTCGTCCGCTGCCTACCTGCCCGGGCCGGTCCAGGTTCCCAGGCTCTCACGGACGCCTGGACCGCCGGGGGACGCCGCTGCCGAGATGGCGGTGCCGCCGTCCTGCGCGGCCACGACGGCCCACACGACCGCGCCCACCAGGAGGAGCGCCGCCAGGACGGTGAGGGTGATCTTCCAGGCCGACCAGGGACGCTGGCCCACGACCTCCGCCGTGCGCGCGTTGACCAGCACCTGGAAGGGCTTGCCCGCGTACAGGTAGGTCGCGATCCACACCGGCAGCAGCAGGAGCTTGTACGTCACCGCCGAGTAGCTGGTGTGCACCTGGTGCACGCGCTGCACGTCGCCGCCGATGTCGCGCTCGCAGTCGTTCTCGATGACGGGTGCCATCTCGCCCTTGGCGACCTCCAGCCCGGCCTCGGGCTCGACGTCGTACCGCAGCGTCTCGTAGCCGGCGAGGTAGTCGGGCTGGTAGGGCCGGGCCTGGCCCAGCGGCCACGGGCTGAGCCTCGCCAGGTGCTCGGGCATGACCCGGCCGGTCCCGGCGACCAGCACGTCGTCGAAGTCGCGCGCCACGGTGCCCGCGGCCGGGTACCAGCGGGTCTTCTGCACCTGCCGGGTCTGCGTCTGGCTGCGGCCCTCGGAGTCGGTGGTCGTGTAGGTCTCGGTGACCCAGTAGTGCTCGCCCCGCTGGCCCGTGTAGTCGGAGCGGGTCCGGGCGTCGAACGTCCAGTGCGGCAGGTAGACGCCGTGCGCCTGCTCGGCGGAGACCACCTTCTTCAGGGCCGACGGCGCGAACCACCGCGAGCGCACCCACGTCCGCAGGGCGCCCTGCATGGCGTCCCGGTCCACCTCGAACGGCAGCACGGCCTCCGGCTCGACCAGGCCGAGGCCCTCGACCTCCGCGACCATGGGCGACCCGCAGAACCCGCACTTCTGCGACAGGTGGTCGCTGGTGGTGACCGCACCGCAGGTGCCGCACCGGTAGTCCTGCGTGGCGGGCGCCGCCACGGGGCGCGTCCGCGCCGCGAGCGCCGCGAAGTCGTGCTCGCGCACCTCGCGGACGACGGCGGCGATCTCCTGCGTGTGGCCGCAGTATGGGCAGGTGAGCGTGCCCGTACCGGCGGAGAACTCGACGGTGGCCCCGCACTGCTCGCACGGGTAGGCGCGGTGGGCGACGGGGCCGCCCTCGGTCAGCTCGACCATCGTCAGGCCTGTGGCAGCGGGGGCGGCGTCGCGCCGAGGTGCCTGGCCACGTCGGGCACGGACGACGCCGGCTCCCAGCCCGCCATGCCCGCACGCCAGATCAGCGTGCTCGCCGTGAGGGTGCCCGCGGCGGCCTGCGCGGCGAGGGCGGCGTCGTCGAACGGGCCGGTCTGGGTGCCGCCGTTGCCCAGGAACCAGCCGCCCGGCAGCGGCGGTGGGCCGGCGGGCGCGGCGGCGGCCGGGGCGGCGGGCGCGGCGGCGGGCTGGGCAGGGGGCACGATCGCGTTGCCGACCGCCTGGCCCAGCCCCATGCCGATGACGGCGCCCGCGCCACCACCGCCGTCGGCCGCGGCCTCCATCGCCTGGCCGGCCTGGAACTGCTGGAAGGCGGCCATGCTGCCCACGGTGCCGGACGAGACGATGCCCATCGAGGTGCGCTTGTCGAGCGCCTCCTCGACCTCGGGCGGCAGCGAGACGTTCTCGACGACGAACTTCGGCACGGCGATGCCGAGGTCGGTCGACAGCTCCTCGGTGAGCCGGGCGGCGAGCTGGTCACCGAGGTCGCCGTGGTGCGCGGCGATCTCGATGACGGGGATCCCGGAGGAGGCGAGCACGCTCGCGAGGTGGCTCACCACGTTCTGGCGCAGGTACTCGTGCACCTCGTCGGTGCGGAACTGCGGGTCGGTGCCCACCAGCTCACGCAGCAGGAGCTTCGGGTCGGAGACGCGGACGGCGAACGCGCCGAAGGCCCGCACACGCACCATGCCGAGCTCCGGGTCCCGCATCATGACGGGGTTCTTGGTGCCCCACTTGAGGTCGGTGAACTGGCGGGTGCTGACGAAGTACACCTCGGCCTTGAACGGCGAGTGGAAGCCGTGCTTCCAGCCCTTCAGGGTGGACAGCACCGGGAGGTTCCGGGTCTCCAGGGTGTAGGTGCCGGGCTCGAACACGTCGGCGATCACGCCCTCGTTCACGAACACCGCGGTCTGGGACTCGCGGACCACGAGCCGCGCGCCCATCTTGATCTCGTTCTCGTAGCGGGGGAACCGCCACACGATCGTGTCCCGCGTGTCGTCGAGCCACTCGACGATGTCGACGAGCTCGCCCTTGATCTTGTCCAGCAGGCCCATGCCGCACTCCCTCGCCTCGTCCGTCCGCGCGCCGCGGACACCTGGACGATACAAGCGCCGGGTACGGGGCGGTACGAAAGGTGACGGGACCGTGACCTGGCATCGACCCGGCACCGACCTGGCACCGACCTGGCACCGCCCTGGCAGCCGGCCGCTGCCGCGACCCCGGACGTGTGAGAGAGTTTCACCGCAGGGTGACAACCCGGCGAACCTGTCCGGAGGTGCAAGGGCCGATGACCGTCCTCGTGGCGTACAACGAGTCACCCCAGGGTGAGGCCGCCGTGCGCGCGGCCGTCAGCGAGGCGGCACGCCGCCGGCAGGAGCTGGCCGTGCTCGTCCTCACGCCGCAGGCCGGCACGCAGGTCCCGGCCGCGCTGGCCCACCTGCTCGACGCGGTGCCCAGCACCGTCACCCTCGGTCCGATCGCGTTCCGTCCCGAGCAGACCGAGGTGGCCGACGCGATCGTGGACCAGGCGGAGGCCGTCTCCGCGGACCTCGTGGTCATCGGCTCGCGCAAGCACTCCACCGTGGGCACGTTCCTGGTGGGCTCGACCACGCAGCAGGTGCTGCTCGACTCCCCCGCGCCCGTGCTGGTGGTCAAGGCCAGCTACGCCTGAGCCGGAGGTGAGCGTGGGCGGAGCGCCGAGGAACGAGGCGTACCGCCCGGAGCGAACCGCAGGCTCAGGCGTCGTCCGGCTACGCCTGAGGCTGCGCCGCCCGTGCGGTGATCCGGCCGACGACGTCGTCGAGCACCGGCGTCGCGATGCCGTGCGCAGCCGCCCGACGGCCCACCGCCCCGCCGATCGCGTCGAGCTCGCCCTCCCGGCCCGCCTCGACGTCCGCCTGGAGCGAGGAGCGCATCGGGGGCGGGAAGCCGTCCAGGATGCCGCGCAGGTCCTCCCCCGTGGTGGGCACCCCTTCGGCGGTGGCGGTCGCGGCGATCTCGGCGAGCAGCCCCGCGGTCAGCCCGGGGTCGCGGGTCAGCGCCTCCCCGATGCCCGTCGCCCACGTGGAGGTCAGCAGCGCGAGGGGCGCCAGGAAGCGGAGCTTCTTCCACAGCACCTCGGCCTCGGTGCCACCGGTCACCACCTCGATCGGGGTGTCGCGCAGCGCGGTCACGACGCCGAGCGCGGCGGCGTCGTCCGGCACCACCGTGCGCAGGAGCGTGCCGCGGTGCCGCACCAGCGCCGGACCGAAGCCGCCCGCACCGGTGCGCAGCGTCTCGCCCGCGATGGTGGCCCCGACCACGCGCACGCCCGGCAGCGCCTCGCGGAGCGCGACCAGGTGGTCCAGGCCGTTGAGCAGGGACAGCACCTCGGTGGGCGCGGTGCCGGCGAGCAGGCGGGCGGCGTCGGCGACGCCTTCGGCCTTGACCGCCACGACCACCCGGGCGCCGTGCGGCACCTCGGTGACCGCGGCGAGCGGCGCGTGCCAGGAGCCGAACTCGTCCGTGACCACGTCCATGCCGTGCTCGGTGACCTGCCGGGCGGTCCGCTCCCGGGCGACCACGACGACGTCGTGCCCCGCGCGCTGGAGCATCGCGGCCACCAGGCCGCCGATCGCACCGGGGCCGACGACGGCGATCAGGGTGTCAGTCATGGCCACATCGTAGGTGGGGGCGGGCGACGGGCGGTGCTCGTCACCTGACGAACTCATGACGGTCTGGCCGGGCGGCCGGGGCTCTGGACTAGTCTCGGCACATGACAGCAGTCACGCTCGGGATCCCGTCGGTACGGGGCGTGCCCCGGCGAGCCGCCACGCCGGCCGGCCGGCCGCGACCCGACACCCCCCTGCTGGTCGACCGGTACGGGCGCGTGGCGCGCGACCTGCGCGTCTCGATCACCACCGCGTGCTCCCTGCGCTGCACCTACTGCATGCCGGCCGAAGGGCTCCCGCTCGTGCCGCGCGACGAGCTCATGACGCCCGGCGAGATCGGCCGCCTGGTCGGCATCGGGGTACGTGACCTCGGCATCCGCGACATCCGGTTCACGGGCGGCGAGCCGCTGATGCGGCGCGACCTGGAGCAGATCATCGGCGCCGCCCGCGAGGCGGCGGACGAGGGCATGGCCGCGCTCGCGACCGGCGGCACGCCGCCCGAGCGGGTCCGCATCGCCATGACCTCCAACGCTCTCGGCCTGGACAAGCGGGTCGACGCCCTGGTCGCGGCCGGGCTCGACCGGGTCAACGTCTCCCTCGACACCGTGGACCGGCAGGCGTTCGCCACGCTGACCCGGCGCGACCGCCTGGACGACGTGCTCACGGGCATCCGCGCGGCCCTCGCGGCGGGCCTGGCGCCGGTCAAGATCAATGCGGTGCTGCTGCCGGAGACGCTGGCGGGCGCGGCCGACCTGCTCGCCTGGGCGGTGGAGCACGGCTGCGCGCTGCGGTTCATCGAGGAGATGCCGCTGGACGCCGACGGGCGCTGGACGCGCGACGACGTGGTGAGCGCCGCCGACCTGCTGGAGGTGCTGGGGCAGCGCTTCACGCTGACCCCGGCGGGTCGCGAGGACCCGTCGGCCCCGGCCGAGGAGTGGCTGGTCGACGACGGCCCGGCGACCGTGGGCGTCATCGCGTCGGTGACCCGGTCGTTCTGCGGGGCGTGCGACCGCACCCGGCTGACCGCCGAGGGCACGGTCCGGTCCTGCCTGTTCGGCAACGAGGAGACCGACCTCAAGGCGCTGCTCCGGGCGGGTGCGAGCGACGAGGAGGTCGGCGACGCCTGGCGTGCCGCGATGTGGGCCAAGCCGCGCGCGCACGGCAGCGACGCGGTCGAGCTGGCCGCGGACGCCTTCGCGGACACCCGGCGCAGCATGGGAGCCATCGGCGGCTGACGCCGGACATGTCCCGCAGGTGACGTCCGGCGGTCCCAGGTGACCCCTCGGGGACCGCCGGATGTACGTTGCCCGAAGCCTCGCCCCCGCCAGGGACAAAACAGAACATAACCCCCGGCGGGCTTCCTAGGCTCGCCGCCGTGACCACCATCGCGACGCCCCGGGCGCCGGAGGAACCGGGCACCCGGCCGACCCGCGGCTCCGTGGCCGGGCCACAGAGCCCGCGCCCCGGCCGCCTCGGCGCACGACGCCGGCGCACCGCCCTCCTGTGGGCCGTGCTGCTCGCCGGCCCGAACCTCGCCCTCCTGCTCGTCTTCGTGTACCGGCCGCTGGTCGAGAGCCTCTACCTCTCGACCCTCCAGTGGAACCTCGGCTCACCCACCGCGCGGTTCGTGGGCCTGGGCAACTACGTCGAGTGGTTCACCGCGCCCACCACCGGCCGGATCGTCACCACGACCGTGGTCTTCACGGTCGCGACCGTCGGCGGCGCCCTGGTCCTGGGCCTCGGCCTGGCCCTGCTCCTGGACCGGCGGCTCCGGGGCCGCGGCCTCGCCCGCACGGTCGCCTTCGCGCCCTACGTGCTGAGCGGGTTCGCCGTCGGCATCCTCTGGCTGTTCATGTTCGACCCCCGCTACGGGCTCGTACAGGAGCTGCTCGGCTGGTTCGGCGTCGCCTCGCCCCAGTGGTACACCGGCCGGCCGTGGCCCCTGGTCATGGTGATCGTCGTCTACCTGTGGAAGAACCTCGGGTACGTCGCCCTCATCTACCTCGCCGGCCTGCAGGCGGTACCGCAGGACCTCAAGGACGCCGCGGCGCTCGACGGCGCGTCCGCCGCCCGCACGCTGCGCTCCGTGGTGCTGCCGCTGCTCACCCCCACCACGTTCTTCCTGCTCGTGACGATGCTGCTCAGCTCGCTCCAGTCCTTCGACATCATCAAGGCGATGACCCAGGGCGGCCCGCTCGGCTCCACCACCACGCTCATGTACTCGATCTACGTGGAGAGCTTCGTCAACGGCCGCGCGGGCTACGCCTCCGCCGTCGCCACGATCCTGTTCCTCGTGCTGCTGGCAGTCACGGCCGTGCAGCTGCAGTTCGTCCAGCGGAAGGTACACTACGCATGACCGCCGTGCCGCACCCGGGCCCCGCCGCCCCGGTGGCCCGACGACGCCCCGCTCCCCCGGTGGGCAGCTACGTCACCATGATCCTGGCGACCGTGGTGCTCGGGGCGCCGCTGCTGTGGCTGGCGCTCGCGAGCCTCAAGGCCCCCGACGAGCTGTACCAGGTGCCGCTCCAGTGGCTTCCCGCCCGGCCGGACCTCGACAGCTACGTGCAGGCCGCGGACACCGTGCCGCTCGGGCGGCTGCTGCTCAACAGCATCGGCCTGACGGTCGCGGGCGCGGGTCTCAAGGTGGCGCTCGGCCTGTGCTGCGCGTACGCGCTGGTCTTCCTGGACTTCCCGTTCAAGCGCGTCGCGTTCGGGCTGGTGATCGTGACCCTGATGATCCCGCCGCAGATCACGATCATCCCCAACTACACCCTCGTGGCGAGCCTGGGCTGGCTGAACACCTACCAGGGCATCCTCGTGCCCGGCCTGGCCAGCGCGTTCGGTACGTTCCTGTTCCGCCAGCACTTCCTCACGCTGCCCCGGTCCGTCCTGGAGGCGGCGGAGCTCGACGGAGCCGGCCACTGGCGCAGGCTGTGGCGGTTCGTGGTGCCCATGAGCACCCCCACGCTCGCCGCGGTGGCGCTGGTGTCCGTGGTGACCGAGTGGAACGACTACCTGTGGCCGTTCCTCGTGGTCGACAACCCCTCGACGATGACGCTGCCCGTCGGGCTCACGCTGCTGCAGAACAGCGACGGCATGACCAACTGGGGCGTGCTGCTCGCGGCGACCGTCCTGGCGACGCTCCCCGTCCTGCTCGTCTTCCTGGTGCTGCAGCGCCGGCTCGTCGCCGGCCTCACCGCGGGCGCCGTCACCGGCTGACCCGCGCCCCCGTCCTGTCTCACTCCCGAACGCGCCCCGGACCGGGGCGCGCGAACACCAAGGAGCACACCGTGTCCCACCGTCCCGTCCGCGCCGCCGTCCGGCGTCCGCGTACCGCCGTCGTCACCGCACTCGCCGCGCTGACCGCCCTGACCGCAGCCGGGTGCGCCGGCCCGAGCCTCGGCGCGACCGGCGGATCGTCCGACGCCTCCGCCGAGGCCGTCGACTGGTCGCAGGTCGAGCCGGCCCAGGAGATCACCTGGTGGAGCAACCACCCGGGTGAGTCGCAGGAGGTCGAGCAGCAGCTCATCGACGAGTTCGAGGACGAGACCGGCATCCAGGTGAAGCTGGTGACCGCGGGCGCCGACTACGACGAGGTCGCCCAGCGCTTCCAGGCCGCCTCGCAGACGGACGAGCTGCCCGACCTGGTCATCGCCTCGGACGTGTGGTGGTTCCGCTACCACCTGAACGACCAGATCATGCCGGTCGACGACGTGCTGGAGTTCCTGGACGCCGACGCCGCCGACTTCCAGCCCGCCCTGTACTCCGACTACGAGTACGACGACCAGCACTGGGCCGTGCCGTACGCGCGCTCGACGCCGCTGTTCTACTACAACAAGGACCTGTGGGAGGCCGCCGGCCTGCCCGACCGCGGCCCGGAGACCTGGGCCGAGCTCGAGGAGTGGAACGCCGCCCTGGAGAAGGAGGTGCCCGCGAAGGGCTCGACGTTCGGCCTGTCGACCGGCCCGTCGTGGGGCGCCTGGTGGTTCGAGAACATGATCTGGGGCCAGGGCGGCGCCTACTCGGACGGCTTCGAGCTCACCCTCGACACGCCCGAGGCGGTCGCGGGCGGCCAGTTCGTGCACGACCTCTTCCACGAGTCCGGCGTGGCCACCCTGTCGGCCGACGACGCCATGGCCGACTTCTCGTCCGGCCTCATCGCCTCCACGATCGGCTCGACCGGCTCGCTGAAGGGCGCGCTCGACGCCGCGACGTTCGAGGTCGGCACGGCCTACCTGCCCGACGGACCGCAGGGCGGCGGCACCCCGACCGGCGGTACCGGCCTGGCCATCCCGTCGTCCAAGACGCCGGAGGAGCAGCTCGCGGCCGCGATGTTCCTGGAGTTCCTCACGAGCACCGAGAACACCGCCACCTTCTCGCAGAGCACCGGCTACATGCCCGTGCGCACGTCCGCGGTGGAGAGCGACACCATGAAGGCGACCTACGAGGCGACGCCGCAGTTTCGCACCGCCGTGGACCAGCTCGCCGACAAGGCCCGCGTGCAGGACGACGTGCGCGTCTTCGTGCCCGGCGCCGACGCGCTGCTCAACGAGGCGCTGGAGCAGATCGTCATCGAGGGCGCCGACCCGGCCGCCGCGTTCGAGGAGATCGCGCCGCGCATCGAGACGGCGTACACCGAGAACGTCGAGCCCTACCTCGACGCCCAGGACTGACGCCCAGGACTGACACCCCGGACCGACGCCCCGGACCGACACCCCTGACTGACAGGGCCGGCACTTCGCGCGCGGCTCGTGGCACGGACCACGAGCCGCGCCGTCGTGAGCGGCACACCCCCGAGAACATGGTTGAATCTCGCCCGTGACTACAGCGACCGCACGGCCGCGACGCATCATGATCGTGACCGACGCCTGGGAGCCGCAGGTGAACGGCGTCGCCACGGCCCTGGCCCGCACGGTCACCGAGCTGCGCCGGATGGGCTGCGCCGTCGAGGTGGTCACGCCCTGGGACGGTTACCGGACCCTCCCGCTGATCACCTACTCCGAGATCCGCGTGCCGATCATGGCGCGCGACGACGTGGAACGCCGCTTCCTGGAGTTCGCGCCCGACGCCGTGCACATCGCCACCGAGGGTCCGCTCGGCTGGTACGCCCGCGCCGTGTGCGACCACTTCGGCTTCCCGTTCACCACCAGCTACCACACCCGGTTCCCCGAGTACGTGACCGCACGCTGGTCGTGGATCCCGCTGTGGGCCGGCTACCGCTACGTGCGCAGGTTCCACGACAAGTCCGGCGCCGTGCTGGTCACCACGGCGACCATGCGCGAACAGCTCACCCGGTGGCGCATCCCCAACGTCACGCCCTGGAGCCTCGGCGTGGACACCGAGCAGTTCCACCCCCGGCACCGGGCGGCCGACCGGGAGTCCGGCGTCTACCGGGACCTGACCGGACCCGTCTTCCTCTACGTGGGACGGCTCGCCGTGGAGAAGAACGTCGAGGCGTTCCTCGACCTGGACCTGCCGGGGCCGAAGGTGGTGGTGGGCGACGGACCCGCCCGCGCCGCCCTTCAGGCCGCCTACCCGGAGGCACACTTCCGGGGCCGCCGGTCGGGCGACGACCTCGCCCGGCACTTCGCCGACGCCGACGTGCTCGTGTTCCCGAGCCGCACCGACACGTTCGGGCTCGTCATCCTGGAGGCGATGGCGTCCGGCACGCCGGTGGCCGGCTTCGATGCGCCCGGGCCCCGCGACCTCGTCCCTGGTTCGGGTGCGGGCGCCGTCGACGAGGACCTGCGGGCCGCGTGCCTCGCCGCGCTGGAGTGCTCACGCGCACAGGCCCGGCGGTACGCCGAGCTCTACTCGTGGCGGGCCTGCGCCGAGGCGTTCCACGACCGGCTCGACGTGCCGCCCCCGCCGGTGCGGGAGCGCATCTGGGTCCGCGGGATCCAGCGGCTGCCGGGCGGCGGCCTGCCGTCCCTGAGCATGCCGAGCCTGACCATGCCCACCATCACGCTGCCCAGCATCACCCTGCCCGGCCTGACGCGGCCGGTGCGCAAGCCCAGCCTGACGTTCCGCTCGGCCCGCGACCTCGGTCAGCGCATGCACCCGGCGCGGCTCCCGGAGCTGCTGCCCGACGACGTGCCCGGCACGGTCCGCCGCGCCGTGACCCGGGTCCGCGGGATCGCTAGAGACCGACCCACTCGGACTCGCCGTCGGTGAACTGCTGCTTCTTCCAGATCGGCACCTCGGCCTTGATCCGCTCGACCAGCAGCGAGCACGCCTCGAACGCCTCCTTGCGGTGCCCGGCGGACGCCGCCGCCACGAGCGCGACGTCGCCGATCTCCAGGTGCCCGTACCGGTGCGCCGCGGCGACGCGCAGACCCGTCTCGGCGGACACCGCGGCGCACACCTGGCGCAGCACGGCGCTCGCGTCGGGGTGCGCCTCGTAGTCGAGGCTGGTGACGTCCCGGCCGCCGTCCTCGTCCCGGACCACACCACGGAACGTGACCACGGCCCCGCACTCGGGCGCCGCCACGGCGGCCTCGACGGCCCGTCCGACGGTCTCGTCCAGCACGTCCTCGGTCACGCGCACTACCTCGTCCACCAGCGCTCCTTCGTCCTCCGGGCCCTCGGCGGGGCCGGCGTGCGGCGTCACAGCGGCCACGTGGCCACCTCTGCACCCGGGTCGAGCGTAGTCGCGGCCGCGGGCACGTCGATCAGCACGTCCGCAGCCGCCATCGAGGCCACCAGGTGCGAACCCGGCCCGCCGACGACGGCGACCCGCGGCGCCGCGCCCGCCTCGTGCACCCACCGCCCGCGCAGGAGCTGACGGCGGCCGGCCGGAGAGCCGACGGCGCCGTCGAGCACCGCGGGCACCCGGTCCACGGGCGGCAGGCCCCCGGCCCGGCGCAGGAGGTCGCGCAGGAAGACCACGAACGAGACCTGGGCGCTCACCGGGTTGCCAGGGAAGGCGAGCACCGGACGGCCGCCGACCCGGCCGAGGCCCTGCGGTCCCCCGGGCTGCATGGCCACGGAACGGAACGTCACCTCGGGCAGGGCGTCCTTGACCACCTCGTAGGCCCCCTGGCTCACGCCCCCGGTCGTCAGCACGAGGTCGCACAGCGCCGCCGCCCGCTCCAGCGTGGCACGCACGATCTCCGGCTCGTCGGGCACGCTCACGCGCATGCCGACCCGCGCCCCGGCGGCGCGCACGGCGGCCTCCAGCGCGGGCCCGTTGGCGTCCCAGATCTGGCCCGGACCGGGTTCGGCGTCCGGCGGGACCAGCTCGCTCCCCGTGGACACGACCGCCACCGACACCGGCACGAGGACGGACAGCCGGGTGATGCCGCACGCGGCCGCCGCGGCCACGTGGTGCGGTGCCAGCACGGTGCCCGCGCGCAGCACGACGGCGCCGGCCGCGACGTCGGACCCGGGCTCCCGCACGAACTCGCCGACGGCGCGCGACCGGGTCACGGCGACGGTCGCCGCGGGGATGCCGGCCGCCCCGTTGAAGGTGTGGTGGTCGGTGTCCTCCACCGGGACCACGGCGTCTGCACCGTCGGGCACGGGGGCGCCCGTCATGATGCGCACCGCGGTGCCGGGCTCCAGCGGTTCCGGTTCACCCGGCGCGGCGGCGACGTCGCCCACCACGGGCAGGGTGACGGGCGTGCCCGGGGCGGCCGGGGCGACGTCCGCGGCGTGCACCGCGAACCCGTCCATCTGCGAGTTGCGGAAGCGGGGCAGCGCGCCGGGTGCCGTGACGTCCTGCGCCAGGACACGCCCCAGCACGTCGGGACCGACCGGCACCTCCTCGACGGGACGTTCGGCGAGCGGCGCGAGAAGCTCCGCGACGTCGGCCCGATGCTGTTCCACGACCACGCGATCACCCATGTCCGCAACCTATCCCGGCACCACGCGAGCCTCCGCACCGGCGCGTCCCGCTCTGGCGCGGGAGCCGGACGTGACGCAAGAATCGACCATGCACATCCACGCGCTGAGCAACAACGGGACCACCCCCGACGGCGCACTGGTGCGCCGCGACGCGCAGACCCACGACGGGCTGCGCGTGCTCGACTCCGTGCTCGCCATGCGGCCCACGCCCGACGTGGTGCTGCGGGCCCGGCAGCGCGTGGAGTACGACGGCGACATCCGCCACTGGGTGCGCTACTCGCTGCAGCGCGAACCCGGGGGCGTGGACGTCGCGTTCGAGCGCTCGGAGCTGCCGCCCGGCGTCGGGGACGGCGTGCCGTCCTTCGCCCGGTACCTGCTGGTGCTGGAGCTCGCGTCGGTGGGCGCGTGGGTCGAGTACACGCAGCTCGACGACGCGGACCCCACGCGCGCGCAGCACGCGCTGCTCGTCCGCACCGACACGCAACCGCTGGTGCTGCCGGACGGCGTCTCGACGTCGGCGATGCGCATTGACCAGCTCCTGGACGGCGTGCCCGCCAACGCGTTCTGGTGCGACGCGTTCGGAGTGCTCCAGGCGGACTACATCGAGCGGTTCCCCGACGGCAGCCAGGTCACGGGGATCTCCTGGCGCACCACGTGGGAGGGCATCGAACCCTGGCTCGACGCCGAGGTGCGCGGGGCGCTGGACGCCTCGGGGATCCTGGTGCAGCCGTAGGGGCTGGGGCCGGTGGGGCGGGTGCGCCGGGGGTGGTGCGGGTGGCGGGGGTGGGAGTGGCTGGTGTGGGTCCGCTCGGTCCAGCTGATGTGAGCCCGGCGGACGTGGACCCCGCTGATGCGGACCCGGCGGACGTTGACCCCGCGGACGTGGACCCCGCGGACGTTGACCCCGCTGACGTTGACCCCGCTGACGTGACCGGCCTGATAAGTGGCCCGCGGCCTGCCTGATGTGTGACCGGGCTGATGTGTGACCAGGCCGATGTGCGACCAGGCCGATGTGTGACCACCGCCTGGTGTGCGGCTGACCAAGGCGGGCGTCTTCGGTCACCTGCCCGGCTCGGACCGCGATGTTCGGTCCCTTGCCGCGAGATCGGCCCACCGCCGGGCCGATCTCGCGGCAAGGGACCGAACACGCAGCCGGCGCAGATGCATCTGACCGAAGCCACCACACCGAACCGCCCCGACGCACGGCCCGCTCCTGGATCTGGGGCCGCATCGCCCACCGGGGCCGCATCGCCCACCGGGGCCGCACCTACCGGTGCAGATGCGCCTTGTGCCCCACCGCCGCCGAGACGTCGCTCTCGGCGACCGCGAGCAGCCGGTCCGCGAGCCGCCGCAACGCCCGGCCCGCCGCGATCTCGTCGCCGATCATCGGCACCTCGGGGTCCTGGGGCGCCTTCCGCGCGTGCCCGACGCCGCGCAGCGACTCCGGCGGGCCGTTCATCACCATCGCCTCCGCCGTGGTGCTGTCTCCGGACTCGACCACGGTGATCCGCACGTCCCAGGTGAGCGCGCGCCCCGGGTGAGCGGGCTCCGCCGTCGTGCTCCCGGTCGGCGCGCCCGGGTCGACGATCGTGTCCGCGCCCGGGAAGACGAGCGTCTCCTCGCCCGTGTCGGACCACCTGACCCGGTACGGCGGCGACCCGTCGTCGTGGGGACACTCGGTCACCACGCCGTCACGCACCGCGCCGCCGACCACTCCCGAGGCCGTCACTATCCGGTCGCCCACTGCTGCCTTCATGGGTCCTCCTCGCGTCGTTGCGGTCCTCCCATCATCGCTCCGTTCGGGCCGGTGCGTCAGGTGGTCGTTTGATGCGGCTGTCACGCGGGCGACTCCCGGCCGTGACGAAGAAGTGGGACGCTGACGGAGAGGTGCCCGGCGGGTTCCGACAGCGGGCCGGAACGGGCTCGGCGTGCCGGGCGGACGAACGGGAGTGCCGAGCGGGCGTACACGAGCGCCGAATGTGCCGAGCGGGCGTACACGAGTGCCGGGCTCGTGATCGGAAGGAGGTGCGCCGCATGCTGGATCTGCTGCCGCAGCTGCTGGACTGGTGGCGCACCGGCGAGCGCGCCGCCGTCGCCACGGTGGTGCGCACGTTCCGGTCGGCGCCACGTGAACCAGGCGCCGCGATGGCCGTCGGACCGGGCGGCGAGGTGATCGGCTCCGTGTCCGGCGGATGCGTCGAGGGCGCGGTGTACGACGTGTGCCTGGAGGTCGCCGAGACCGGCCGCCCCGCACTGGTCCGCTACGGCGTGTCCGACGAGGCGGCTTTCGACGTCGGTCTGACCTGCGGCGGGACCATCGAGCTCTTCGTCGCGCCGCTCTCCCGTGCCGCCTGGCCGGACTTCGATACGTTCGCGCGGCGGGCGATCGGACGCACGACGCCGGGTAGCGGCGCCACGAGGAGCACCCACGCCGACGCGGCAGCCGGCGGCGGCGTCTGCCTGGCCACGGTCGTGGCCGCACCGGGCGGTACGACGGTGGGTCGGCACCTGATCGTCCTCGAGGCCGCACCAGCCGAACCCGGCACCAGCACCAGCCCCGGTCCGGGGTTCCCGCCCGGACCCGCGCCTGCGCCCGGGCTGGGCGGCGCAGGGCTCGACGCCGCAAGGCTCGGCGACACAGAGCTAGACGCCGCAAGGCTCGACAACGCAGGGCTCGACGCCGCAGAACTCAGCAACGCGGGGCTAGGCAACGCAGGGCTGGGCAACGCGGACCTCGACGCCGCCGTCACCGCGGACGCCGTCGGGCAGATCACCGCGGGACTCTCCACGCTCCGGGAGTACGGGCCGCACGGCGAGCGCACGGGTACCGGAACGCAAGTCTTCCTCCAGGTGTTCGCACCCCGCCCGCGCCTGCTCGTGTTCGGTGCCATCGACTTCGCCGCCGCGATGACCCGCGCCGGACGGCTGCTGGGCTACCACGTCACCGTCTGTGACGCGCGCCCCGTCTTCACCACGGCACAGCGTTTCCCGGAGGCGGACGAGCTGGTCGTGGACTGGCCGCACCGCTACCTCGCCGCCGAGATCGAGGCCGGACGGGTGTCCGGACGCGACGCCGTCTGCGTGCTCACCCACGACCCGAAGTTCGACGTGCCGCTGCTGCGCACCGCGCTCACCGGTCTGCCCGCCGGCACGTACGTGGGCGCGATGGGCTCCCGCCGTGCGCACGCGGAACGCCAGGCGCAGTTGATCGAGGACGGCGTACCGCCCGAGGCGCTGGCGAGACTTCGCAGCCCGATCGGCCTCGACCTGGGCGCCCGCACCCCGGACGAGACAGCGGTCTCCATCGCGGCCGAGATGATCGCGACCCGCTCGGGCGCCTCGGCCAGACCGCTGCGCGAGACCCACGGCCCGATCCACGGGTGACCTGTCGGTCCTGGCCCGACCTGCGCAGCGGACCTCGCAGCCCGCACGGCCACCACCGTCCTAGGCTGCAGCCATGCCAGAGCACGTACAGACCGTCGTCCCGCCCAGGCTCCGCCGTGGCGACACCCTCCGTGTGATCGCGCCCGCGCGGTCCCGGACCATGGTCATGGAGCACGACAACACCCGGTGGATCGACGAGCGGTTCGCCGCCATGGGGCTCACGCTCACGTTCGGTGAGCACGTGGACGAGGACGACCAGTTCCGCAGCAGCACCGTCGAGCACCGCGTCGCGGACCTGCACGCCGCGTTCGCCGACCCGTCCGTGGCGGGGATCCTGACCGTGATCGGCGGCTTCAACAGCAACGAGCTGCTGCCGTACCTGGACTTCGACCTGATCGCGGCGAACCCGAAGGTCTTCTGCGGCTACTCGGACATCACCGCGCTGCAGAACGCGATCCTCGCGCGCACCGGTCTGGTCACGTACTCCGGACCGCACTGGTCGAGCTGGGGCATGCGCGACCACTTCGAGCCCACCGGGGACTGGTTCCGCGCGGCCGTGACCGACGACGCCCCGATCGTCGTGGAGCCCTCGGCCGCCTGGACCGACGACCTGTGGTTCGCCGACCAGGACGCCCGCACGCCCGTACCGAACGAGGGCTGGTGGCCGCTGCGGCCGGGGCGGGCCGCGGGCCGGGTCGTCGGCGGCAACCTGAGCACGCTGGCGCTGCTGCACGGCACCCCGTACCTGCCCTCGCTGGACGGCGCGCTCCTGTTCCTGGAGGACGACTTCGAGTCCGACGCCGCCCACGTGGCCCGCCACCTCACGGCCCTGCTCCAGCAGCCGGGCGCGGACGGCGTCGCCGGCCTGGTGATCGGCCGGTTCCAGGCGAGCTCCGGCGTGACGCGCGAGGCGCTCGACGAGATCGTCGCGCGTCAGCCCGCCCTGCGCGGCAAGCCGGTCCTGGCGGGCGTGGACTTCGGGCACACCAGCCCGCTGCTCACCCTCCCGGTGGGCGGCACGGCGGAGGTCGCCGTCGGCCCGGACGAGGCAACGCTGACGATCACCCGCCACTGACCTCGTGATCCCAGGGCGGCGTCCGCCGTCGGCGAACCCGGAAATTGAGTCGGGTCGACTCAGGTTGTACCGGTCATCAGACCCCGCCCGAGGAGGACATCATGACCACCGTTCTGACCCGTTCCCCGTTCGCCCACACCTGGCTCCGCGACCCGTGGAGCCAGCCGCTGGCCGCCGAGGGCCCCGTGCCCGCGGCCGACGTCTACCGTGAGGGCGAGGACCTCGTCGCCCGCCTCGACCTGCCGGGCGTGAACCCGGCCGACGACATCACCGTCGAGGTCGAGGGCCGCAAGCTCGTCGTGCGTGGCGAGCGCAAGGACCAGCGCTCGGAGGAGTCCGAGGGCCGCCGCATCTCGGAGGTCCGCTTCGGCTCCTTCCGCCGCACCGTCACGCTGCCGAAGGCCGTGGACGGCGACGCCGTCCGCGCGTCCTACGACGCGGGCGTGCTGACGGTCACCGTGCCGGGCGTCTTCGCCGGCACGACGCCGCAGCGCATCGAGGTCACCACCGCCGCCTGATCCCAGGCGCTCCACCGACGGCGCCCGACCGCTCCCCGCGGCCGGGCGCCGTCGTCGTGTACGGGGCCTTTTCACCCCTTCCGGCGCGGCACGCCGTGGACGCCGTCGGGGAAAACCCGTATGTGCCGGTCAGATCGTTGTCTGCCGCGAAACGGCGCCAAATACTTCTCCTGAGCACCGCACCCGTCGCGCCCCAGCGCAGCGGGAGGACATGTCCGCGAAGGAGCGTTCGATGCGTCGCACCAGACACCGCACCACCCGCACCGCACTGGTGGCCACGGCCGCCCTGTCGCTCGTCCTGTCGGCCTCGCTCGCGGCCTCGGCGGCCGCACCGCGCGCCGGCGACGCCGGGCCCACCGCGGACGACGCCGCCGCACCGGCCGCATCCGCCCAGGACCTGGCGGCGGCCCTGACCTGGTCGGACGAGTTCGACGGCGCTGCCGGCAGCGCGCCCAACGCCGCCAACTGGAACCACGAGACCGGAGCGGGCGGCTGGGGCAACAACGAGCTGCAGAACTACGTGAACTCGCGCCAGAACTCCGCGCTGGACGGCAACGGCAACCTCGTCATCACGGCACGGCAGGACGGCAACGGCGGGTACACCTCCGCGCGTCTGACCACCAAGGGCAAGGTCCAGCCGCAGTACGGTCGCCTGGAGGCGCGCATCAAGATCCCGCGCGGGCAGGGCATCTGGCCGGCGTTCTGGATGCTGGGGGCGCAGTTCCCGAGCACGCCGTGGCCGAACTCGGGCGAGATCGACATCATGGAGAACATCGGCCGCGAGCCGCACCTGGTGCACGGCACGCTGCACGGCCCCGGGTATTCCGGCGGCAACCCCATCACCGGGCAGTACATGCACCCGCAGGGCTGGTCGTTCGCCGACGACTTCCACACCTTCGCCGTCGACTGGAGCCCCAACTCCATCACCTGGCTCGTGGACGGCGTCGCCTACCAGACGTTCACCCCGGCCAACACCGGGAGCAACCCCTGGGTCTTCAACCAGCCGTTCTTCTTCATCCTGAACGTCGCCGTCGGCGGCAACTGGCCCGGATACCCGGACGGCACCACCCAGTTCCCGCAGCAGATGGTGGTCGACTACGTGCGCGTCTACGACTCCACCGGCGGCGGGGGCAGCCGCACCGGCACCGTCACGGCGTCCAACGGCATCTGCCTCGACGTGGCCGGCGCCAACACCGCCAACGGCACGCCGATCCAGCTCGCCTGGTGCAACGGCAACGCCGCCCAGCAGTGGACGGTCGGCACCGACGGCACCGTCCGCGCGCTGGGCAAGTGCCTGGACGTCTCGGGCGGCGGCACCGCGGCCGGCACCCCGGTCCAGCTCTGGGACTGCAACGGCACCGGGGCGCAGCAGTGGACCGCCGTGAGCGGCACCCAGGCACTGCGCAACCCGCAGTCCGGGCGCTGCCTCCAGCCCGTGGGCCGGGTGCAGAACGACGGCACCCGCACGGAGATCGCCAACTGCGACGGGAGCACTGTTCAGCGCTGGACGCTGCCCTAGCGGGTTTCCGGGCCCGCGCGATGAGGGACTTGCCGACCGGCGTCGGGTAGCGGGCACGCCGACCGGCGTCGGGTAGCGGGCACGCCGAGCCGCGGGGTGGGCGCGCCGACCCGTGGGGTGGCGGGCGCGCCAGCCTGAGCGGGGTGGCACGCGTGACACCCCTCCGATAGTGCGCTTCTACCCAGTCATCAGGCCCAGAAACCGACGCGATCCTGGGCCTGATGACTGGGTAGAAGCGCACCTTTCTGTGGCGACGCCGGCATGCCGAGCATTCGACCGACCCTGGTGGTCCGACCGTCAGGATCAGGAGCACGCCGCAGCAGGAGCGCACCGCAGCAGGAGCACGCCGCAGCAGGAGCGCCGCAACGGCGCACCGAAGCAGCGCGTCGCGTCAGCTCGCGGGCCGCCGCGCCAGGGCTGCCGCACCCACGACCGTCGCATCGCCACCGAGAGCAGCACGACGCACCTCGACCCGGTGCCCCGACACGGGCGGCGCCTCGCGGAGCCGCGCCAGGAGGGCGGGTTCCAGCAGGTCCCACGCGCGCGCCAGGCCGCCGCCCACCACCACGTGGCCGACGTCGAGCAGTGCGGCCACGACGAGCACCGCCGACCCGACGGCGTGCCCCGCGTCCGCGTGCACCCGGAGCGCCACCGGGTCCCCGGCCCGAGCCCGGACCTCGATCTCGGCCGCACCGACGGGCCCGGACCCACCCCGTTCGCCCAAGCCCTGGTCTCGCCTGTCCAAGCCCCGGTCAGCCGAACCAACCTCGGCCGAACCCAGCCCACCCGAACCCAGCCCGTCCAAGACCCGCCCGTCCGAACCAACCCCGTCCAAACCGACCCCGTCCGAACCGACCCCGTCCGAACCGACCCCGTCCGAACCAACCCCGTCCGAACCTCGCCCAGCAGGCGCCACCCCCTCGTCCGACACCCCCTCGTCCGACACCCCCGCAGGCCACACCCCCGCAGCCCCCACCCCCTCCGACACCAGCTCCGCGTACCGCCGCTCCACCGACCGCCCCGACGCCAGCGTCTCCAGGTGCCCCCGCTGCCCGCAGGTGCACGGTGCGTCGCCGAACCCGGGCATGTGCCCGATCTCCCCGGCCGCACCGGCGCCCCGGTACAGCCCGCCGTCCAGCCACAGCGCGCCCCCGACGCCGGTGCCGAGCGCGATGCCCGCCGCCGACCGGACACCGCGGACCGCACCCCAGGTCGCCTCCCCGACGAGGAACGCGTCCACGTCGTTCGCGACCGTGACCGGCAGACCGGTCCGGGACGCGAGCCCGGAACGCAGGTCCGTGCCCACCCAGCCGACGAACGAGTCGCTCGCCGCCAGCACCTCGCCCGTCCCGGGGTCCACGACGCCCGCCGCGCCGACGCCGACCGCCGCCACCGGCACCCCGGCCGACGCCGCGGCACGCGCCACCAGGTCCGCCGAGACGTCGAGCATCGCCGCACCGCCCGACGGCGTCGGCGCGGTCGCCGAGGCGAGCACCTCACCACCCGGTGTGACCACGGCGGCGCGGATCTTGGTGCCGCCGATGTCGACGCCGGCGGTCGGTGCGCCCGTCACCCGACACCGAGCCGCAGCCGGGCCTCGCGCCGCTCGCGCTGCGCCGTCGGGTCCGGGGTCGGCACCGAGGCCAGCAGCTCGGCGGTGTACACGTCGCGCGGTGCGGCGAACACCTCCGCCGTGGGGCCGCTCTCCACCAGGCGCCCGCCGCGCAGCACGGCCACGCGGTCGGTCAGCTCGTGCACGACGCCGAGGTCGTGGCTGATGAACAGGCAGCCGAAGCCCAGCTCCGCGTGCAGGTCGCGCAGCAGGCCCAGCACCTCGGCCTGCACGGACACGTCGAGGGCGCTCGTGGGCTCGTCGGCCACCAGGAGGCGGGGTCGCAACGCCAGCGCCCGGGCCAGGCCGATGCGCTGCCGCTGCCCGCCGGAGAACTCGTGCGGGTAGCGGCGCTCGGCCCCGGCGGGGAGGCGCACGGCGTCGAGCAGCTCGCGGACCCGCGCGCGACGTTCGGCGGCGGACGGCCGCCGCCCGTCGCGGCCGTGGATGACCAGCGGTTCCGCGATCGACTCACCCACGAGCCGGCGCGGGTCCAGCGAGGCGCCCGGGTCCTGGAACACGACGCCGACGTCGGCCAGCAGACGCCGCCGCGCGCGGCCCCGGGCACGGCCCACGGACGCGCCGAGCAGCAGCACCTCGCCCTCGGACGGAGACAGCAGGCCGAGGCACGCGCGCCCCGCCGTCGACTTGCCCGAGCCGGACTCGCCGACCAGACCCAGCATCTCGCCCGCGTGCACCGTCAGGTCCAGCCGCTCGACGGCGCGCACGTGCCGGCCCGCCACCCGGTAGTCGAGGCTGACGCCGCGCAGGTCCAGCACGACCTCCCGCTCGTCGACGGAGCCCGCCTCGCCGGCAGATCCAGAGCCGGCAGATACCGCGGCACCGACCCCGGGACGTGCATCGTCCGTCGTACCAGGACCGTCACCCGGACCGGAGCCGACACCGGCCACCCGCCCCTCGGCGCGCTCCGTACCCCGCTCCACGACCCGCCCGGCCGGCGGCACCGCCGGCACCGCGTCGAGCAGCGTGCGCGTGTACTCGTGCTCCGGTGCGAGGAGCACCTGCTCCACCGGCCCGTGCTCCACGATCCGTCCGGCGCGCATCACGGCCACCTCGTCCGCGAGGTCGGCGACCACGCCCATGTTGTGCGTGACCAGCAGCAACGCGGTCCCCCGCTCCGCCACGAGCGAGCGCAGCAGGTCGAGGATCCCGGCCTGCACGGTGACGTCGAGCGCCGTCGTCGGCTCGTCCGCGACGATGAGACGCGGCTCGCAGGCCAGCGCGATCGCGATGACCACCCGCTGCCGCTGCCCGCCCGAGAGCTCGTGCGGGTACTGCCGCGCCCGCCGCTCCGCCTCGGGGATGCCCACGGAACGCAGCAGCTCGACGGCGCGCTCGCGGGCGGCGGCCCGGGACACCGGCTCGTGGTTCAGCACCGCCTCCGCGATCTGGTCGCCGAGGGTCATGGTCGGGTTGAGCGCCGTCATCGGCTCCTGGAACACCATGGACGCCACGCGACCGCGCAGGTCCACCAGCTGCTCCTCGGGTGTGGTCACCACGTCGCGGAGACCGTCGTCGTCGGCCAGCTCGACCGAGCCCGCGACGCGGGCCGTGCCGGGCAGCAGGCCCAGGACGGACAGCGACGTGACGCTCTTGCCCGAGCCGGACTCGCCCACCAGCGCGACCACCCGGCCCCGCGCCACCTCCAGGTCGATGCCCCGCACGGCGGGCACCTCCCCGGAGTCGGTGGTGAACGTGACGTCCAGGTCCCGGATGCGCAGTACGACCTCGCTCATGCCGCCCTCCCCTTCACGTCCACGACGTCGCGCAGCCCGTCGCCCACGAAGTTCAGGGCGCACACCACGACCACGATCGCGAGGCCGGGCGGCAGGATGAGCCACCAGGCGCCCTGGTAGATGTAGTTGATGCCGTCGTTGAGCATCGCGCCCCAGTCCGTGGTGGGCGGCTGCACGCCCATCCCCAGGAAGCTGATGTAGGCCACGAGCAGGATGGCGTCGGCCACCTGGAAGGTCGCGTTCACCACCACGGTGCCCACGGTGTTGGGGATGACGTGCGTCAGCACGGTGCGACCGTGGGAGGCACCCATCGCGCGGGCCGCCACCACGTAGTCGCGGGTGCGGACCGACAGGGCCTCTGCGCGGATCAGCCGGGCCGGGACCAGCCAGGACACCAGGCCGAGCACGACGATCATCATGCCGACCGTCGGCCGCACGATGGTGGAGAGCACCAGCAGCAGGAAGATCGCCGGGATCGCGATGCCGGCGTCGACCACCCGCATCATGACGGCGTCCACGACGCCGCCCACGTAGCCGGCCACGGCGCCCCACAGGGTGCCCACCACCGTCGCGAGCGCCCCGGCCAGCACGCCGACCAGCAGCGACACCCGCCCGGCGACCATGAGCCGGCCCAGGTTGTCGTAGCCGAGCGCGTCGGTGCCCAGCGGGTGCCCGTCGGCGCCGGGCGGCAGGTTGGCGGCGCCGAGGTCGGTCGCGACCTGCTCGGTGGGGTACACGAGCGGGCCGACCAGCACGAACAGCACCAGCACGGCGAGCGCGACGGCGCCCACCACGGCCAGCCGGTTGCGGGCGAACCTGCGCAGCGCGGTCATCGCAGTCCTCCCCGGGTGCGCGGGTCCAGGAGGGCCTGGACCAGGTCGGCCAGCAGGGAGCCCACGACGGTGGCCACCGAGATGACCAGCACGCAGCCCAGCAGCACCGGGAAGTCGCTGCTCTGCGCGGCGCTCCAGAACAGCAGGCCCATGCCCGGGTAGTTGAAGAGCTGCTCGACCACGAGCGCCCCGCCGAACATGACGGGCAGGTAGTAGCCCAGCATCGCGACCACCGGGGTGAGCGAGTTGCGCAGCACGTGCCGCAGCACCACGCGGCGGTAGACGGTGCCCTTGGCGCGGGCGGTGCGCACGTAGTCCTCGCCCAGGTTGTCCAGCGTCGCGGAGCGCATGTACCGGCTGAACGTGGCCACGATCGGCACGGCGCCCGTGAGCACCGGCAGCACCAGCGCGGCCGGCTGTGCCAGCACCTCGGCGACCCCTGTGCCCTGCGGCGCCGCCGCCGGGAACAGCCCGGCGGTCTGGCTGAGCAGCAGGATCAGGAGCATGCCCAGGAAGAAGGTGGGTGTCGAGTAGGCGACGATCGCGAGCGTCGAGAGCCAGTAGTCGACGGCGCGGTTGCGGCGCACGGCCTGGTAGACGCCGGCCGGCACGGCGATCAGCACCGCGACCACGAGCGAGAGCCCGGTGAGCAGCAGCGTCTTGGGCAGCCGCAGCGCGATCGCGTCGGCCACCGACTGGTTGAGCAGGTAGGACTCCCCGAGGTCGCCCGTCAGCGAGCGCCCGAGGAACGACAGGTACTGGAGCACCACGGGCTGGTCCAGGCCGTTGGCGGCCTCGAAGGCGGCGATCTGCTCGGGCGTGGCCTGCTGCCCGAGCACGCCGCGGGCGGGTCCGCCCGGCAGCGCGTGCAGCAGTGCGAACACGATGACGCTGACCACGAGGATCACGACGAGGGCCTGGAGCACGCGCCGGATCAGGAAGCGGCCGAAGCCGCCGCGCGCCGCCCGGGTGGGCGGCACGACGGCGACCTCGGCCCCGCTCTGGGCGGGGATGGCTGTCGTCATGTCAGCCGGCCCAGCTCCAGCGCTGCGGGTGGAAGCTGGCGAGCGGGTCCTGCGTGGTGCCCTCCAGCCCCTCCTTGATCACCGAGACCTGGTAGACGGGGTTGGGCAGCCACATGACCGGAAGGTTCTCGGCGCCGAACTTCGAGTACTCCTGCATGACCGAGGGGTCGGTGCTCTCGGTGGAGTCGTGCATGAGGGTGTCGAGCTCCTCGTCGGAGTACGAGCCGAAGTTCGACGCCGCACCCGTGCCGAACACGCGCTCGCCGCTCGGGTAGCCACCGAAGTACCAGCTCCCGGCGGTGCCGAAGAACGGCAGCTCCCAGTCGCAGTCGGGCTGGTCGGCGGTGCAGGGGGCGATCGAGGAGAGCACCGTGTTCAGCGGCGCGCTCTCGATGGTCACGCCGACGCCGGCCTGCTCGAAGGTCGACTTGATCTCGGCGAACATGTTGTCGGTCTCGGCCGAGCCGCTCTGCGTGAGGATCGTGATGGCCAGCTTCTGGCCCTCCTCGACGTCCGTGCCGCACTCGTCGTCGCCGTCGCCCGGACGGGTGCACTCCAGCACGCCGTCGGACCCGGCGGTCCAACCGTGGTCGGCCAGCAGAGCGGCCGCGGCCTCGGGGTCGAACGGGTACGGGTTGGCCTTCTGCTCGTCGGACAGGAAGTCGCTCTCGGGGTTCTGCGGCACCGGACCGTAGCCGGGCAGCGCGGCACCCTTCCAGATGACGTCGGAGATCTGCTCCTGGTCCACGAGGTGCTGGAGCGCCTGGCGCACGTAGAGCTGGCGGTAGACCGGGCCCAGCTCGGGGTGGTTGAAGTTGTACGGCAGGTAGGTGATGGACCAGCCGGCCCACGGCTCGACGGCGTACCCGAGCGACTCGTACTGCTCCGGCGCGTCCAGGCCCGTGGTCGGGATGTACCCGTAGTCGACGGCGCCGGAGCGGACGGCGTTCACCTCGGCGTCGGTGGAGGTGTACGGCAGCAGGTTGACGGTGTCGATCGAGGCGGCGTCGTCGCCGTCGTACTTCTCGTTCCTCGTGAGCTCGACCTGGCCCGCGTCGGTGAACCCGGTCAGCGAGTAGGGCCCGTTGATGGTCTGCCACAGCGGGTTCGTCTCGTAGGTGCCCAGGTCCTCGCCCTGCGTGACGAGGTAGTCGAAGATCGCCTCGGCACCCTCCTTCGTCTCGGCGAGCGCCGGGTCCGGCTCCTCGTCGTCGGCGGCCTTGGCCCAGGCGTGGGCGGGCAGCGGCACGACGAGCGTGAGCTGCGAGGCCTGCAGCCACTCCGGGTTGTAGACCTTGTCGAAGGTCAGCACGACGGTCGTCTCGTCGGGGGTGGCCACCTCGGTCACGTTGTCGGGCATGCGGCCCTCGGAGTAGCTGGCCCAGACGTCCGTGTTGGCCTTGACCAGGTCGAACCAGAACTTCACGTCGGCGGAGGTGACGGGTTCGCCGTCGTTCCAGGTGCGGCCCTCGTCGAGGGTGATGGTCGCGGTGCGGCCGTCGTCGGAGAAGGTGATCTCGTCGGCGAGATCGGCCTGCGCCACGCGCCCCACCTCGCCCTCCGAGCCGTCGTAGGCGACGAGCGGCTCCCAGAGGGTGCGCGTGATGGCGGAGTTGTGGGTCGCGAGCTTGCCCGCGATCCCCAGCGGGACGATCCAGTTGGGGGTCGCGTTGGCGGGCAGGGCGTAGTTCACGTCGGTGCGGGCGGCTGATTCGTCCGCACCGGAGGACGTCGAGCATCCGGCGAGGAGGGCGACGGCGGCGGCCGCGCCGACGGCCAGCCGTGCGGCCCGTCCGGCCTGCGTGGTGCGCATCTGGGTCTCCTTGGTCTGCGGGGCCACCGATCCCGGAGGGACTTTCTTCGGCAGCCGAATAATCGAGCACCGTAGACGGATGAAGTTTCCTGGATCTATCCGATATCCGTAACAAGTCTGTTAATTCGGGACCGCACAAAGCCCGCGGTGCGGAATCCGGCCTGGGGCGTGGTGCAGACTCTCTCCGTCACTTGCTCCACATGTGAAGCAACTCCGCGCGAGAAGTCCCGTCCGTGCAAGAAGTCCTGGAGGAGGCCCGTGCCCCAGCCCACGCGTCCCCGAGTCGCCGCCCCGCGGCTCGAACGGGAGATCGTCGTGCTCGTGTCGAGCGGCCGTGCCCGGTCGCGCAAGGAGATCGCCGAGTCGCTCGGCATCGCTGCCTCCACCGTGTCCCAGCGCGTCCAGGCGATGCTCGCCGCGGGCACGCTGGAGGAGACGGGCGAGGGCGCGTCCAGCGGCGGACGGCGTCCCCGTTCCCTCCGGGTCCCGGGCAGCACGGGCCACCTCGGCGTGGTCGACGTCGGCGGCGCGCACGCCCGGCTCGGCATCCTCCGGCACGGCGGCGAGCTGGTCACGACGACGGAGGTCGCCCTGGCGATCGCGGACGGACCCGAGCAGGTCCTCACGCAGGTCACGGCCGCCCTGCGGGGGCTGGCCGGCACGGTCGCCGCACCCGGCGACTCGTCCGTCGACCGCACCGACCCCGGCCACCTGCTCGGCGTCGGCATCTCCCTGCCCGGCCCCGTCGACGTCACGCGGCGGGCTCTCGACAGCCCGTCGCGCATGCCCGGGTGGTCAGGGTTCGACGTCGGCTCCTGGCTGGAGGACGCCCTGGGCGTGCCCGCCGTGGTCGAGAACGACGCGAACGCGATGGCCGTGGGCGAGCACTTCGGGCACGCCCGGCGCACCCGGCACTCGGTGTCGGTCAAGGCGGGCACGGCGATCGGCGCCGGCATCCTCGTCGACGACCGGCTGTACCGCGGCGCGGGCGGCGCGGCGGGCGACATCACGCACACGCGGATCCCCGCCGGCGGCGACACCCCGTGCACCTGCGGCAACCGGGGCTGCCTGGAGACCGTGGCCTCGGGCGCGGCCCTGGTGCGGCTGCTGCGCGAGCAGGGGTACGACGTCGCGGCGACCGCCGACGTGCTCGCCCTCGTGCGCGACGCCGACCCCGTGGCGACCACCCTGACCAGGACCGCCGGCCGCCACCTGGGCGCGGCGCTGTGCACGGTCGTCAACTTCTTCAACCCCGGCGCCGTGTACCTGGGCGGCGCGCTGTCGACGCTGGAGCCGTTCGTCTCGGCGATCCGGAGCCAGATCTACGAGGGTGCCCACCCGCTGATGACCCGCGACCTCGTGATCGCGCCGTCCGGTCTGGGGGCCGACGCGAACCTCGTGGGCGTGGGCCGCCTGCTGGAGGACGCCCTCGTCCCGCACGCCCTGGCCGCCCCGCAGTCCCCTGCCCCCTCCACAGCGTCGGAAGGACCACGATGACCACCACCCGCCCGCGGGTCGCGATCGCCGGCATGTCGATCGAGTCCAGCACGTTCTCCCCGCACCGCTCCGGGTGGGAGGCCTTCACGCTCCGCCGCGGCGCGGAGCTCGTGGCGCACTACCCGTTCCTCGCCGACGGCGCCCCGCTGCGCGACGCCGCGGACTGGACCGGCGTGCTGCATGCCCGGTCGTTGCCCGGCGGCGCCGTGCCGGCCGAGGTGTACGAGTCGGTGCGCGACGAGATCGTGGCGACCCTGCGCGCGCAGCAGGACGAGCACGGCCCGTACGACGGCCTGCTGCTGGACATCCACGGCGCCATGACCGTGGTGGGGCGGGACGACGCCGAGGCGGACCTGGCCGCGGCGGTGCGCGCCGCCGTCGGCCCCGGGACGCTGATCAGCACCACGATGGACCTGCACGGCAACGTGCCGCGCGAGCTGGCGCAGGTGAGCGACCTGATCACCTGCTACCGGATGGCCCCGCACGAGGACGCCTGGGAGACGCGGGAGCGCGCGGCCGCGAACCTGCTCGCCCGGCTGGAGTCGGGCGGCGCCCCGAAGAAGGCGTGGCTGCAGGTCCCCGTGCTGCTGCCGGGCGAGAAGACCAGCACCCGCATCGAGCCGGCGGCATCGATCTACGCCGACGTCGCCCGCGCGGCCGATCTCCCCGGCGTCGTCGACGCGGCGCTCTGGGTCGGGTACGCGTGGGCGGACGAGCCGAGCTGCCGGGCCGCCGTCGTCGTGACCGGCGACGACGAGGAGGTGATCGTGCGCGAGGCCGAGCAGCTCGCCCGGCGGTACTGGGACGCGCGCGACGACTTCGCGTTCGTCGCGCCGGCCGCCCCCTACGAGGAGTGCGTCGCGACGGCCCTGGCGAGCGAGGCCCGGCCGTACTTCCTGTCCGACTCGGGCGACAACCCCACGGCGGGCGGCGCCGGCGACGTCACCTGGACGCTCGCGCGCCTGCTGGCGGAGCCGGCCTTCGCACGCCCGGTCGAGGAGGGCGGCCGCACCGCGATCTACGCCTCCCTGCCCGACGCCGAGGCCGCACGCGCCGTCGCGGCGGCCTGGGCGGCACACGGGCCGCGCACATCGGTCGACGTCGAAGCCGGCGCCCGCGTCGACGACGGGCCGCACGGCCCCGTCCGCCTGCGCGGGGTCGTGGAACACGTGAGCGAGGGCGACCCCGACGCGGGCATCGTCGCCGTCGTCCGCGTGGGCGGGCTGCGCGTGATCCTCACCGAGCGCCGCAAGCCGTACCACCTGGAGCGCGACTTCACGGCGATCGGCCTGGACCCGCGCGGCACCGACGTCGTCGTGGTGAAGATCGGCTACCTGGAGCCCGAGCTGTACGACATGGCGGCCGACTGGATGCTCATGCTCACCCCGGGCGGCGTCGACCAGGACCTGCTCCGCCTGGGCCACCACCGCCTGACGGTACCGACCCACCCCTTCCACGCGTTCGACACCGAGCCGAAGCTCCGCGCCGAGCTCCTCTGAACGGCGCCTGCCAGGCTCAACCGGCGAGGCTCCGTCCGGCAGGCTCCGTCCGGCAGGCTCCGGCCGGCCGCCCTGGGCGTGTCGCCGCGCGTGTCGCGCCGGGCGCGCCTACGTGCGCGGGGGTGTGTTGCGGTGGGTAGACAACGTCTACGCACCGCAACACACCCCCGCGCACCACACTCTCCCGGAGCGACACGCCCGGCGACGACACGCCGGGCGCCGCCGGGCCGGAGCGGCACGCGGGCGCCCGCCACGTCCGCGGGGCGCACCCAGTTCGGTGGCGTGCCCAGCCGGGTCGCGTGCCCGATCCCGTGGCGTGCCCGGTCGGGTCGCGTGCCCGGTCCCGTGGCGTGCCCGGGTCAGGCCTCGGCGACCAGGGAGAACAGGTCCTTCGGGTCCGACGGCTCGGCGATCAGGTCGAGGTGGCCGAGAAGCTCCGGCGCGTTCGCCGTCACGTCCGCCAGCACGAACTTCAGCGTGGTCCAGTCCTCCACGGCGAACCCGACGGAGTCCCACACGATCAGCTCGTCCTGGCTCCGGCGGCCCTGCTCGGCCCCCGTGACGACCTGCCACAGCTCGGTCACCGGGAAGTCCGCGGCCTGGCGCTGGATCTCGCCCTCGATGCGGGTCTGCTCCGGCAGCTCCACGAACACGCTGGCGCGGGCCACGATCGCCGGGTCCAGCTCGGTCTTGCCGGGGCAGTCGCCGCCGATCGCGTTGATGAACACGCCGCCGGACACGTCGGCGTCGTGCAGCACGGTCGCGTTCTGCTTGTCGGCGGTGCAGGTGGTGATGACGTCGGCGCCGCGCACCGCGTCCGCGGCGTCGTCGGCCAGGACGACGTCGAAGCCGAGCGCCTTGGCGTGCTTCGCCAGCTTCTCCATCGCGTCGGGGTCGACGTCGAAGACGCGCAGCGTCTCGATGCCGAGCTCGGCGCGCATGCCGAGGGCCTGGAACTCGGCCTGCGAGCCGCAGCCGATCAGGGCCAGCGTGCGCGAGTTCGCGGGGGCCAGGTAGCGCGCGGCCAGGGCCGACGTCGCCGCCGTGCGCAGGGCCGTGAGCAGCGTCATCTCGGCGAGGAACGTCGGGTAGCCGTTGCCGACGTCGGCCAGCATGCCGATCGCGGTGACCGTCTGGAAGCCGTTGGCCGGGTTGAGCGGGTGGCCGTTGACCAGCTTGAAGCCGTAGGTCTCGGCGTCCGACGTCGGCATCAGCTCGATGACGCCCTCCGGCGAGTGCGACGCGATGCGGGGGCGCTTGTCGAGCTCGGGCCAGCGCGCGAAGTCGCGGTCCAGGGCGTCGGTCAGCGCGGCGATGGCAGCCTCGGGGCCGCGGCGCGCCACCCAGCGGGCGGTGGCGGCGACGTCGAGGTACGGGACGGTGGTCATCGGGTCTCCTCGGGGGCGGCGGGGGCAGCGGTCGTGGCGGCTGCGTCGGCGAGCACCGCGCTCGCGACGACGGCGCTGGCCAGCGCCGTGCCGGTCAGCGCGGGCACGGCCGACGGCGTGGTGGTCTCGGGGCGCAGCTCGAGCGTGCAGCACTTGACGGAACCGCCGCCCTTGAAGATCTCGGACAGGTCGATGCCGACGGGCACGAAGCCGCGCTCCTTGAGCGCGTCGGCGTAGGCACCGGCGCGGTCGCTGAGGAAGACGTGCAGCCCGTCGGAGACGACGTTCAGGCCCAGCACGGCGGCGTCCTCGGCGCCGACCAGGATCGCGTCGGGGAACCGCTCACGCAGGGTCTCCTGCGCGGCGGGGCTGAAGGCCTCGGGGTGGTAGGCGACGACGACCTCGCCGGAGACGGTGCCGTCGTCGAGCACGGAGAGGGCGGTGTCGAGGTGGTAGTAGCGCGGGTCGACCAGCTCGAGCGGGACCAGCTCGATGCCCTGCTCGGCGAGCTCCAGGCGCTCGGCCACCTCGGCGTGGCCGGCGGGCGTGGTGCGGAAGCCGGTGCCGGCGAGCAGCAGCTTGCCGATGAGCAGCAGGTCGCCCTCACCCTCCATGACCTCGTTCGCCTCGCCGAGCCGGCGGTAGCCCTCGGCGGCCGGCGTGCCGAACCAGCGGTCGTACGCGGGGCCCTCGGCCGCGCGCTCCGGGTAGGTGAACCGGGCGGCGAGCGCCCGTCCGCCGACGACGATGCCGCCGTTGGCCGCGTACACCATGTCGGGCAGGCCCGGCTCGGGCTCGATGACGTCGACCTTGTGGCCGCGCGCCACGTAGGCGTCGCGCAGGGCCTCCCACTGGGCGAGGGCCTTGGCCGTGTCGACGGGCGAGGACGGGTCCATCCACGGGTTGATGGCGTAGACGACGTCGAAGTACGTGGGCGGGCACATGAGGTAGTGCCGCGGCGTGGCGGTCCGCTGCGCGGTGGTCTGCGTCATGGCGCGAGGCTACGGCCCGAGCGGTTCACAACAGGCGAGCATTCGTTGCGTTCTCAGCCGCTGAATCTTGCAAAATCACACGGCTCATTGAACGATTCGTTCATGGATGCCGTGAACCGGGCAATCGTCTCGGAGCTGCTGAGGGACGGTCGCGCGACGTACCAGGAGGTGGGCAACGCCGTGGGCCTGTCGGCCCCCGCGGTCAAGCGGCGGGTCGACCTCATGATGGCCCGCGGGGAGATCGCGGGCTTCACCGTGCGCGTGGACCCGCAGGCGATGGGCTGGATCCTGGAGGGCTACGTCGAGATCTTCTGCTCCGGCATCGTGTCCCCCAAGGTGCTGGAGCGCGACTTCGCCCCCATCCCGGAGGTGGTGCGCGTCTCCACCGTGACCGGCGACGCCGACGCCATGGTGCACGTCATGGCCACCAGCATGGAGGAGATCGAGCGCACCGTGGAACGCATCCGCACCGTCACCCACGTGGTCAAGACCCGCACGGCCCTGGTGATGTCACGGGTGGTGGACCGGCCGGGCGCGTGACCGGAGCCGGGCCGGGCACGGATTAGGCTGTCCTAACCAACCCGCTCCCCAGCCGACCGGAGGCCACCCGAGATGATCAGGACCGCGGTGTCGGACGACGTCGCCGGCTGGCTCGACGTGCTCGGGCCGCTCGCGTTCTACCTGGTGGTCTGGGGTCTGGTCTTCGTCGGGACCGCGTTCTTCGTGGGCGTGTTCATCCCGTTCCTCACCGGCGACGGCCTGCTGTTCGGCGCGGGCATCGTCGCGGGGTCCACCGAGCGGATCGACATCTGGGTGCTCGCGGTCGGCGTGGGCGTCGCCGCCGTGGCGGGCGACCAGGTCGCGTTCCTGCTGGGGCGCCGGTACGGGCGGCCGTACCTCGCCTCGCGCAAGGGCCGCTGGGTGCAGGCCACCGTGGTGCGCACGGAGCGGTTCTACGAGCTGTTCGGCTGGTGGTCGGTGGTGATCGGGCGCTACATGCCGTGGGCGCGGGTGTTCGTGCCGGTCATCGCGGGCATCGCGGGGATGCCGTACCTGCGGTTCCTCACGGCGAACGTGTTCGGCGCACTGAGCTGGGGGGTGCTCATCACGGTGCTCGGCTACTTCGCGGCGTCCGACCCGTCCGTGCGCCCCGTCGCGTACGTGGTGGCGGGTGTGGTGATCGCGGCGTCGGTCGTGGCGGGCATCCGGGCATGGCGCCAGGACCGTGCGGGGCGCCCGGCACAGACGGACCCTGCCGGGCACGACGGGCCTCCTCGCCGGTAGCGGCCGGGCGATCAAACGGCCCCGTCGCGCGATCAACCACCGGACGCGTGCGGCACGCAGGCTGGGTCCATGCCCACGTCGAGCACCTCTGTGCGCACCCCGTCGCCGTCCGGCACCCCGGGCACGGCGACCGCCCCCGGCCGCCCCGGCACCCGTCCCGGCCTCCCGACCTGGACCCCCGTCGCCGCCCTGTCGTTCGGCATCGCGATGGTGGTCCTCAGCGAGTTCCTGCCCGCGAGCGTGCTGCCCGCCCTCGCCGCCGACGTCGGCGTGAGCGAGGGACGCGCGGGGCTCGCCGTCGCGGCGACGGCGATCGCCGGAGCCTTCACGGCACCGAGCATCGCGGTGCTCCTGCCACGCACGGACCGGCGCACGGTGCTCGTGTCGCTGCTGGTGGCCGCGGCCCTGTCGAACGTCGCCGTGGCCCTCGCGCCGAGCTTCGCGGTGCTGCTGGCGGGCCGGCTGCTGCTCGGCGTCGCGCTCGCGGGGTACTGGTCGTTCGCGTTCGGTGCCGGCACGCACGCCGTGCCCGGCAAGGACCACGTGGTGTCCTCCGCGCTGGCGTTCGGGACCAGCATCGCGACGGTCGTGGGCGTCCCGCTCGCCTCGGTGGTGGGCGACGCCGTCGGCTGGCGGGCCACCTTCGCCGGCTCGGCCGTGCTCACCGGGCTCGGCGCGGTGGCGCTCGGCCTGACCCTGCCGTCCGTCCCGCCCCACCCGGGGGCGGGCCTGCGGATGCTGCGCGAGGCCGTGCGCAACGGGCGGCTGATGGCCGGCATCGCCTGCGTGGTGCTGGTGGCGCTCGGCAACTTCGCGGCGTACCCGTACATCCGCATCGCGATCGAGCGCGTGGACGCGGGCGCCACCACGTGGATGCTGCTGGCCTGGGGGCTGGGCGGCGTGGCCGGCACGGTGCTGGCGGGATTCCTCGCCCGGTGGCTGCGGCCGCTGGCCGCCCTGGCGCCCGTGGCGCTGTCCGCGTCCCTGCTGCTCACCGCGGCCGCCACGTCGGTGCCCGTGCTGACCGTCGCGGTGGTGCTGTGGGGTCTCTCGATGAGCATGATGCCGGTGATCACGCAGCTCTGGGTCACCCGCGTCGAGCCCGAACGTGCCGAGTCGGCCATGTCCCTGCAGGTCACCGCGTTCCAGGTGGCGATCACCGCCGGTTCTTCCCTCGGCGGCGCCCTACTGGACGGGCACGGCGTCCAGTCGCTGCTGCTGGTCGGTGCGGGAGCGGCGGTCGCGGCGGGCCTCGGCTGGGCGGTCCTGCGGGTGCCGCGCCGCTGACGGGACCGACGGCACCCAGGGCCGGCCGGCCCGGTCCGCCGGCCGCGGCAGCGCACCGGCCACGACGGGCCCGGGACCCGTGGGGATCGCGATCGCGGCCGGCGGGGTGCCCGCCGACTGCGGACCGGCCCGCCACGCCTGGGGCGAGACACCGTGGTCGGCCGCGAACGCACGGCTGAACGCCGCCACCGAGCCGTAGCCCACCTCGAACGCCACGCGCGTGACGGGCAGGCTGCCCTCGGCCAGGAGGGTACGGGCCCGGTGCATGCGCACCTCGCGCAGCATCCGCATCGGGCTGTGCCCGGTGGCTCGCCGGAAGCGTTCGGTCAGGGCGGAGCGCGACAGGTGCACCAGCGCCGCCATCCGGTCGAGGGTCCACGGCTCGCCGGGGTCGGCCGCCAGCGCGGCCACGACGTCGGCCACCTGGATGTCGGCAGCACCGTCCGCGCCGCCGCACTCCGGCCCGGCGTGCGCGTCGGCCTGCCACAGCGCCGTCATCGCCGCGCCGACTAGGCCGGCATAGCTCGCGGCGAACGGTGCGGGGCTGGAGATCGCGTCCAGCGGGCACGCGGTCACCAGCGCGACGACGCCGCGCTGCCGCTCGTCGAAACCGCGCACGACCAGCGGGCTGGGCAGCGTCACCGAGGGGACGGCCTGCCGCAGGTCGCCGTGCACCAGGTCGGTCTCGTCGTCGGCAGTGAGGCGGTGCGCGGTGCGGGCGCCGACGAGCACGGCATCACCGGCCCGGACCTGGTGGCGGGCTCCTGCGGTCTCCAGCGTCGCGGCGCCGGCCAGCACGACGGCCCAGAGGGCCCCCGGCCGGGATCGCACCGCACCGGCGGGCAGCCGCTCGCGCCTCAGCGCCGTCATCTCCCACTCCATGTACAACGGAGCCATCGGGACGCGCCGGCTATTCCCGAGGACGAGCGGGTGGAGCCCTGAGATACTGCCGACCACCCGGCCGCCGTCGGCGCCCGGCCCCCGAACCCGGAGGACAACCTTGCTGATCGCCGGACTCGTGCTCGCGGCCGTCGCGGCCCTCGTGCACGTCTACATCTTCTACCTGGAGTCGTTCGCGTGGACCGACCCGCGCACCCGGGCGACGTTCGGCACGACGGCCGAGGAGGCCGAGGCGACCAGGCAGCTCGCCCTGAACCAGGGGTACTACAACCTGTTCCTCGCGATCGTCACGGTGGTCGGCATCGTCCTGACGGCGGCCGGGTCGACGGCGGCGGGGACGGCGCTCGTGCTCGCGGGTGCCGGCTCGATGGTCGCGGCGTCGGTGGTACTCGTGGTCTCCGACCCCGCCAAGCGGGGTGCGGCGCTCAAGCAGGGTCTGGTCCCCGCCCTGGGTGTGCTCGCGGTGGTCGTGGGCCTGCTGACCTGAACGACCTGCGCCCGCCCCTGGCCAGATCCCGGAGGTCGTTGGCCGCCGGGCCACTGTCGGCTCCCGGGCCCGCACGCGGACGATGACCGCATGCGAACCACCCTGGCGGGCGCGGCATGACCGCGCTCCTTCTCTCCCTGCACGTCCTGGCCGCCATCCTCACCGTCGGACCCGTGGCGATCACCGCGAGCATGTTCCCGCGTGCCGCCCGGCGCGCGCTGGCCGCACCCGACGACGCGAGCGCCGCCGCCGCGGCCCGCCTCCTGCACCGTGTCACGCGGGTCTACGCGGTGGTCGGCGTCGCCGTACCGGTGCTCGGGTATGCCACGGGGGCGAGCCTGGGCGTCCTGTCCGACGCGTGGCTGATCACGTCCATGGTGCTGACCGCGGCGGCGGCCGCCGTGCTGATCGTGCTCGTGCTGCCGGGGCAGCGGCGTGTGCTGGAGGCACTGGACAAGTCGCCCTCCGCGGCGAGCGACCCGGTACGCCGCCTCGCCATGCACGCCGGTGTGTTCAACCTGCTCTGGGCGGTCGTGGTGGTGCTCATGGTCTACCGCCCCGGGTCGACGACGGGGGCCGGGCTGTGACCGGCGGCGCGGCCCTGCGGGTGCTCGGCGCGGTGGAGCTCGTCACCGTGCTGGTGCTGCTCGGCAACCTGGCCACGGTGCACCACCCGGGTGTCGCGAGCGCCGTCGGACCGCTGCACGGCATGGTCTACCTCGCGGTGCTGGTCACCGCGGCGTCGCTGGCCCGCGGGCGGCACCGGGTCTGGCTGCTGGCGCTCGTGCCCGCCGTCGGCGGCCTGCTCGCGGACCGGGCGAGCCGCCGGCCCTGACCGCCTGAGCGGGGCCGCCGGCCGGGCCTGGCGGCCCCGCTCAGGTCGCGCTGCTCATGTGCTGGGTGCCGATCACCGCGAGCAGCCGCAGCGCCTCGTCCGACGGCGACCCCGGGTCGGCCGTGTAGACCACCACGTGCTGGTCCTGGTCGGTGAGGTCGAGCGCGTCGCAGTTCACGGTGACCGGGCCCACGACGGGGTGCTGGAAGGTCTTGCGGAGCATGGGGGCGGTGTCCACGTCACCCGCGGCCCACAGCGCGGCGAACTCCGGGCTGCCGGTGAGCAGGTCGTCGACCAGCTCCGCCACCTCGGGGTCGTCCGGGTACCGGGCCGCGGTACGGCGCAGCCGGGCGGCGGCCGAGCGGGCGAACTCGTCGCCGTCCGACACGCCGTACAGCCGGTCCGCACGGTCCTCGGAGCCGAGGAACGCATGGCGCGCCAGGTTGCGGTCCCGCCGGGACAGCGCCGAGAAGTCCTCCATGAGGGCCGCCGCGAGGCCGTTCCAGGCGATCACCTCCAGCAGGGCGGAGGTCACGAACGCGGCGGACTGCGGCAGCCGGTCCAGCATGAGCTGGACGCTCGGCCGCACGGTGCGTGGCGGCCCCGGGGGCGGGTCCGGTGGGAGCCCGGCGAGCTGGTGCAGGTGGTCGCGTTCGGCGTCGGACAGGCGCAGCGCGCGGGCGAGGCCGCCCACCACCTCCCGCGAGGGGTGCGGGCCGCGGGCCTGCTCCAGCCGGGTGTAGTACTCGGTGGAGATGAAGGCGAGCTGCGCCACCTCCTCCCGCCGCAGCCCGGGCGTCCGGCGACCGCGCCCGGCGGGCAGGCCGACGTCGGCGGGACGGATCCGCTCGCGCCGGCCGCGCAGGAACGTCGCGAGCTGGGCTCTGTGCATACCCCTGAGTATCGGCGCCCGCCGCGACCGTAGCCAGGTACCCGCGGTGCCTGGCTGTGGTCGGTGCGGACGGCGCAGGCTCGTCGGCATGAGCACAACAACCCACCACACCACCCCTGCGACCGGCGCCGGCCTCCTGGCGGGCAAGGTCGCCTTCATCACCGGCGCGGGGCGCGGCCTCGGCGCGGCCGCGGCCCGGCTGTTCGCCCGGGAGGGCGCCGCAGTGTTCCTCGCGGCGCGCACGGAGTCCGAGCTCGCCGCGGTGACCGAGGAGGTCCGGGCCGCAGGCGGCACCGCCGACCACACGGTGGCCGACCTGGCGGACGCCGGCAGCGTGCGGGCCGCCGTCGACCGGGTCGTGGAGCGGCACGGGCGGCTGGACGTCGCGTTCAACAACGCCGCGGCGTTCACCCCGCCGCAGCCGCTGGACGAGGTGTCCGAGGCCGACTTCGACCGCGTCTACGCCGTGAACCTGCGCGGGCCGTGGCTGTCGATGGTGGCCGAGATCAACGCGATCCGTGCCACCGCGGGCACCGGCGCGATCGTCAACAACTCCAGCATCGGCAGCCTGCGGGCCAACCCGGTGCTGCCCGCCTACGGGGCCATGAAGCGGGGCGTGAACAGCCTGACCGAGTCGGCAGCCGTGACGTACGGGCCCGAGGGCATCCGGGTCAACGCCGTCTCCCCGGGCGGCACGCTCACGGAGATGATCCGCACCTGGGAGGAGTACACGCCCGGGCTGATGGAGCAGCTCGCGCCCGGGGTCCCGCTGCGCCGTGCGGCGCAGCCCGAGGAGATCGCCGAGGCCGCCGCGTGGCTGCTCAGCGACCGCGCGTCGTACGTGACGGGCGCCGTGCTGCAGGTGGACGGCGGTGCGGGCGCCTGACGCTAGCGGGCGCTCCGGAGCCGGCGCAGCATCCGCGGGTCCTGGAAGCCGACGGCGTGCGCCGCGGACTCGACGGTGGCGCCGTGACCGATCAGGTGCTCGGCGCGCTCCAGCCGCAGCAGCTGCTGGTAACGCAGGGGCGTCAGCCCCGCGGCCCGGGTGAACAGCCTGGTCAGGGTGCGTTCCGCGACACCCGCACGGGCTGCGAGGTCGGCCAGCGGCAGGGTGTGCGTGAAGTGCGTGTCGATGTGGTTCTGCACGGTGTGGACCGTGTCGTCGAGGTGCGCCCGGTGCCGCAGCATCGCGCTGGCCTGCGGCTCCGCGCCGTTGCGGCGGGCGTACACCACCATCTCGCGGGCCACGCGGGCGGCGAGGGCCGGACCGTGCCGCATCGCGAGCAGGTGGAGCGACAGGTCGATGCCGCTGGCGATCCCGGCGGAGGTGATGACGCGGTCGTCCGTGGTGAACAGCACGTCGCGCACCACGTGCGCACGGGGGTACCGCACGGCGAGCTCGTCCTGGAGCCCATGGTGCGTGGTGCAGCGCCGGCCGTCGAGCAGCCCCGCCTGGCCCAGCGCGTCCGAGCCGGCGCACACGCTCGCGACGGTGCCGCCCGCCGCGTGGTGCGCACCCAGCCGTTCGCGGACCGCGTCGCTCACGAGCGGCCAGGCCTGGCGGTCGTCCCCGACGCGCCACCCGGGCACGACGACGAGGTCGTCCGCGCCGAGCGCCGGCCACTCGGCCCCCGCGAGCAGCGGGAGGCCCTGCGCCGAGAGGACCGGTGCCACGGCGGCGGGGACACCGGGGCGGTCGGCGCCGGCCCCGGCGTCCGCACCCGCACCCGCGCCCGTGCCCGTGCCCGCGACGTACCGCAGGTCGTACGGGTGCCCGAAGTCGCCCGCGGAGAAGAACGCCTGGGCGGGACCCGCCAGGTCGAGCAGGTGGACCCCGGGCAGGAGCACGAACAGGACGGTGGTCACCCCGCCGATGCTGCCACCTCGGCACGGGTTCCCGCCGCGTCCCCGGCGCTGGCCCGGTCCTCGGCCTCGAGCTCGGCGACGGTCGCGATGCGCGCGAACCGGTCGCGGAGCACCGCCTCGGTACGCTCCAGGATGTCGGCGGCGCTGAACCGGCCCAGCGGGTCGGTGCTCGTCGCGTCGCTGACGAACGTCACGGCGTACCCGAGGTCGGAGCCGACCCGCGTCGTCGTCTCCACGCACTGCTCGGCGCGGATGCCGCACACCCGCAGCTCGCCGACGCCGTGGGCGGTGAGGACCTGCTGCAGATTGGTCGTGGTGAAGGCGTTGTGCGAGGTCTTGCGCAGCACCGGTTCGCCGGCGCGCGGCTCGTGCAGCTCCGCGAACAGCCGCACGTGGCCGCTCTCGGGGTCGAACGGGGTGCCCGAACCGGGTTCGGTGTGCAGCACCCAGACCACCAGGTCGCCGGCCGCGCGGGCGAGGTCGACCAGCCGGTTGACGGGCTCCGCGATCCCCGGGTTGAGGGTGTCGGCCCACTGAGGCCGGACACGGAAGGACTCCTGGACGTCCACGACGATCAAGGCTCTGTTCATGTCCCCAGTCTGAGCCGGTCCGCGGCCCCGTCGGGAGTCCGGATCAGGTCGCGGGGCGGACCGATCCGGTCACCCGGTACCGGCCCGCCCCGGACCGCCAGGGGCGGACGTGACAGGCGGCGACGTCACCCCGCGAACGCCGCCGCGTTCCGCCGCGCCCAGTCCGCGAAGGTCCGGGCCGGGCGTCCCAGCACGGTCTCGACGTCGGGGCTGACGGCCTGCTCCTGCGGCGTCGGCTCCCCCAGGATCGCGAGCGTGCCGTCCACGACGTGCTCCGGGATGTACGCGAGCATGTCGGCACGCGCCTGCTCCCGGGTCTGCTCGGCGAAGACGAGCGGCGTGCCGAGCACCTCGGCGAGCGCCCTCGTGCGGTCGCGCGGGGAGACCGCGGCCGCACCGGTGAGCGCGTAGGTGCGGCCCGCGTGGCCGTCGTCCACCAGGGCGGCGGCCGCGACCTCGGCGATGTCGAGCGGGTCCACGGCGGGCAGCGCCACGTCGCCGAACGGCGCGTGCACCGTGCGCTCCGCCCGCACGGACGGCACCCAGGCCAGGGCATTGCTGGCGAAGTCACCGGGCCGCAGCACCGTCCACTCCAGGCCCGAGCCCCGCACCAGCTTCTCCAGCCGGGCGAGCGGCCCGTGCGAGACGGAGTCGGCGCGCGTCGCCGCGCCCAGGGACGACAGCAGCACCAGACGGCGCACGCCCGCCTCGGCGGCCGTGCCGATGATCCGTTCGGTGTCGAGGTGCTCGCCCGAGCCCGGCACCAGCAGGAACATCGCGCTCGCGCCGGTGACGGCGGCGCGGAGGCCGCCGGGATCGGCCAGGTCGGCGCTCAGGCCGCGGACCCGGGCCTGGGCGTGCGGGGCGGTGCCCGCCCGGGACACGGCGGTGACCTCGTGGCCCCGCCGGGCAAGCTCGGCGACCAGGGGCCGGCCCACGTTTCCGGTGGCTCCGGTGACGACGATCATGTGCGCTCCTCCGTGCGTACGAGACGGCCCCCGACCGGGGCCGTGCGGCCCTCGCGGCCGCGGTGCCGCCGACGTTACGAGCGCGGATACAGTAGGTTCCCTCAGGAAAGTATTGGAGCCCACCATGTCGAGCACCCCGCCGGACACCACCTCGGGACCGAGCAGCGCGTGGTGCCCCCAGCCGGACGACGACCCGGCCACCGCCTGCCCCATCTCCCCCGTGGTCGACCTGGTCTTCAGCCGGTGGACCACGCCCATCCTGTGGGTGCTGCAGGCCCACGGGACACAGCGCTTCGTCGAGCTGGAGCGGCGCATCGGCGTGACACCCAAGGTGCTGACCCAGCGGCTGCGGCAGCTCGAACGGGACGGCCTCGTGCAGCGCCGGATCTATGCGGAGGTGCCGCCGCGCGTGGAGTACCGGATCACGGAGCTCGGCAGCAGCCTCCAGCCCGTGTTCGCCGCCCTCGGCGAGTGGGGCGACGCGCACATGACCGACGTGGAACGCTCGCGGGCCACCTACACGGGCCCCCTCCCCCGCTGACCCCCTCGCGGCGGCTGCACGGCCCGCGCGGTCAGCGCGGCGCCGGCGCGCTCGGTGCCGCCCGCGCGGTCGGCAAGAGGTCAGGTGGTCGGCACCCCGAGGTACCGACCACCTGACCTTCTACCGACTGCCTGACCTTCTCCCGACCGTCACCGCGCGGGGTCACCGGCGCGGGCACGCACGCCCGGGTACCAGGTCAGGCGCCGGGAATCAGGCCTTGACGAAGGCCAGCAGGGCCTTGTTGACCTCGTCCGCGTGCGTCCACAGCAGGCCGTGGGGCGCACCCTCGACCTCGACGTACTCGGCCTCGGGGAAGGCGGCGTGGAACGGGCGCGCGGTGGCGTCGATCGGCAGGATGTTGTCCTTGGTCCCGTGCAGGATCAGGGACGGCTTGCCGGCGGCGCGCACGGCCTCGACGTCGGCCCGGAAGTCCTCGATCCAGGCCGAGACCACGGCGTACGCCGCGACCGGGGCGCTGCCCGTGGCCGTGTTCCAGCTGGCCGTCACGGCCTCCTGGCTGATCCGGCTGCCGAGGTTCTCGTCCAGGTTGTAGAAGTCCTGGTAGAACTGCGTGAACCAGGCGAAGCGGTCGCTGCGGGCGGCCTGCTCGATGCCGTCGAACACGGACTGCGGCACGCCGGTCGGGTTGTCGTCGGCCGCGACGAGGAACGGCTCCAGCGAGGCCAGGAACGCGAGCTTGGCGACGCGCTCGTGGCCGTAGTTCTTGACGTAGCGGGCGAGCTCGCCGGTGCCCATCGAGAAGCCCACCAGGATGACGTCGCGCAGGTCGAGCGTGGTCAGCACCGCGTTCAGGTCGGCGGCGAAGGTGTCGTAGTCGTAGCCGGCGCCCACCTTGCTCGACTTGCCGAAGCCGCGGCGGTCGTAGGTGATGACCCGGTAGCCGGCGGCGATCAGCTCACGCGACTGGCGCTCCCAGCTGTTGCCGTCCAGCGGGTAGCCGTGGATGAGCACGACCGGCTGGCCCGTGCCGTGGTCCTCGTAGTAGAGCTCCGTGGTGGTGCTGTTCTCGGTGTCGACCGTGATGAAACCCATGATCCAGCCCTCTCGATCCTTCGTTCCGGGCGGAGAACGGTCGTTCTCCGCCGATGTCAGCTACAGTAGAGAACGAACGTTCTCCGCGCAAGTCGTGCGGGGCACCGGAGAGGGTGAATCGGAGTGAGCACACGATGATCGACGAGAAGACCGCCCGGGAGGCCGTCGTCCGGGCCGCGGACGAGCTCTTCTACGCGCGCGGCGTACAGGCGGTGGGCATGGACGCCGTCCGGACGGCGGCCGGCGTCTCGCTCAAGCGGATCTACTCGCTCTTCGCCTCGAAGGACGAGCTGATCGTGGCCGTGCTCCGCCACCGCACGACCATCTGGGACGACGGGCTCGCCTCGACCTCCGCGCGTGCGACGTCGGCCCGCGAACGGATCCTGGCCATCTTCGACTTCCTGGACGCCTGGTTCCGTGAACCCGACTTCCGGGGCTGCGCCTTCATCAACACCCACGGCGAGCTCGGCGCCTCCTCACCGGCGGTCACCGCCGCCGTCCGCGAGCAGAAGCGGACCTTCCAGGAGTACGTCGCCCGCCTCGTGGCCGACGTCGGCGCACCGCCCGAGCTCGCGCCGCAGCTCGCGATCCTCGCCGAGGGCGCGCAGACCACCGCCGCCATCGCGGGCACGCCGGAGGCAGCGCGTCACGCGCGCGCGGCGGCGGAGACGCTGCTCGACGTCGCGACGGCGCGGGCCTGACCACGACCACGACCGACCCCGCCGTGCGCCCCGGCACACGCCGCCACGACGGGCCCGATGGGAGAATGACGCCATGACGACCGACGAATCCGACGGCACGCGGGAAGCCACCCCGCTCGCGCTGCCGAGCGGGGTGCACGATCCCGACTTCGCGTTCCGCTGGGCCTTCGGCAACCCCGAGGCGCCGTTCACGATCGTGGAGTTCGGTGACTTCGAGTGCCCCTACTGCGGCGCGGCCAAGCCCGTGCTGCACGAGCTGATCAACGGCTCAGAGGGCCAGGTCCGCCTGGTGTGGCGGCACTTCCCCCTGTTCGAGCCGCACCCGTACGCACTGACGGCGGCCCTGGCCGCCGAGGCCGCCGGGCACCAGGGCGCGTTCTGGCCCATGGCCGGCCTGCTCTTCAAGCACCAGGACAGCCTCGACGACGCGTCGCTGGTCCGTTACGGGGAGCAGCTCGGGCTCGACACCGACGCCCTGGTGGGCGACGCCGCGCAGCGGTTCTCCGACGCCGTGCGCACCGACTACCAGGACGGCATCGACGCGGGGGTGCACGGCACGCCCACGCTGTTCGTCAACGGCGAGCCCTACAAGGGCGACGTCACGGTCACCGACCTGCGGGACACGATGGGACTGACGCGCAAGCGGACGTCCCGCTGGCGCCGGTGACCACGACGGGGGTGGCGGGCGTCAGACCGGCGCGCGCCACGCCCCGTCCGGCAGCGGCGGCGGCCCCTGGGCCTCGTGCGGCGAGCACAGCGGCAGCCGGTCGCCGAAGTACCGCAGGATCACGGTGCCGATGACGCCCGCGAGCAGGGAGCCGACGAGGATGCCCACCTTGGCCTCGTTGATCAGCGCCTCGTCGTCGAAGGCGAGCTCGCTGACGAACAGGGCGATGGTGAACCCGATGCCGCACAGGAACGCGCCACCCGCGAGGTGCCCGTAGCGCACCTGACCGGGCAGGCTGCCCAGGCCCGTGACCAGCGCGACCATCGCCCCGGCGAAGACGCCGAGACCCTTGCCGAGCACGAGGCCGACCAGCACGCCGAGGGTCACCGGGCTGTCCAGCGCGGCGCTGATCGACTCCCCCGACAGCACGACGCCCGCGTTGGCGAGCCCGAACACCGGCACCACGACGTAGGAGCTCAGCGGGTGCAGCGCGTCCAGCAGCCGGTCGCTCGTCGGGACGGCCGACCGGGCCGCGCTGACGGCCAGGCGGGAGCGCGCCGGATCGAGCTCCTCCATCAGGGCGCGGCCGTACATCCGGAAGTACCAGCGCGCCTCGTCGTCGTGCCCGCGGCGGGCCGTGGGCACCGCGAGGCCCACGACGACGCCCGCCAGCGTCGGGTGCAGGCCCGACTCCAGCACGACCACCCAGAGCACCGCCCCGATGATCAGGTAGGGCGCGATCTGCCAGATGCCGATCCAGCGCATGGCGAACAGCACGACCGTGAGCACGGCCGCGAGCACGAGCGCACCCACCATGAGCGCGTCGGAGTAGAAGATGCCGAGCAGGGCGATGGCGCCGATGTCGTCGAAGATCGCCAGGGTCAGCAGGAAGATGCGGAGCTGGTCGGGACAGCGCGGGCCGACCAGGGCGAGCACGCCGATCACGAACGCCGTGTCCGTGGACATGGGCAGGCCCCAGCCGGACGCGTCGGGCCCGGACGGGTTGATCAGCAGGTACATGCCGATCGGGACCGCCAGCCCGCCGATGGCGCCGAACAGCGGCACCGACGCGGCACGGAAGCTGCGCAGCTCGCCGACCGTGAGCTCGCGGTTCACCTCGACGCCGACCACCAGGAAGAACACGGCCATGAGGAAGTCGTTGACCCAGTGGTGCAGCGTCAGGTGCAGCTCCCACGTGCCGACCGTGAGGTTGACCGGCGTCTCCCACATCGCGTGGTACGAGCCGAACGCGACGTTGGCCCACACGAGCGCGATCGCCGACGCGGCGAGCAGGAGCGTCGCTCCGCCGCCCTCGGTGGCGAAGTAGCTGCGCAGCCCGGGGGACAGGCGCGGGTACGGGATGTCGACGCGCGGCCGGGGACCCGGCCGGGTAGGTACTCCGGTGGGGATCCGGTCTGTCACGGCTCAAGTCTGACAGACGCCGCGGCGGCCGGCCCCGTGCGCTCGGCCACACGCACCACGCTCAGCCGAGCGCCCTGGTCGCGGCGATGGACCCCAGCAGCGACAGCGCCTCGGCCGACGCCGATCCCGGCCGCGCGTGGTACACCACGAGCTCCTGCCCGGTGGCGCCCCGCACCTCGAACGCGTGCACGTCGAGCTCCAGGTACCCCACCTCGGGGTGCTGGAACCGCTTGACGGTGAGCCGCTTGCCCCGCGCGTCGTGCTGGTCCCACATGGCCACGAAGTCCGGGCTCTTGACCCGCAGCTCGTCGACGACCTCCCGGATGCGCGGGTGGCCCGGGGTGAGCCCGTCGGCCAGGCGGAGGCCGGCCACCGTGTTCTCGGCGACGCGGTGCCAGTCCGGGTAGAACGTGCGCGCCGCGGGGTCGAGGAACGTGGCACGGGTCAGGTTCCGGGAGAACGCGAAACCGCCGAACAGCGCCTCGCCGAGCGGGTTGGTCGCGAGCACGTCGAACGCGCGCCCGAACAGCAGCGCGGGGCTGCCGGTCCACGAGAGCATCAGCTCCACCAGGGACGCGTCCGCCTCCTCGACCGGCGCCGGGGGCTCCGGCCGGGGGCTGAGCCCGGCCAGGCGGTACAGGTGCTGGCGGCCTTCGTGGTCCAGGCGCAGCACCTCGCCGAGCGAGTCGAGCACCTGCGGCGACGGGCTCACCTCGCGGCCCTGTTCCAGGCGCACGTAGTAGTCCACGCTCACGCCGGTGAGCATCGCCACCTCCTCCCGGCGCAGGCCCGCGACGCGGCGGCGGCCGTAGACGGGCAGTCCGAGCGCCTCCGGGGTGAGCCGGTCACGCCGGCCACGGAGGAAGTCGCCGAGCGGGGACGGGGAGGAGGTCATGCCTCGACCGTACCCGCCCGGCGGCGCGGAGCCAGGGTGCGGTGCACCCAGGAAGACGCCGTCCTTCCACGGCGGCCCCCGGCTCCGGAACCTGGAGCCATGAACACCGGCACAGAACCCCGTACCCCCAAGACCGTCCTCGTCACCGGCGCCAGCAGCGGCATCGGCGAGGCCACGGCGCTCCGGCTCGCCGCGGAGGGCCACCGCGTGGTGCTCGCCGCTCGCCGCACCGACCGCCTCGGCGCGGTCGTCGACCGCATCCGGGCGGACGGCGGCACGGCGAGCTCCGTCCGCCTCGACGTGACCGACGCCGACGCCGTCCGCGCGGCCGTCGACGCCGTGGTCGAGGAGCACGGCCGCATCGACGTCATCGTGAACAACGCGGGCGTCATGCCGCTGTCCCGGCTCGACGCGCTCCTCGTGGAGGAGTGGGACCGCATGATCGACGTCAACGTGCGCGGCCTGCTGCACGGCATCGCCGCGGTGCTGCCGCACTTCCGGCGGCAGGGCGGCGGCCACGTGGTCACTGTCGCGTCGATCGGCGCGCACGAGGTGTACCCGACGTCGGCCGTGTACTCCGCCACCAAGTTCGCGGCCTGGGCCGTCACCGAGGGCCTGCGGATGGAGTCCGACCCGAGCATCCGGGCCACCACCATCACACCCGGCACGGTCGAGAGCGAGCTGGCCGACCACATCTCCGACGCGGACGCGCAGACCTACATGAAGTCGTTCCGCCGCAACCTGATCCCGGCGGACGCGATCGCCCGCGCGATCTCGTTCGCCCTGGACCAGCCGGCCGACGTGGACGTGAACGAGATCATCGTGCGCCCGGCGGCCCAGCGCTGACGCCCTCGGCCTCCTGACCCGCGTTCAGCAGGCCCCGGGCGACCGTCGCTCGAGGGTTGACGGTCGCCCGGAGCCTGCTGAACGGACATCAGTCCGTCACGGTCCCGTCGTCAGGTACGTGACCTGGCGCGCCGAGCTGACCGTCTCCCCCGTGTCGTTGATGACCCGGCGGATCGTGCCCACCCCGCCCAGCGACACCGTCACCATGTTGTGGAACCGCACGCCGGAGCGCACCGGCACCTCGAAGGCCCGCGCGTTCGCCACCGCCGGGTTGACGTTGAAGAACGCGTAGCTGCCCAGCCCCCATGCCTGGTGGTCGGTCACGGCGTCGCCCACCTTGTACGCCGCCCAGCCCTCGGTGGAGCCGTTCATGTACGCGGCCTGGTTCGGCGGGTCGTACGGCATCTCGTTCTGGTAGAAGTACGTGCGCCCGCGCTCGCCGTTCCAGATGGTCTGGTACTGCTGGTAGTGCTCCACGAACAGGCCGTACATCGTGACGTCGTCGCCGTTCACGATCAGGCCGTTGCGGCCGGTGTTGACGGTCCAGCCCACCGTGCCGCCGTTGCCGTGGTCGGCGCGCCAGATCCAGGCGTGGTCGCCGATCACGTCGTCGCTGTTGACCTCCATGCTCACCACGGCCTTGCCGGCGATCGAGCCGCCGACCCGGATGAACACGTCGGACAGCACCGTCGGGTTGGCGGCGTGGTCCGCGGACGAGCCCGCCGGGCCCACCTGCAGCAGCACGTTCGAGCCGCCCGTCCCGGCGTCGAACATGATGCCGGCCAGGCGCACGCCGTCGACGTCGGCCACGCGCATGGCGTCGATGCCGCCCTGGGGCACGAAGGTGGCGAGACCCAGCCCGAGCACCACGGTGTCCGCGCGGTTGACCTGGAGCGTCTGGTCGATCGGGTAGGTGCCCGGCGTGACGAGCAGGTGCTTGCCGGCGGCGAGGGCCGTGTTCATGCTGGCCGCGGAGTCGCCGGGCCGCACCACGTGGAAGTCGCCGATCGGCAGGGACCGGCCGGCCGGGTCGCCGTTCGCCCACGTGGTGCCGACCGAACCGGACCGGACCGCCGGGACGAAGACGCGGTAGGAACCGTTGTCGTCCACGTAGAGGTACGGCTTCTCGGCCACCTTCGGTGTGGCCCCGATGGTCGTGTAGGGCGGGTTCGGGAAGCTGTTCGACGGCGCCCCCGTGCTGCCCACGAACACCTGGTTCCAGTTGGACCCGGTCCAGCTCCCCATGGCGGAGTTCCGGGTGAGGAACTGCTGCTGGGTACCGGAGTTGATCTGGCCGTCGACCTTCGAGTCGGCGATGAACCCCCCGGACGACCAGCCGCCGTCGGACAGGGCGAGGTTGCCGCGCAGGTGCATGCGCCGGTAGGGCGCGGCCTGGGAGACGGACCAGCGGTCGTTGCCGTCGGCGGGCGTCACGGACAGGCCCTCGGCGGAGCGCCAGAAGTTCTGCGTGGCGTTCTGCGAGCCGTCGGGCCACCAGTCGGCCTCGACGTGCACGTGGCCGTTGATGTTCACGTCGTCCGGCACCAGGCCCAGGCCCGCGACCTGCGTGAAGAAGCCGACGTTCGCGTCGACGTCGTAGGAGCCCGGGTAGAACAGCAGGGCCTGGCGCTGCGGGCCGAACTGGTTGGTCTCCTGCGCGTCGAAGACGCTGTTCAGCTTCGCCTGGATCGCCGAGTCGGACATCGAGGTGTCGAACACGGCCACGTTCGGGCCGAGGTCGGGGTTGGCCGGGTCCGGCAGGACCGGGTCGGGGTTCGGCTGCGGCACGGAGCTCCCGTTGTGCCGCCACTTCTGGTTGGCGGCGCCGGTGCAGGTCCAGAGCTGCACCGTGGCTCCGTTGGCCGTGGCCCCGCCCGTGACGTCGAGACACTTGTTCGCGGCCTGGTTGACCAGGTCTCCGGCCGCCGTCAGGGTCCACCGCTGGCTCGCGAGCGAGGAGTAGCAGTCCCACAGGTGCACGACGGCACCGTCCGCGGTCGAACCGTTCGCCACGTCGAGGCACTTGCCGCGCCCGCGCACGGAGCCGTCGTCGGCGAAGGTCCAGGTCTGGTTGGCGTTGCCCGACGTGCAGTCCCAGATCTGCGGCCGGTTGCCGTTGGCCGTGGACCCGTCGGTCACGTCGAGGCACCTGCCGCTCCCCGCGCCGACGATCGTGCCGGTCGAGGCGGCGACCGCGCCCGGGGACGCGACCACCCCCAGCAGACCGGCGAGGAGGACGGCGCCCAGCGCGCCGACCACCTTCCGAACACGTGACCTGTAACGCGACATGGCGGCCTCCGGCAGGGTCTGGCGCCGCGTCGTCGCGGCGGCACCTCACCCTACCGATTCACTTACTAACCTGTCAGTAGGTAAAACCCCCTACGGGCGGACGAGCGCTGTCAACGCCCGGGCGAACGGCTCTGGATCGACGTCGCCGCGCACGGCGAGCTGCTGGGTGTACCCGTGGCAGAGCGCCACGAACGCCTCCGCGGTCGCCTCGGCCTCGTCGCGCGGGCGCGCGGGGAGGCGATCGGCGACGGCGTCGCGCAGCTCCGCGAGCTGCCGCCGGACGACGGCGGCGAGAGGTGGGGAGACGGCGGCCTCGGCATAGATCTGGGCGACGAGCCGGGCATGGTCCCGCTCGCGCGCCAGCGTGCGGAGGTCGTCCAGGAACCGACGCACGGACACGGCCGTCAGCTCGTCCGGCAGAGCCTGGCCCGCCTCGTCGCAGGTGGCGGCGACGATCTCGTCCTTGCTCCGGAAGTACCGGTAGATCGCACCGGTGGACAGGCCGGACGCCTCCACCAGGTCGGTCATGGAGGTGCGGGCGAAGCCTCGCGTGGCGAAGCAGGCGCGCGCGGCGTCGAGGATCTGCCGGCGGCGCGTGTCGAGGTGGGCCTGGCTGACTCGGGGCATAAGAGAATGACCGTTCGTTTTTTTATGCTAGCGTCGCCGATCGTACCGCGGGTTGCCGGAAGCAAGGGAGACGCTCGTGCGCTACAAGATCCTCGGCCGACACCACGGGCTACGCGTGTCGGACCACGTGCTCGGCACGGCCGGGTTCGGATCGTCGCCCACCGCCACCGGGCTGGAGGGCGCCCGGGCGATCTTCGAGGCGTTCGTCGGGGCGGGTGGCACGACCTTCGACGTGTCGAACATCTACCGCGACGGCGAGGCCGAGACCGTCCTGGGCTCGCTGCTGGGCCGGGACCGCGACGACTACGTGCTGATCGCCAAGTACACCGGGAGCCGCGCGGTGCCGGTGCGTCCCGGCACGACCGGCAACAGCCGCCGGACGATGGTCCGCTCGCTGGAGCAGACGCTCACGCGGCTGGGGACCGACCACGTGGACGTGTTCATGCCGCACTTCTCCGACGGGATCACCCCGACGTCGGAGATCCTCGAGGGGCTCGACGACCTCAGGCGCGCGGGCAAGATCCGCTACGGCGGGTTCTCCGGGTTCCCGGCCTGGCGGGTCGCCGGCGCGGCCGTGCGCTCCGAGCTGGCCGGCCGGCGGCTGGTGGTGGGCATCGAGACCGAGTACAGCCTCGCCGAGCGGTCGGCGGAGCGTGAGCTGTTCCCGATGGCGGAGGCGCACGGCCTCGGTGTGCTCCTGTACTCCCCGCTGGCGGGCGGTCTGCTCACCGGCAAGTACCGGCGGGGCGAGTCAGGCCGGCTCGGCGCCCCGGGGCCGACCGCGGGCGGCGGACGGGCCGACGCCGTGCTCGACGCGGTGCTCGCCGTCGCCGAGGAGACCGGCACAGGGCCGGTGCAGGTGGCCCTCGCCTGGCTGCGCGGGCGGGGCGACCGTGCCCGGACGACGATGATCCCGATCGTCGGCCCCCGCACGCCCGCTCACCTGGAGAGCTACCTCGCCGCGTCGGACCTGGACCTGACCCCCGAGCAGTACCGGCGCCTCGACGAGGTGAGCGCGGTCCGGCTCGGGGTGCCGCACGACGAGGTCGCCGGCGCGCTGGCCCACGGCGTCGACGGCGACCGGAGCCGGCTCGACCTTCCCGACGTCCCGGCCGCGTGACGGGGAGCCCCGCGCGGTCAGCGCCGCCGGGGCAGGGGCCGCGGCTCGTCGGACCCGGACGCGCCCGCGGGCGCAGCGCCGGCCGGTGCCATCGCCGCGGTGAGCTCGGCCTCGTCGGCCGTCGCGCGGCAGTACACGCGCCTGCCGCTGCCCTGGCACAGCTCGTTCAGGCCGGCGGCGAAGGCGCGCAGGTCCTCCGGTTCGGCGCGACGGAAACGCCGGGACAGCGACCAGTGCCTGACGAGGTCGTCCAGGGTCGCCGGCCGCACCATGCCGAACAGCGTGACCAGGTGGTTGGACAGCCGGATGACCAGCCGGGCGCCGTCCGGGCTCTCGGCGACGAGCTGCGCGCTGCGCAGCCCGTCGTCCCCGACCGGACCACCGAGCAGTCGCTCCAGCTGACCCAGCACCGAGGCGGGGTCGACGACGTGCGATGCCACGCTCGCCTCGATGTCGCCGCCGTCCACGGTCAGCGCTGCGGTCTCGTCGTCAGGGACGGTGAAGTACTCGAACCTCATGGGCGCATCTTTCCGCATGTCAGGGGGTGCTCGGCGCCACTTTCCAGACCTGGGTCGCAAGACCGGCGGATTCGCACGGCCTACGCCGCGAAACGGTCCGGGTCCATGAAGCCGATGTCGCCGTACGGCCGCTCCCCGACGGCGATCTGGGCGAGCAGCTCGCCGATGCCGGCGGCGTGCTTGAACCCGTGGCCGCTGTCCCCGCCGGCCATGACCAGGCGCGGGTCGCCGCCCGGCCGGCCCACGAGGAACTGCTCGTCCGGGGAGTTGGTGATCATGCACGGGATGGCCTTCACCGGGACGGGATCCACCTGCGGGAACGCCGCCGCGACCGCGGACGCGAGCCGGTCGACGTCGGCGCGCGGGTGGATGTAGCGGTCGAGCTCGTCCGGGTCCGTGTCGTCGTGGCCGTGGTCGCCGAGCCCGATCTTGATGTGGAAGCCGTCGCCGCTGCCGTGCCCCCAGACGCTGCGCCCGTCGGCCAGCTCGTAGATGAACGACGGGAAGTGCGCGAGGTCGAACGGCTGCGCCGCGTCCATCCGGGGAGCGAACCAGTACAGCGGGGTGCGCCGCGGACGCAGCGGAAGGCCGGGCAGGAGCTTCGCGTTCCAGGCACCGGCCGTCACCACGGCCTGGCCGGCCTCGAAGACGGCGGTCGGCGTCACGACGCGCACGCCGCCGTCGACCAGCTCGATCGAGGTCACGCGCGTGCCCGGGTAGACCCGCGCCCCCGCCTCGGCGGCCGCGCGCACCTGCGCCCGCACGTTCCGTTCGGGATAGCACAGGCCGCCCTCGGGGTCGAACACCCCCACGGTCTCCGCGTCGTGGCCCGCGTACTGCGGGTAGCGGCGCACCAGCTCCTCGTGCGACAGGTGCGCCACCTCGACGCCGGCCGCCGCAGCCGCCGCGGTGGTGCCCTGGATCGGGCGCGAGGCGGGGCCACCCACGCTGAGGCAGCCGGTCTGCTCGACGTACGTCTCGCCGTACCGCTCCCCCAGCTCCGTCCACAGGTCCAGGGACTTCCGGGCCACGGCCGCCAGCCCGGGGTGCTCCATGCAGGCGACCCGGAACAGCCGTGTCACACCGTGCGACGACCCGAGGTCGTGCCCCACGTCGAACCGGTCGATGCCCGCGACGGACACACCCCGCTCGGCCAGCCGCCACAACGCGGCGCTCCCGAACCCACCCAGCCCGACGACGACGACATCCGAGGAGATAACGCTCACGCCCCCACGCTAACCCGTCGAGTGCCGGGTGTTCGTCGGCCAGGACCGGTCCTGGCCGACGAACACCCCGCGCTCAACGGTTCGGGTGGCGGGTGCGGGCGGCCGACATGCGGCGGGAGCCGCGGACCAGGGCGACACCCAGGGCGAGCAGCACGCCGGCCGCCAGCGCCACCGAACCGACCGTCGCGCCGGTCGCCGCCAGGTCGCCCGGCTCCTGCGTGCCCGGTGCGGGCTCGGCCGACGGCGCCGACGACGGGTCGGGGTCCGGACCCGGGCCCGGGCTCGGGGCCTCGCCCGCAGCGCTCAGCACGAAGTCGAGGCCGCTGACCGCGGCGTCCGTGACCTCGAACGCGATCGAGTCCTCACCCTCCACGACGTGCCCCTCGCCCGGCTGGACGACGGCGGTGTACGACCCCGTCGGCAGCTCGGCACCCCAGGTGCCCTCGTCGTCGGTCGTCGCGGTGGCGACGGTCTGTCCGTCACCGTCCGTCACGACCACCTCGACGCCCGGCACGGGGCTGCCGTCGGTGTCCGTGACCGTCCCGCCGACCGGCTGGTCCTGCGGCTCGACAGGCTCCTGGGAGACCTCGAAGTCCTCCGTGAGCCAGTTCTCCCCCGCGTCGGTCACGGTGACCGAGCGCTCGGTGGTGCCGGCCGTGTAGCCCTCGGGCACCGTCAGGGTGATCGTGTAGTCGCCCGGCGGCAGGTCGCCCGCGAAGTACCCGCCCTCGGCATCCGTGACCAGCTCGACGGGACCGTCCGGCCCGGCCACGGTGACGGTCGCACCGGCCACGGGCTCGCCGGCGTCGTCGGTCACGGTGCCGCCGATCGTGCCGGGGGTCGTCAGGGCGAAGTCCACGCCGGTCACGTCCTCGCTCCCCACGGTGACGTCCTGCGTGGCCGGGCCGTCGACGCGGTAGCCGTCGGGTGCCTCGACGCTCACGACGTGGTCGCCCGCCAGGACGTCGTCGAAGCGGTAGGTGCCGTCGGCGGCCGTCGTGGTGGTGACCGTCCCGCCGGGGCCCTCCAGCCTCACGACGGCGCCCGCGACGGGCTCACCGCCCGACGTCACCGTGCCGGAGACCGAGGCCGGTGCCCGCACCACGAAGTCGTTGCCGGTGCTGGGCTCCTCCTGGTCCACCTCCACGGTGACGGAGTCCGGCACCGTCCCCACCACGAACCCGTCGGGCAGGTCGCTCAGCGTGAAGGTGTACTCCTGGGGCTGCCCGTTCTCGGCATCCCAGCCCACGTTGTCGACGAGGTACGCGCCGGTGGAGTCCGTGACGGCCGTCCGGGGCGTGCCCCCGCCGACCGGCGTGAGGGTGACCGTCGCGCCGGGGACCGGCTCGCCGTCCTCGGTCAGGACGGTGCCGCTGACGACGACCGGCACGATGTCGCGGGCCGCGAAGTCGACGCCCGTGGCGTCGGCGTCCGTGAGGTCGATGTCGGCGACCACCCGCTCGCCGTACGGGACCAGCCCGTACGGGTGCGCGTCGTCCGCCTCCGGCAGCGTCGTCAGCTCCACGCGGTAGCCCGGCGCCGTGGTGTAGCCGGGGAAGCCGTACTGCCCGCTGTCGTCCGAGGTGGTGGTGGCCAGCTCGGTGCCGTCGGGGCCGAAGAGCGTCAGGGTGGCGCCGGGCAGCACACCCTGCGGGGCACCGGACGCGTCGACCAGGTCGACCGTGCCGGCGATGTCGCGGGCCAGCGACGCGAACCAGGTCTGGTACACGGGGAACCCGCTGCGCTGGAAGAACTCGACGGTCAGGCTGGAGATCGGCGTCGTGGGGCGGAACCAGCCCGCGGCGCCCGAGGTGTCGTTCGCGGCCGCGTTGCCGATCAGCTCGCGCGTGGCCGGGTCCCAGGCGGGCACGTCCGCCGGGTCGCCCGTGCACGACGGCGCCCCCTCGGCAGCGCAGTAGTTGAAGCCGCCCTGCCAGCCGAGCTCCGCCGCGGACAGCTCCCGGCCGTCGGGGTCGAGCGCCGTCACCACCGCACGGTCCGCGTCGATGTCGCCGAGCACGAACGCCCAGCCGGCGGCCGGCGTCGGCCGCTCGAAGGTGTACGTGGTGGTCGACGGCGCCGTGGGCCGGTCGGCCTGCGGCCGCAGGTTGAGGTACTGCTGGCCGCGGCTCGACCCGAACACCTCGCCCGGCGGCGTCGCGGCGCTCAGCCACGAGGACGCCCCCGAGATCACGCCCACGCCACCGCGGGAGTCCGAGGTGACCGTCGCGGCCGGGAAGCCCGCCGCGGGCACCTGCATGGTGGTCGACCAGTCGCCGGCCGAGCCGGTCAACGGCTCCCAGTCCGCCCAGTCCGCCGTCGTCGCTGCCGAGGTCGCCGTCGGGGCGACCGCGCTCAGTGCGACCAGCACCGCCGCCGCCAGTACGCCCAGGCCCCCTGTGCTCCGCTTCACAGCCGCCACCGTAGGAGCGGTCCGCACGAACCGCACGCGGAACGATGCGAATGCATCGTTATCGGTCGGATGTCTGGTTTCAGGCGCCGAACTCGCGGGCGCGCAGCCGCGCCAGGTGGGCGTGCACGAGCGGCAGCACGGACGCGCCCTCGCCGCTCGCGGAGGCGACCCGCTTCATCGACCCCGCACGCACGTCGCCGACGGCGAAGACGCCCGGCACCGTCGTCTCCAGGCTCGCGGGCGGGTGCCCGTCGACCCAGGACTCCCGGGGCACGTCGCGGCCGGTCAGCACGAAGCCGCGCTCGTCGAGCGCCACGCCCTCGGGCAGCCACGCGCAGTCCGGCTCCGCACCGAGCAGGCAGAACAGGCCGTCGGCGGAGGTCTTCGTGTGCTCGCCGGTGTCGAGGTCCTCCAGGCGCAGCCACTGGAGCCAGCCCTCGCCGCCGCCGTCGGCGACGACGGTCCGTGTGCGCACCTGGATGGTCGGCGTGGCCTCGATCTCGCGCACCAGGTAGTCCGACATCGTCTCGGCGAGGCTCGCCCGGCGCACCAGGATCGTCACCCCGCCGGCGAACTTGGCGAGGTGCACGGCCGCCTGCCCCGCGGAGTTGCCACCACCGACCACGTAGACGTCGCGGTCCTGCATCTCGCGCGCCATCGACGTGGCCGCGCCGTAGTACACGCCGGCACCCACGAGCTCCTCGACCCCCGGCACACCCAGGCGCCGGTAGGCCACCCCGGTGGCGAGCACGACGGTGCGCGCGCAGAGCTGCGCGCCCGTGACGTGCACGTGCTGGTGCTCGGGCTCGTTCGGCGGCCCCGGCTCGACACGGATCGCGGGGCGCCCCGTGAAGAACCGGGCGCCGAACCGGCTGGCCTGGATGCGGGACCGTTGCGCGAGGCGCATCCCCGAGATCCCGCGCGGGAACCCGAGGTAGTTGCGGATCATCGAGCTCGACCCGGCCTGCCCCCCGATCGCGTCCCGTTCGAGCACGACCGTCGCCAGCCCCTCGGACGCCGCGTAGACGGCGGTGGCCAGCCCCGCGGGACCGGCCCCGACGATCGCGACGTCCGCGATCACGCCGTCCGGGATCGAGTCGAAGCCGCCGTAGATCGACTCGGCGACCGCCGCCGACGTCGCCCCGGACAGCGTGCGGCCGGTGTGCGTGCTCACCACGGGCAGCTCCGCCCCGGGGCCGGCCGCCTCCAGGATGGCGTGCGCGTCGTCGTCGGCCGGGGTGAGCGAGCGGTACGGGAAGCCGAGCCGCTCCAGCAGGTCCCGGATCGCCGCGGCGGCCCGGTCGCCGGGCTCCGCCACCAGGTCCGTCACCGTCACCACGGGGCGGCCGACCGACCAGTTCCACTCCGACAGCAGCTCGATCAGCGCGGTGTGGAACTCCTCGTCGCGGGGTCCGCGCGGGAGGATGACGAACGTGTCCAGCTCACGCCGCATCGTCGCGGCCCGCAGGTCGTCCAGGCTCTCGGCGAAGATCTCGAACGGGACCAGCGCGACCCGCCGCGCGGTCGCCACGACGGCGGGCACCTGGTGCAGCAGCTCGATCGCGGTGCCGTCGTCCAGGCGCTGCTCGGCGGCGATCATCGCGATCTGCTCGTCCTGGGCCACGAGCGCCCGCGCACGGTCCAGGGCGGCCTCCGCGCCCACGGTCAGCTCGATCCGGTAGTCCCGGTCGTACCGGGCGCGGAACTCCTGCTCGACGACGTCGGCATGCTCGCCGGCGACCAGCAGGATCACGGGCCTGTCGTGCTCCATGCGGCACAGCGTAGACGGCGCGCCGCCCGGCGTCGGGCGGCCCGGGCAAGTTCGCCCGCACGGACGGGCGCTTTCCCGCGCCCCGGTGCCACGGGCGGCCCTACGCTGGTGCCACCATCGTGCCGGGCCACCCCGCCCGGCCCCGGTCACCCGGACGGGAGTCAGCATGTCCTTCGCCACCCGTGGTTTCTCCGGCCGCCGACGTGAGCGGGACGACCGCCTCCCGCCGGGCCAGACGCTGGTCCAGGACTGGCCGGTGCTCAGCGCCGGGCCCACACCGCACGTGGACACGGCGGACTGGGAGCTCGCGATCCGTGACGAGACGGGCACCGACCACCGGTGGTCCTGGGACGAGCTGCTCGCGCTGGGGGTCGAGGACGTCACGGTGGACATCCACTGCGTGACGCACTGGTCCCGGCTCGACATGTCCTGGCGCGGCGTCAGCCTCGACAAGGTCTTCGAGGACGTCGAGTCCGAGCACGAGTTCGTCATGGCGCACTCCTACGGCGGGTACACCACGAACGTCCCGCTCGAGGACCTGCTGGACGGCAAGGCCTGGATCGCCGTGGAGGCCGACGGCGCTCCGCTCGACCCCGAGCACGGCGGCCCGGCCCGGCTGCTCGTGCCGCACCTGTACTTCTGGAAGAGCGCCAAGTGGCTGCGCGGCCTGACGATGATGCCGGACAACGACCCGGGCTTCTGGGAGCAGTACGGCTACCACCTCTACGGGGACCCCTGGAAGGAGGAGCGGTACTGGTGAGCGCCGAGCCCGTTCTCTCGGCCCCGCCCCGGACCCGCCCCGCGTGGCACGTGGCGACCGTGGCCGAGACCCGCCGCGAGACGCCGTCCGCCGCCCGGCTGGTGCTCGACGTGCCCACCTGGCCCGGGAGCGAGGCCGGCGCGCACGTCGACGTGCGCCTGACCGCCCCCGACGGCTACCAGGCGAGCCGCTCCTACTCCGTCGCGGCGTCCACCCCGGCGACGGCGACGGCCCCCGGCCGGGTGGTGCTCGCGGTGGACGAGCTGCCCGACGGCGAGGTCTCGCCGTTCCTGGTCCGCGAGCTCCGGGCGGGCGACCAGCTCGAGCTGCACGGCCCGCTGGGTGCGTTCTTCGTCTGGCGGCCCGGTGAGAGCAGCCGTCCGGTGCAGCTCGTGGCGGGCGGCTCCGGCGTCGTGCCGCTGTACGCCATGGCCGCGGCGCACGGCGCCGCGGACGACGACGTGCCCTTCCGGCTGCTGTACTCGGTCCGCACACCGGCCGACGTGTACTTCGCCGACGAGCTCGCCGCGCTGACCGGCCCGGCTCTCGGCCTGGACCTCGTGTACACGCGGGAGGCGCCGGACGGCTGGTCCGGCACCGTCGGGCGGCTCACGCGGGACGCGCTGGCCGCCCGCACCATCGCCGCGGCCGACCGGCCGCGCGTCTACGTCTGCGGCTCGACGGGCTTCGTCGAGGCCGTGGCGGGCTGGCTCCAGGAGCTCGGCCACCAGCCCGGGGACATCCACACCGAGCGCTTCGGAGGGCTCAGATGACACACCTCGACGGCAACGTGCTCGCGGGCGCGCTCTCCGAGGTCTTCACGGCCGACGTGACCACGGCGCGCGGACGCTGCGGCGGCTGCGGGCACATGGCCGCGCTCGCCGAGGCCATGGTCTACACCGACGCACCCGGCCTGGTGGCCCGGTGCGCGGGGTGCGACCAGGTGCTCGCGACGGTCGTCGACACGGGCGACCGCGTGATCCTCAGCCTCGCCGGCCTCAGCGCGGTGGAGCTGCGGCGCTGATCACCGCGCCGGGCAGGTCCAGGTGCACCGTGAGGCCGCCCTCCGGGTTGGGGTGCAGCGCGAGCGTGCCCTCGTGGGCGGTGGTGACGGCCGCGACGATGGCCAGGCCGAGCCCGTGACCCGAGCCGCGCGTGGAGGTGCGCCCGGCGCCGCGCACGAACGGCTCGGTGAGCGCGTCGAGCGACTCCTGGGGTACCACCGGGCCGCTGTTCGTGACGGTCACGCACGCGCGGTCGGCGTCGGCCGAGACCCGGACCGTCACGTGCCCCGCGGGCACGTTGTGCCGGATCCCGTTGCGCACCAGGTTCGTCACGGCCTGGCGCAGCAGCACGGGGTCGCCCAGGGCCGCGACCGGCGGACCCTCGGCGGTCAGGTCGACGCCGCCGTCGACCGCCTCGTCCGCAAGGGCGATCACGACGCCGTGCACCAGGTCGGTGAGGTCCACCGTGGCCCGGGCCGCCGTACCGGAGTCCGCCGCGGCGAGGTCGAGGAGCGCGTCCACGGTCTCGACGCTGGCCCGGTTGACCTCGCCGACCCGTTCGGCCAGCCGGCGCAGGTCGGCCCGGTCCGCGTCGGGGTCGGCGAGGGCGACGTCGATCATGGTCTTGGTGGTGGCGAGCGGGGTGCGCAGCTCGTGCGACGCGTTGGCGGCGAACCGGCGGTGCGCCGCGAAGGAACGCTCCAGCGACGCGAGCATGCGGTCGAAGGTGCCGGCGAGGTCGTGGATCTCGTCGGCGGGACCGTCGAGGCCGATGCGGTGGTCCAGCGTGCCGGTGGAGGCGCGGTTGGCGGCGGCGTTGATCGCGGCGAGCGGCCGGATGATGCGCCCGGCCACCAGCCAGCCGACCGTGCCGCCGAGCACCGCGAGCACCACCAGCGCGACCGCCGAGGCCGTCAGCAGGTTGCTCAGGAAGTCCTCGGCGCTGGTGATCTGGATCGCGTCCACCGGCTGTGCCCGCCCGGCCGGGCCCGTGGGCTGGTAGTCCTCCGGGAGGAGCTCCTGCGCCGGGGCGATCCGGTAGCTCGGCACGTACCGCATGTAGAGGTAGACGAGGGTGATGAGCACCGCGCCGCACCCGGTGACGAGGCCGGCGTAGCTCAGGGTGAGCCGGGCCCGGATCGTGAGCCGTCCGCCGCGCACGTCAGCCCCCGAACCGGTAGCCGGCGCCGGGCACCGTGCGGATGACCCAGGGCTCGCCGAGGCGGCGGCGCAGGTTGGAGATGGTGACCCGGATCGTGTTGGTGAACGGGTCGGTGTTGGCGTCCCAGGCACGTTCCAGCAGCTCCTCCGCGCTGAGCACCCCGCCGTCGGCGTTCATGAGCACCTGCAGCACGGCGAACTCCTTGGGGCTGAGCCGCACGAGCCGGCCGTCGCGGTAGACCTCCCGGCGGAACGCGTCGAGCCGGACCCCGTCGGCCTCGACCACCGGGGGCCGGGCGGGCTGGGTACGGCGTTCGAGCGCGCGCAGCCGGGCGACGAGCTCGGGGAACTCGAACGGCTTGAGCAGGTAGTCGTCGGCGCCCAGCTCGAAGCCGGTGACGCGGTCGTCGAGCGTGCGGGCGGCCGTGAGCATCAGCACCCGCACCTCGGGGTGGTCCCGCGCGAGGCGCGCACAGACCTCGTCGCCGTGCACGCCGGGCAGGTCCCGGTCGAGGACGACGACGTCGTACGCGGCGTCGGCGACCGACGTGAGGGCCGCGGCCCCGTCGTGGACGACGTCGGCGGCGATGGTCTCCCGCCGGAGACCGACGCGGACCGCGTCGGCCAGGTAGGGCTCGTCCTCGACGATCAGTACACGCACCACAAACCTCCCGGGACTGCTCGAACCCTGCTCGGCACCCTGCTCGAACCTCGCCCAGGCAATCACACGCAGCGTTGGGAGAACGTAAAGGAAACCCTGAACACCCTGGCAACACCCCCGGTGCTCGACTGGGCGACGTCCACGGACAGACCGTGGCACCGAACCGGAGGAGCACCTCATGTCGAAGCGCCGAACCCCGTCCCTGGCCGCCGTCCTGGCGGTCCCCCTGCTGCTCGTGGCGCTGAGCGCCTGCGGCACCGCCGGCGACGCACCCGACGCGGAGAGCACCGCGGACAGCGGCACCGAGCAGTTCGAGTCCCTCGAGGACTACCAGCTCGCGTTCGCCTCGTGCATGCGCGACCAGGGCGTCGACATGGCGGACCCGAACAGCGACGGGTCGGTCGAGGCGCAGGCCGGCGACGCGTTCATGGAGGCGGCAGAGGCCTGCCAGGGCGAGCTGGGCCAGCCACCGGCCGCGCCCGGCGGCGGACCGTCGATGTCGGACGAGGAGCAGCGCGCCGAGTGGCTGGAGATCGCCGCCTGCCTGCGCGACAACGGCATCGACGTGGCCGACCCGGGGCCCGGCGAGTCGCTGACCATCCCCATGGACGTGCCGGACGACGTCTTCGCCGAGTGCGCGCCGCAGGGCGTCGGCGGCTCGACCGGGCTGGGCAGCTGATGGCGCGGGTGCACGGGCGGCGGCGCCGGCGCGTCGTCGTCGGGCTGGCCGCGGTGGCGGCGATGGCGGGGGGCGCGGGGCTCGGGATCCACGCGTTCGCGAGCTCCGCGGACGAGCAGGGGCAGTCCGCCCAGGCGTTTCGGGGCGACACCGACGAGGTGGTCCGCGGCGATCTGGAGGGCAGCACCACCGCCCAGGGCACGCTGCGGTTCGCGGACCCGAGGCCCGTCCAGTCCGCACGCGGTGGCGTGGTGACCGGCCTGCCCGACGCCGGTTCCGTGGTGCGTCCGGGCGGGCGCCTCTACGCCGTCGACAACGTGCCCGTGTTCCTGCTGCGCGGCACGGTGCCGGCCTGGCGCGACCTCGCCGCGGGCATGAGCGACGGACCCGACGTGCGACAGCTCGAGGAGAACCTGCGGACGCTGGGGTACCTCGACGTCGAGCCGGACGAGACGTTCGACTGGTACACCACCGCGGCGATCATGGACTGGCAGGAGGCGAACGACCTCGAACGCACCGGCAAGCTGCCGCTGGGGTCGGTCCTGTTCTCGGCCGGCGGCGTGCGCGTCGGCACGCTGACCGCGAGCGTCGGCAGCCAGGTCGGGCCCGGGGCCGAGCTGTTCGAGGCGACCGGGACCAGTCAGGTCGTGAGCATGGACCTGGGCCTGGACGACCAGCAGCTCGCCGTGATCGGCAACCCGGTCACGGTGCGCCTGCCGGGCGGCCGGGAGACGAGCGGGACCATCACCTCGGCCGGCACCCCCACGGAGGCCGAGGACGCCACCGGGCAGCGGAAGACGGTCATCCCGGTCGTCGTCGCCCTGGACTCCGCGAAGGAGGCGAAGGCCTTCCAGGAGGCGTCCGTGACCGTGGACATCCCCAGCGAACGGCGGGAGGACGTGCTGTCCGTGCCCGTGGGCGCCCTGATCGCGATCACGCCCGACCAGTTCGGCGTCGAGGTCGTGGGAGCGGACGGCGCCACCCGACAGGTGCCCGTCACCACCGGCCTGTTCGCCGGCGGCCGGGTCGAGATCTCCGGCGACGACGTCGAGGCCGGCCAGCGAGTGGTGGTGCCGCAGCGATGACCACCACGACGGTCCTGCCGCCCACGCGCCTGCTGAACCCGCTGGTCGCCCTCGACGACGTCCGGCGCTCGTACGGGGAGCCGCCGGTGCTGGCCTGCGCGGGCGTGACCCTGCGCATCATGCCCGGCGAGCTGGTCGCGATCGTGGGCCCCAGCGGTTCCGGCAAGTCCACGCTGCTGAACCTCATCGGCACCCTCGACCGGCCCACCGCGGGCGTCGCCCGCATCGACGGGCTCGACGTGTCCGAGCTCGACGACCGGTCCCTGTCCGCGCTGCGCGCGTACCGGATCGGGTTCGTGTTCCAGCAGTTCCACCTCGCCGACGGCGTCACCGCGCTGGACAACGTGGCCGACGGCCTCCTGTACACCGGGGTGCCCCGCACCGAACGACGACGGCGGGCAGCCGAGGCGTTGGACCGGGTGGGGCTCGGCCGACGGCTCGACCACCACCCCCACCAGCTCTCGGGCGGCGAACGGCAGCGCGTGGCGATCGCCCGCGCCGTCGTCGGCGACCCGCCGCTGCTGCTGGCCGACGAGCCCACGGGCAACCTGGACAGCACCTCGGGTACGGCGATCGTGGAGCTGCTCCACGAGCTCAACGCCCAGGGCACCACGGTCGTGGTGATCACCCACGACACGGAGCTGGCCGCTCGTCTGCCCCGGCGCATCGCGCTGCGGGACGGGCGTGTGGTCACCGACACGACCGGACCGGGGGCCGGCGCATGAGCACCGTCGCCGCTCCCCCGCCGGTCACGGCGAGCCCGCCGCCGGAGGGTCGTGGACCGGACCGGTCACGGCTGCTCGGCCTGGACGTGCTGCGTCTGGGCACCACGGGGCTGCGCGCCCGGCCGACCCGTGCGGTGCTCTCCGCCCTGGGTATCGCCATCGGGATCGCGGCGATGGTCGCCGTGGTGGGCGTCTCGTCATCCAGCCAGGCCCGCCTCAACGACCAGCTCGCGCAGCTCGGCACCAACCTGCTCACCGCGCAGGCCGGCCGCACCCTCACGGGCGACCGGGCCACCCTGCCGCCCGACACCCTCGGCAAGGTGCGGCGGGTGCCGGGGGTCGAGAGCGCGAGCAGCACCGCGACCCTGCCGCAGCCCGTCTACCGCAGCTCGCTGTCCGACCCCGACGCCACCGGCGGCATCGCGACCATGGCGGCCGACCAGAACCTGCTCGACGTCGTCTCCGGCACGGTCCGGTCCGGGGTGTGGCTCAACCCGGCCACCGCGGGCTTTCCCGCGGTGGTGCTGGGCAGCATCGCCGCCGAACGTCTCGGGGTGGTGTCGCCGGGCACGCAGGTCTGGCTCGGCGGCACGTCGTTCACCGTGGTGGGGATCCTCGACCCGGTGGCGCTGGCCCCCGAGCTCGACACCGCCGCGCTCGTCGGCTCCGCCGTCGCCGCCGACCTGTTCGGCTTCGACGGCAGCCCGACGATGATCTACGAGCGCTCGGCCGACGACTCCGTGGAGCACGTCCGTGCCCTGCTGGCCCCGACGATCGCACCGCAGGCGCCGAACGAGGTGGAGGTGTCCCGGCCGTCCGACGCGCTCGCGGCGCGGACCGCCGCCAACCAGGCGTTCACCGGCCTGCTGCTCGGCCTCGGCTCGATCGCGCTGCTCGTGGGCGGGATCGGCGTGGCCAACACCATGATCATCTCGGTGCTCGAGCGGCGCCGCGAGATCGGCCTGCGCCGCTCCCTGGGGGCCACCCGCCGGCACGTGCTGGTGCAGTTCCTCGCGGAGGCGCTCCTGCTCTCCGCGCTGGGCGGGCTCTTCGGCAGCGCCTTCGGGACGGCCGCGACGGGGATCATGGCCGCGGTCAACGGCTGGCCGTTCGCCCTCCCGCCGGCCGCCGTCGTCGTGGCGGTCACCGCCACGCTGGTCATCGGCGCGATCGCGGGCCTCTACCCGGCCCTCCGCGCGGCCCGCACCCCACCGACGGCCGCACTCGCCTCCTGACCACCACCCGTTGAGTGCTGGATGCTCGCCCTTTTCGGAGCCCCTCAGGGGCGAATGTCCAGCACTCAACGGGGTCCGCGGTCAGCGGGCCGTGAGGAACTCGTCCAGGCCCGCCAGGTCGTCCGTGTTGATGTGGTCCACGCCCGCGTCCGCGAGCTCCGTCCAGACCGCCTCGCGCGCCGCGCCCGGCTGGTCCGGCGTGGCCCAGAACCGGACCCGGTAGCCCGCGGCGTGCGCCTGGTCCACGACGGCGCGCAGTCGCTCGCGCTCGGCGGCGGGCATCGGGCCCTCGCCCTGCCAGGTGAACAGCTTCGTCCAGTTGTCGCTGACCAGCGGCACGAGGGACGCCGGGAGCCCCGACCCGAGGTCGCCGGACCGGCCGTCGTAGAACGCGTACCGCACGTCCTGGTCCCGCATGGTCTCCAGCGGCCGGTTGCCGCTGATGACGGCGGTCACCGCGCCCGTCCGGACCCGGCCGTGCACCGAGCGCGTGAGGATCGAGCGGTGCTCCGCGAGCGCCTCGTGGACGGCGGCGTAGGTGGCCTCGCCCTCGGACTTGATGTCGACGAGGAGCTGGAAGCTGCCGTCCCAGCCGGGGTAGACGCTCCGGTCCCGGCCGCGCGCCAGGTCCTGGAGCGGATCGAGGTAGAGGCTCTCCAGGGTGCGGTCCGGGTCGACGTCGACCAGGTCGTGCGCCACGAGGAGCTCGCCGTCGACCAGCCAGACGTCCGCCTCGACGCTGGTGAAGCCGCTGGCCAGCGCGTCGTACAGCGGGCGGTCGTGCTCGTAGTCGTTGTGCGCGTGGGCGGCGTCGTGCGGCTCGCCCAGCTCGGCACCGCACCCGGGCCGCGTCACCGGGAGCGGCGCCGCGGCCGACGCCGGTCCGCTCGACACCGGTCCGCTCGACCCCGGGGCGGCCGACGCCGGCACGGCGGCGAGCCCCGCGAGCAGGGTCGCGGCCGTCAGGGCCGCTCCGACGATGGTTCTTCCGCGCATGATCGTCTCCTCGTGCCTGGTGTGGCGGGTGCCCGCACGGGTGCCCGGCGGGGACTCACCCCGTGCTGGCGGCGCGGCGAGGCGCCTCGCCCATGCAACCGCCGGGTGCTGACCCACGGGTGAACTCCGCCCGACGGGCACCCGTCGAGGAACCGAACCGACGCCCCTCGTTCGGTGCGGTGCCACGTGGGCCGCACTGCGTTCGGGTGGACGTGGCCTGATGCGGCTCAGGCGCCGGACCGCGGCTCAGGCCGCCGGCTCGAGGCCCGCGACCTGCCGGGCCGCGTCGACGAACGCCACGCGCACGGTGTCCCAGCCGTCGAGGTAGCCGCCGACCAGAGCGGCGTCACGGAGCAGCACGAGCTGGCCGGCCGCGGTCCCGGGGTCCTTCGCGCCCGAGGCGGTGAGCGCCTCCTCCAGGACGCCGCGGAACCATGCGCGGTGCTGGTCCACGGCGCGGCGCACGCCGCTGTCCGGGTCGGGGTACTCGGCGGCGGCGTTGATGAAGGGGCAGCCGCGGGTGTGGTGCCGGGCGACGTCCTCGGCGATGCCCTGGATGATCAGCCCGACGAGCTCCACGGGGTCGTCCGTCATGGACCGTGCGCCCTCCAGCGCGCCACGCAGGTTCGCGTCCTCCACCCCGAGGTACGCCTCCACGAGCTTCTCCTTGCCGGGGAAGTGGCGGTAGAAGGTGGCGCGCGTGACCCCCGCCTCGGCGAGGATCCGGTCGACGCCCACCACGTGGATGCCCTCCGCGTAGAAGAGCTCGGATGCCGTCCGGAGCAGCCGTTCGCGTGCCTCGGACCCGCCGTCGGCTGTCTTGCGCGGGGCTCGGGAGGCGGTGGTCCTGGGTGCCATACGACTCAGCATAGAACGATCTTTCTCTTTGGCGTTGACGCCCGCCGGGCGGGGGCGCTACCGTCGGGAACAACAGAGAAAGAACGATCGTTCTTCCTGACGACGGACCGGGGACCCGGTCCCCGACCGCAAGGAGCCCCACCATGAACGCCGCACCCGACACGACGACCACCGACGGCAGCACCACCGGAAAGCGCCCGATCGTCCTCATCCACGGGCTGTGGATGACCCCGAGGAGCTGGGACACGTGGGCCGAGCGGTTCCGTGCCGCGGGTCACGAGGTGATCGTCCCGGGCTGGCCGGGCATCGACGACCGCAGCGTCGCCGACGTGCGTGCCAACCCCGCGCCGCTCAAGGGCATCGGCCTGAAGCAGATCGCCGACCACTACGAGCGCATCATCCGCGCCCTGCCGGTCAAGCCGATCATCATGGGCCACTCGTTCGGCGGCGTGCTCACCCAGATGCTCGCCGACCGCGGCCTCGGCGCCGCCTACGTGGGTGTCGCCCCCGGCCAGACGGCCGGCGTCACCACGCTGCCGGCGTCCACACTGCGCACCGGCTTCCCGGTCCTGTCCAACCCGTTCGCGCGCAACGGCGCCACGCCGATCTCGAAGGCCCACTTCCACTTCACGTTCGGCAACGACGTGTCCCGCGCCGAGTCGGACGCGCTGTGGGAGCAGTACGCCGTGCCCTCGTACAACCGGGTGCTCTTCGACGGCGTCACGTCGGTGCCGAACGAGAAGGGCGGCGTCACCCACGTCGACTACGCCCGCGCCGACCGTGCCCCGTTCCTCGTGATCACGGGCGAGATCGACCACGTGGTGCCGCCGGCCATCGGCCGGGCGATCGTCGCGAAGTACACCGGGACCGGCAGCCCCGCCGTCGTCGAGTGCCGGGAGTACGCGGGCCGCACGCACCGCCTCGTGTCCCAGCCGGGCTGGGAGGAGATCGCGGACCACGCCCTCGCGTGGGCGACGTCCCACGCGAGGGTGTGACCCAGGTCACCCGACACGATCACGCGGGCCCACCGTCCTACCCGAGTGTGAACCCAGCTCCGGTCCCGCCGCGCGCGTGCGCTGCCCGGCACCGCCCATCCCGACGAGGGGCCTGGTGGAGGCGCCGTCGCCCGACCCGGCGGACCGTCCGGTACCCGACGTGGCACCGGCCGGCCGAGCCCTGCGCAGGACGACGGCCGCAGGGCCGGGCCTGATGTCCCGCGAGGCGCCACCCGGGTCGCTCGAGCGCGCCGGGGAGCTGCTGCCCGCGCTCCCGCCGGGCGTGCACCGGCGGCCGTACGTCGAGCTGGCGCTCGACCAGGCGCTGCGGGCGGGTCCGACGGCGATGGTGCTGCTGCGGACGCCGCGCGGAGCCGGACGCCGCACCGCCGTCGCGCTGTGGTCCCGGCGGCTGCTCCGCAGCGGGCGGCTGGTCGTCTGGGTGGACGTGCCGGAGCGCGAGTCCCTGGACGGCGACGCGCTCGGCCGCGCCGCGAGCGCCCGGCTCTCCGGGGTCGCCGGAGTGGAGCCGGACCCGTCGGCCGAGGCGCTGGCCGCCGCGCTCGACGCCCAGGACGCGGTGCTCGTCGTCGACCGGCTGGGACACGGGTCGGGCGCCGCCCTGGCCTTCCTCGACCGGGTGTCGCGGATGGTGCGCCGCGGCCGCGTCGTCGCGCTGACCGCGGTACCCCTGCCCGGACCGGTCCCGACCTCCGACGGCTGGGCACCGGCCGGCGGGTCCGCGGACGGGGACGCACCGGCTGTCCGGCACACCGAGCTGACCCTGCGGGACCTCGCCGTGCATCCCGACGAGGCCCGGACCGCGGCGGCGACGGCGGGGGTGCCCCTGACCCGGTCGCACGCGCGGCTGCTGGTCACGGCCGTGGCGGGCTGGGCACCGGTGGTCTACCCGGTCCTGGAGGAGCTGCGCCGCACGAACGCCCATGGCACCCCGCTCACGGACGAGACCGTCGCGGCCACGGCCGCCGCCCACCGCGGGGCCTACGTGCGCGCGGTGCTGCCCCAGGAGGCCGTCAGCCTGCTGGTCGAGGCCGGCCTGGCCCCGCGGTTCCGCCTCGCGGACCTCGCCGCCACCGGGCTGCTCGACGCCGTCCCCGGCGCCGCGGCCCTCATGGACCGTCTCGTCGCCACCGGTCTGGTGCTCGACGACCCTGCCGGCCCGGACGGCGACCTGGCCCTCGACCCGCACGCGCGCCGCGCGCTGCTCGACTACGCGCGCGGCCGCGACGCCGGCGAGCTGGCCCGGCGCGCCGCCAGGGCGGCCCGTCGGCGAGCCGGGGCAGGTGACGCACGGGGGGCGCTCCTGGTCGCGCTCGAGTCCGGCGACCCGGCCCTCGTCCGTGATCTGCTGCACGACACCTGGACCGCCGTCCTGGACGGGCACGACGCGACCCTGCACAGCGCCCTCTGGGCCGCCGTCGCGTCCACCCCCTCCGGGCACGTGCCCGCCGAGCTGCATGCCCTGCTGTCCGTGACCCGCGGCACCCCCGGCCGGCACGGCGACCCCCGGCACCCGTTGCTCCGGCAGGCGGAAGGCCGCCGTCCCGCGTCCGACCCGGGCGGTCCCGAGAGCCCGCTCACGACCTTCACCCGGGTCGCGGGCCTCCGTCGGTCGGGGCGGGCCATGGACGCCCTGCGGGTGGCCCGGGGACTGCTCGACACCGTGGCCGGGTCCGACGTCGCCCGCGTGCTCGTGAAGCTGCAGGCCGCGCTCGCCGCCGCCGAGGCCGGGCTGCTCGACGAGGCCCTCCGACGTGCCGAGGCGGCCTACCTCGGGGCGCTGGCGTCCGGCGCGCTGCCGCTGGCCGCCGCCGCGGCGGAGCTGGCCGCCCTGGTCCACGCGCTGGACTCCGGGGTCCGGTCCGCGTCCGACTGGTCGGGTGAGGCCGACATGCTGCCCGAGCCACCGGCCTGGTGGCGCGAGGCCGTGGGTGACCCGGCCGCCCTGACCGCCGCGCTCGTCCGCCTGGAGCACCTCGACGACGAGCTCGCCCACCCTCTGCTGTCCGCCGTGCGCGACGCGGCCGGGACGGACCTGTGGTTCGCCGGGCTGCACGCCGAGGTGACGCTCTGCGCGCTGCGCGGGCAGGAGGAGCCGGCCGTGGACCGGCTCCGGGACGTGCTCGCGCAGCGCGGCCTGACCCCGTCGGACGGCGGCGCGGACGGCAGCGTGCGCTTCGGCCCGGGAGGCGGCCCGAGCGAGGCCGACGTGCGCATTCCGCCGCTGCTCGCGCTCGACCTCGGCCGGCTCTATCTGGCGCTGGGCCGCGGCACGCACGCCGCTGTCGTCGCCGGCGCGCTGAGCCTCCGGACACCGGCCGCCGCGCTGCTCGACGCCCACGTCCACCTGGCCCAGGGCCGGCCGCGCGACGCGTTGCCCGCCGTCTCCGCCGACAGCCTGGGCTGGACGACGGGTGCACGGCTCCAGGCGCACCTCCTGGCGGCCGAGGCCCTGACCGCCGCGGCAGGGACCACCACGGCGGGGACCGGCCCAGCCGCACCTGACGGCGCCCGGCGCGAGCTGTCCCGGGCGGTCGCGCTGGCGCAGCAGGCCGGCGGCGGCCTGCCCTACTGGTGGGCGGCGCCCTCGGTGCTGCGCCGCCTGGCGGTCGACGCGCCCGCACCGGTGCGCGAGCGGGCCGACGAGGTGCTGAACCGGCGCGGAGCACCCGTGCCGGTCGAGTTCGTCGTGGTCCCCGACCGGCAGCTCGTCGTGCTGCTCCACCTGGCCGACGGCCTGACCTCGACCGAGGTGGCCAGGGTGTCGTTCGTCTCGCGGAACACGGTCAAGACGCAGATCCGCGAGCTGTACCGGAGGCTGGGCGCGCACGACCGGGCAGAGGCTCTGCGGCGGGCCCGGGAGCTGGGGCTGCTGGACCCGATGGTGCGGGCGCGGCTCAGCTCCCGGTCGTGACCGTGACCACACCCACCACGAACGCGTCGCCGTTGGTCTCGACGGCGGTGAGCTGCGCACGCGTCGAGGTCAGGAACGCGGGCTCGAACGGCTTGACGTCGACGCCCAGCGCGTTGGCGTACGCGGAGCCCCAGGCCGTGGAGTCGAAGGCGTTGTCGCCCGATCCGGGACCGCCCGGACCGGCACCCGTCCAGCGGAGCGGTACCAGCGGCGCGCCGTCGAACAGGAGCTGGTCGCCGGGCACGCTGCGGTCGCCGTCCCAGACCACGGCGCCGACCCGGGCGGTGGTGCCCGGCCGGCCGGCTACGGAGAAGTGCCCCTCGCCCGCGGTGGACGAGACGGGCAGCAGCCCGTCGTACACGATGGCCAGCCCGGGGCCCGCCGGGCCCGACCCGGCCGGCCGGTGCACCACGACGAGGGCCCAGCCCGCGTACCCGCCCACCGCCTCGGTGGCGCACACGTCGGCCACGCCCCACGTGCCCGCTCCCCCGGCGCGGACCAGCTCGGTCACGTCGGCGCTCGCCTGGTAGACCTGGCTCCCGGAGCGGTCCACGGTGACGTTCTCGACGGTCGTGAGCGTCCCGCCGGGCGGTGCCACCCGGGCCGGCGGGATCGTGCCCGCGCACCCGCCCGACCAGTAGAGCCGCGCGGCCAGCACCTCGGCCCCCACGGGGACGTCGAGCACGGCAGCGGACGACGTGCTGCCCGTGCCCAGGGCGTCCACGGCCACCATGGCCCAGGCGTTGTTGTTCTGCGTGGGGCCGGTGGCGGTGCCGGCAGCGGCCGCCGCACAGCCCGGCGCGGCCGGCGCGCAGTGCAGCACGGGTGCGCCCACCTGGGTGATCTCGACCGCACCGGTGGCGACGTACCGTGCCGCGAGCGACCCGGCACGCACCGGCACGGGCTCACTGACGCTCGTGCGGGCGACGCCCTCCCCGTGGAGGTCCAGCCGGAGGACGACGTCGCCCACGGCGAGGTCCGCGGCGACGAGCACCGGCACCAGGACGGTGGAGGTGGCACCCGCCGCGATCGTGCCGACGGTGCAGACCACCCGCGCGGACGGGCCCTGGTCGCAGGACCACGCGGTGACGGCGCGTGCCCGGCCGGCGGTGTCGAGCGTGACTCCGTCCGGCAGCACCACCTCGACGACCACCCGGCCGCTCGGGTCGGCGTTCGGGTTCGACACCGTGGCGCCGAGCACCCCGGTCCGGCCGGGCACCAGGTCCCCCAGGTCGTCGTGCTCGATCACGAGGGTCAGGGGGTCCGGCTCCGGGACGGGGGACGCCGTCGGACGGGGGCCGGGTTCCGACGGGGGTGCCGGGTCCGGCGGCAGCGAGGACGGCGGACGTCCGCCGAGGACCGGACCCGGCGCCGGGGGCGTCAGGTCGACCAGCGACGGGCCGCCGCCGTCGCCCGGCCCGGCGCCCGGCACCTCCCACCGCACGGGCCGGTCGTCGGTGCGGCCCGTGCCGTCCACCCGGTCCCTGCCGTCGCCCGCGGCGTCACGGCGGCCGGGAGACGCTCCCGCACCACCGGTCGACGGGTCCGCGTCGTCCCGGCCGCCGGATCCCGGTGGCCGGCTGTCGCCGGCGGGCACGGGGCCGCGCTCCGGCTCGTCGTCACCGGCCGCCGATCCGGCGACGGTGAGCCCTGGGACGTCCGGCACGGACCCGCCGACGACGCCCGAGGCGGCGACGGCGGACAGCGTCAGCGCGCACAGGGCGACGCATGCCGTCACCAGCACGATCTCCCGGCGTCCGACCCGGGGTCGCGCCCACCACCAGCGCCGGCCCAGAGCCCGCACCCCTCGGTGCCCGCCACGGACCGCTGCCCACCCGTCGGGCAGTCCCTCCGCACCGTGCTCCTCGGGCAGCTCGCCGGCCGCCGCGACCGGCAGGCCGAGCGGCAGCAGCAGGCCGCGCATCCGGCGCCGCAGGTCCCGCATCTGGTCGACGGCGGCCGCGCAGTGCACGCACGCGAGCACGTGCGTGCCGACCCGGCGGTGGACCGGCAGGGCCAGGGTCTCGTCCACGTACCGCGCCAGGTGCGGGGCGTAGTCCTCGCACCCGGGTGCCACCCGGTCCTGATGGGCCTGCAGGTACGCGCGCCGCAACCGCTCGCGTGCCCGCCGCGCCAGCGACGACACCGCGTTGGGCGAGACCCCGAGGAGCGGTGCCACCTGGGACGGCGGGAGGTCGTGGACGTCGACGTACCAGAGCACCCGGCGCCACCGCGGCGACAGCTCGGCGAAGGCACGCCGGACGCGGTGGTCGTCGTCGGCGGCGACCAGCCCGTCGCCGTCCTCGTGCGGGCGGTCGATCACCTCGGCCTCGGCGGGCACGGCCTTCTGCTGCGACCGCAGGAAGCCGACGGCCGTGTTGCGCACCGTGGTCAGCAGGTAGGACCGGACGTTGCCCGACGGACCGCCCCCGCGTCGCACGGCCGCCAGCAGCGCCGTGAACGACTCGGCGACCACGTCGTCGGCGGCGGGTCCCGGGCCCACCACGCGCCGGGCGACGGACGCCGCCGTCCGGTGGTGCCGCGCGTAGAGCTCGGCGAAGGCGGCGTCGTGCCCGGAGCGGAACTCTGCGAGCAGCTCCTCGTCGGAGGCGTCCCGGGTCGCGCGCGACGACGGCCGCGACGCGGTGGGAGACGCAGCAGAAGACACGGCGGAAGACGCAGTGGAAGACGCAGTGGAACTGGTCGTGTCGACCATCCGGGAGTACTCCCTGGCACCTCGATGGAGTTGTCCTGATTGCGTAAAATACTACTGGCAGGTGGGGTATGACCCCGCATCACGCGGGGTGATCCGGGGGGTGATCCGCGATCCAGGAGCTCGTTCCGGTTGCGCCGTCATCACCCTCTTGTGCCACCGTCTAGCCCGGCGATGAACAAGGCACCGGCAGGAGACGACGGACTCGGCACGCTGTGCGCGCGCTGGCGCAGGCACACGGTCGCCGAGGGCTGGCGCATGCCCGAGGACTGGTCGAGCCCGGCGGTCGTCCCGCTCGCCTACGCCGTGATGAACGGGCTGGCCGCCGAGGCGCCCGCCCGGGCGCTCGGCACCGCTCGCGCGCTGGCCGACGTGGGGGTCGCCGAGGGCCTGCGCGACATCGGGGTGCTCTACGACCTGTGCCTGACCGCCCTGCCGCAGTCGGTGGCGGTGGCGTTCGCCACCGGTTGGGAGACGGCGGAGACAGGGCCCGACCCCCGGCTCGCGGCACGCGGCATGAGCGGGCTGCCCCGGCACGGCGAGTTCCTCGCGCGCGCCGCGGACGTCTTCGCGGGCATCGAGAGCACGCGGGAGGGCGGGTCACTGGTGCTGGTGACCATCGACGGGCGGGTGGGCGGGGTCAGCGCCGCCGGGCGGCTGGTGCGGTGGAAGCGCGACGTGCTGCTCGGCGAGGCGGTCCGGCTCTCGTTCGGCGAGGACTGGCCGGCCGGCTACCGGGACGGGGTCGCCGTCGTGCTCGGCCGGCCGGAGCCCGCGGGCCGGATGCTGGCGTCCGTCGCCCGCGCCCGGGACACCCTGGCCGGCCTGGCCCGGAAGAACCCGAGCATCCTGCGCGCCCCGGTCCGGATCACGGTACGGCCGCTGCCCTCGGACCTGGCTGCCCTACGGCGTCTCCTCGACGCCGACCACGCCGCCTAGGCGTCCGCGTCAGCCGTGCGGCGCGCCCCGGGCCGCGCCGTGCTCGTGCACGCCTCGCGCCACGAACCGGCGGATCGACTCGCGCGCCCGGACGAGCAGGGCCGCCACCGCATTGCTGGAGATGCCCAGGTCGGCGGCCACCAGGGAGATCGGGACGCCCTCGAACACCGTCATCTGCATCGCGTACCGCTGCCGTGGCGGGCAGGCCGCCAGACCCTCCAGCACGTCACCGAGCTCCATGGCGGACAGCGCGGCCGCTGCGGGGTCGTCCGGGGCGGGCAGGTCGCGCGCCTCGTCGATCTCCGCGGTGGACGGCTGCCGGCGGCGGGACCGGTCGGTGGCGATGTTGCGCACGGTGCGCGCCACGTAGGTCTTGCCGTGCTCCCGCGGGCCGCGCCCCTCGCGCAGCAGCGACAGGATCCGGACGAACGCCTCCGCCGCCAGGTCGTCCGCATCGGCGGGGTTGCGGGTGTAGCGCCGGGCGACCTTGACGGCGTACGGGTAGTGCCGCCGCCAGACGAGGTCGATCGCGAGCGTGTCCCCGGCGCGGGCGCGGCCGAACAGCTCGACGTCGCCGGGCTCCTCCGGCTCACCGGCCGCCTCGTCCGCCGCCCCGGGACCCCGGACCCCCTGCCCCGCCGGACCGATCTCGCGCTGCCAGGCCCCCGTCGTCATCGGCATCCAGATCCCCTCCTCGCCACGACGGCCGAACCGCTCGGCCGGACCGTCGGCGTACCGGTGTACGCGTTGGGAGAGACGCCGCGACACCGCCGGCGTGTCGCGAGGCACAGTGGTGATCGGGAGGGTGATCTGCCTGGTCAGAGGGATAAAACATGCGAATGCATGCTCAAGCGCCGGTCACCGGGGGCGCCGCCGGATGACGGGCACGACGAGCAGGTGCACCAGCACCCACGCCGCCAGCGCGGCCGCGGGGTACCGGTCCGCCACGGTGAGCACGACCACCAGGACCAGGAGCACGACGACGAGCACGCCCACGGCGGCTCGCGTCAGGGTGCGGGAGAGCCGCACCAGCCGCACTGCCTCGTCGGGCAGGGGCGGGAGCGGCGGCGGGCTGGGCTGCAGATCGGGCACGGACGTCTCCTCTCGGGACGCGGCTCCCGCCGGAAGCTCGGCCCGCGCCCGAGAACCCCAGCTTCCGGGCACGGGCCGAGCAACCGGCGGGAGCCGCACGGATCAGCGGGCGAGTGCCTGCCGGGTCCACCCGGCGACGTCGTCCTGGGCCGACCGCGCGGCGAGCAGGTTCTCGACCACGTCGACCACGCGGCTCGCGGCATGACCGTCACCGAACGGGCTGGGTGCCGACGCCATGCGCCGGTGCAGCGTCTCGTCGGTGAGCAGCGCGCTGATCGCGTCGACCACGCGCCGCGTGCGGGTCCCGACCAGCACGCCGCCGCCGGCGTCGAGCAGCTCGGGACGCTCGGTGGCGTCGCGGGTGATCACCACGGGCACGTCGAACGCCGGCGCCTCCTCCTGGATGCCGCCCGAGTCGGTCACCACGAGGGTCGCCCGCGACAGGAGGCGCGTGAGCTCGCCGTAGGGCAGGGCGTCGGTGAGGACGACGTTGGGGGCGCCGAAGACGGCCGGCACGATCGCCTCCCGCACGATCGGGTTGCCGTGCAGCGGCACCACGACGAGCACGTCGGGAAAGAGGCGGGCCACCTCGGCGAGCGCCCGCGCGACCCGCTCGATCCCCTCGTCCCAGGACTCACGCCGGTGCGCCGTCACCAGGATCACCCGCCGCCCCTCCTGGACGGCGTTCTCGATGACCGGGTCGCTCATGCGCACCGGCCGCGACGCGGCGTGCATGAGGGCGTCGATCACGGTGTTGCCGGTGACGGTGATGTGGTGCGCGGGTACGTGCTCGTGCCGCAGGTTGCGCGCGGCCAGGTCCGTGGGGGCGCAGTGCCGGGCGGCGACGGTCGTGATGAACCTGCGGTTCCCCTCCTCCGGGAACGGGGAGTAGACGTCGCCGGTGCGCAGGCCGGCCTCGACGTGCACCACCGGGACCTGGCGGTGGTAGGCGGTGAGCGCGCCGGCGAACGCCGTCGTGGTGTCGCCCTGCACCACCACCGCGTCCACCGGGTGTGCGTCGAGGTACTCGCTGAAGCCCCGCACGGCGCCGACGAGGACGTCGTCGAGCGAGTAGCCCCGGCGCAGCAGGCCGAGGTCGTGGTCGGGGACGATGTCGAAGAGCTCGTTGACCTGGTCGAGCATCATGCGGTGCTGTCCGGAGGTCACCACCCTCGGCACGTGGGTGTTCCGCCGCTTGAGCTCGTTGACGACCGGGGCCAGCTTCACGGCCTCCGGCCGGGTCCCGTAGAGCACTGCGACCTCGCGGCGAGCTGTCTGGGGCATGCTGCTTCTCTCTGCTCGGACGAACGGCCCGCGGGTGCGAGCCACCGTGACCGACGCAGGCGGGCGGGGGCGATGACGGCCACCGCTGTGATGTCACCCGCCGGGCAGAACCCCGGTGACCTGGGACGACGCGGGCCCAGCGATCAGGCGTCGCCCGTGGGGCGCGCCACCCCGAGCAGGCCGGCCGGCGTGAACAGCAGCGCGCACAGGCACAGGGTGGAGGCCATCAGGGCCGGACCGCCCACCGTGTGCATCATCCAGGCGAACCCCGTGTCGCCCCAGCGCGCGGTCGCCTCGACGACCAGCACCGTGCGGGCCGTGCCGACGACGCCGAGCACGGCGACCGTCGTCATGCCCGCGACCAGCAGCCCCGCCGCGGGCGCGCGGCGCCACAGGGCCAGCATCAGCGCCACGGCGAGCAGCGCTCCACCCACCCACCACGACGCCGATACGGGCCCGGTCACCAGCACGGCGGCCCAGACGGGCACGCCGCCCGCCGTGGTCTCGTAGGAGAGCAGCGGCCCGGCGGAGGGCACGACCGCCGGGCGGGAGAACACCTGGTCGAGCAGCCGGGCGGCGAGCACGGCCTCGCCGTGCCGGAAGCGGTCGGTACCGAGCAGCGCGGCGATCCCCAGCACCGCCACCGGCACGGCCGCCAGGAGACGCGGGCCGACGGCGGGCGGCGGCGTCCGGGCGCCCACGATCCGGATCTCCACCGACGGGTCCGGCGCCTCGGTCAGGGCGTCGTCCACGGCGCCTCCTCCCGGGACTCCTGCCGAGACTCCTGCCGGGACTGCTGCCGGGACTGCATCGCCTCTCGGGAGCGCGGCTCGCCGGGGCCGTCGCCGTGCCGCGCGGTCTTCACCCACGCGGTCTCGCCGCGGAGCACCCGCGCCAGCGCCTTCCACGCGCACGCGTAGGAGAGGTAGTTCGTCAGCACCAGGTAGTTGCCCATCAGCAGGCCCTGCCAGATGCCGACCCGCCGGTCCCGCCGCCAGTACAGCCACCCCGAGAAGAGCGCCGGGGCGAAGGCGAGGAGGTACCAGACCAGCACCACGGCCACCGCGGTGCCGGGCGTGGTCGCACGGCCGAGCAGGGCGGAGCCGTCCAGGAGCAGGGTGAGCAGGCAGTAGTGGAAGAGCACCGACCACGGGAGCGTCAGCAGCCAGGGCGACAGGCAGTAGAACGACAGCTCCAGGGCCGCGGCGTGCGACAGCCGGGTCGAGCCCCAGATGTCGGGCAGCCGCCTGATCGCCATCAGGTGCCCCTGGTACCAGCGGGTGCGCTGCTGGAGCAGGCGGGGCACGGTCTCCACACCCTGCTGGTCCACGGACGCGGACGGCGTGGTGGTCAGCTCCCAGCCGTGCAGCGCGAGCGTGATCGCCAGGTCGAGGTCCTCGGTGAGCGAGTCCGACCACGGGCGCTCGCCCGCCTGGTCGAGCGCCGTGAGCCGGGTGAACTGCGCGTTGCCACCGAGGCTGACGGTGCCGGTGGCCGCCCGGCCCACCTGCGTCACGCTCGCCACCCCCCAGAACTCGAAGTCCTGGAACCGGGTGAGGAACGAGGTCCGGTTGCGGATGCGCACCTGGAGCTGGACGCCGCCCACCCGCGGCCGCTCGAACAGCGGCAGCACGTGGTCGAGCGCCCGGGGCGACAGCCGGCCGTCGGCATCCATGACGCAGACGACCACCGACGCCGGGTCCTGGCCGCGCCCGGTCACGAGCTCGCGGATGCGGGCGATGCCCGCGTTCAGCGCCGCGCCCTTGCCCTGCCGGGCATGGGGCGGCTCGCGGCGGACCACGTGCACGTCGCTGCCGCGAGCTCCCGCGGCACCGGCGGCGAGGGCGATCGCGCCCGTGGCGTCGTCCGACCCGTCGTCGACGACGACGGTCGTCGTGCCCGGGTTGATGACCAGGCCCGTCACGGTGCGGTGGACCACCTCGGCCTCGTCGAGGCACGGCACCAGGAAGTAGACGTTCCAGCCGTCCTGCGCCGCCGCGGGCACCACGCCGTACTCGGCCCGTCCCTGCACGGCAAGAGGGCTGCCGTGCCGCCGGATCCCGCGGACGCCGGAGGCCATGAGCAGCACGAAGTACGTCGTCGAGCTGACGACGATCATCGCGGCCACCAGGCTGAGCAGACCCACACGTTCCCCCTGTGTCTCACGTCGTGGGGGCGAGCCGGGCGGCCCGCCCCAGGTTGCTCCTCAGGCGTCCTGGTCCGGCTCCGCACGGCGCCGCCGGCTCTCCCTGACCAGGACGAGCCCGCCCACCACCAGCCCGATCGTCACCACGGCGAACCACAGGGACTCGAAGCCCGTCGCCGCGAGGACGCCCGTGCCGACGGCGCCGGTACCGATGCCTGTGGCGATGCCAGGGGTGTTGTACATGTCCCGTTCCTTCCGGTGAGGGGTCGCGCCGGCCGGCGCGACCCGGTACAGGTGCTCAGACGACGCCGCGGGTCTCCCATGACGGGCGGGCACGGGTGCTCATCCGGCCCGCGCGGCCGACCTGACCGCGTCGCCGAGCCACGGGGCGATCCAGGCCGTGCCCGGCCGCGTGAAGTGCACCGTGTCGATGTAGGCGGGTGCTCCGTCGGGTGTCGTCTGCCGGCACGCGTCGTCCGTGCAGACGGCGTCGTGCAGCTCCAGCATCTCGACGGAGTCCCGCTGCGCGGCGACGGCGCGGAGCTGGGCGGTGTGGCACGCCGCCCACTCCGGCGCCGCGACGGGCGTGAACTCGCGCGAGGTGGCCAGCAGCACCGGACGGCCGGGATCGCCCTCCTCGAGGATGTCGAGCGCCGTCGCGAGCTGCCGGGCGTACCGTGCGGCGTACTCGCGCGAGCAGGGGTTCATCCACCGCCCGCCGACCCGCTGCTCGGCGCCGTCCCAGGCCAGGTTGACGACCACGACGTCGGGCGCGGACTCACGGACCGCATCGCGCCAGCGCCGCTCCCACGGCAGGCAGCCGGGCGCAGGGCCCTGCTCGACCGCGGTGGTCCGGCTGGTCTGCGGGCTGAACACGCCGCAGCCGTTGAAGGCCGCGTCCGTCACCACGAACTCCTCGGGGGCGGACGTCGTCAGTGCCGTCGCGAAGTCGTGACCCAGCGAGTCCCCGAGGACCAGCACCCGGATGTCACCCGCACCCGACTCCTGCCGGACCAGGGTGGGCGCGACCACCAGGGCCCCGCAGACGGCGACGCCGAGCACCGCGAAGGAGACCCCGCCCGCCCGGTTCCAGCGCCGGATCCGCACGGGCTCGCCCACGATGTGGTGCACGAAGGCGGCCAGCACGACCGACAGCGGTATCCCCACCAGCGCGACGAGAGCCGGCCGGGGGTCCGGCAGCGTCTTCTGCAGGACCCAGAAGAGCGGCATGTGGACCAGGTAGAGCGCGTAGGAGAGCTTGCCGACCTCGACCAGCGGGGTGGCCGAGAAGAACCGCGCCACGGCGGTGTCCTCGCGCGTCAGGGCGAGGACCAGCCCCGCCCCGAGGACCGCGACGACCGTCATGCCGCCGCCCCGGTACAGCCACGGTTCCGTGTAGGTGCTCGTCCGCACGGACACCGCCACGATCGCCGCCAGCAGGACGCACGTCACCAGCCCTGCCACGCGGCCGGACAGGACGACCCGCGGCGGAACCCCGGCGGCCCGGCGCCGGAGGGTCCCCGCGAGCACGACGGCGGCGATCGCGCCGACCATCAGCCCCACGCCGTGCGTGTGGGTGCCCAGGTACAGCAGGTCCGCATTGCTGCCGTCGTAGGTCAGCACGGCCACGGCGGTCATCGCGACGGCCGTGCCCACCGCCAGCCCCGCGACCACCGCGTGCCGCCACCGGGTGACGACAGCGCAGACGAGTGCCAGCAACGGCGGCCACCCCAGGTAGAACTGCTCCGTGAGCGACAGCGACCACATGTGCGACAGCGGTCCCGGCACGCCCATGGCGTCCCAGTACGAGTCGCCGCGGGCGATCTGCTCCCAGTTGGCGACGTGGAACAGCGCGGCGATGCCCTGCTGCAGCACGCGGTCGGCCTCGTCGGCGCGCCCGAGCCGGGCCACGGCGACCGCCGTGGCGCCCAGCACGACCGACAGCGGGACGAGGAGCCGCTTGGCGCGCCGCCGGTAGAAGGCCGGCAGGCTGATCCGGCCGGTCCGCTCCGCCTCGCGCAGGAGCGTGACGGTGATGAGGAAGCCGGACAGCACCATGAACAGGTCCACGCCGAACAGGCCGTTGTCGTAGAGGCCCGTGTGGTACATCAGCACCGAGAGCACGGCGACGCCGCGCAGGCCGTCGACCGCCCGGTGGTACGTCGGTCGCTGGACTCGTGCCGGTGCGTCGGTGAGGGTGGTCACGGGTTCTACTGACGGGCGGCCCGCCGGTCGGTGACGGACGCCGGCGCGGCGTCCGCGCACGGCGGGAGCCCCGCCGGCAGCCGAGGGAAGCGGCTGCCGGCGGGGCTCCCGGTCCAGGACCTCGCCGTCGCGTCAGCGGGTGTTGCGTCGCTGGTGCGCGATGACGAGGGCCGCCGCCCCGAGCAAGATCAGGAGCGCCGCTCCCGCGATGATCCAGCCGAGGTCCGCACCCGTCATCGCCAGCGGCGGGGGCGTCTTCCCGGGCGGCGTGGCGCCCGGCGGGGGCTCGTGCCCCGGCGGGGTGGCGCATGCCTCCGCGGTGTCGGCCAGGTCGTTGTGCCCGATCCCGGCCGTGTTCGCGAACCCGCCCGGCCGGCCTGATCCGGGCTCGGGGCAGGCGAGCGTTGCGGCGTCGCGCGGGTCGTCGGGGACGACGGCCCGCACCTGCACCCGGTAGGTGTGCCTGCCCCCGGAGGGCAGGTTCACGTCGGCGGCCACCACGTTCGCGGCAGCCCCCTCCGCTCCCCGGCCCGTCCACGTCCGGGCGGCGGTCACGCCCTGCGGCGTGTCCGTCACCTCGGCCGAGGCGACCCGGATCCCCGTACCGAACCGCAGCCGGTCGGTCAGGGTGTACTCCCCCGCCGCGGCGCCGGTGTTGACCGCCGTGATCGCATACGTGACCGTCCACGTCCCGTCCTTGCCCGCGACCGGGTCGCCGATCACGGACTTGGTGATCTCGATCGACGGTACGGGCGCGCAGTCCGTGTCGGTCTGCGTGCCGCCGGTCTCGTCGGTCAGCGTCGCGGCGTTGTTCAGGCCCTGCTCGAGGAGGTTGCGGCCGGGCGGCGCGGTGCAGGCCGGCGAGCCCGTCCCGTCGTCGTCCACGTCGGCCTCCGCGAAGTGCAGCGGGACCTCCGCGAGCACGGTCACCCGGTAGACGTGCGGGGCGTAGCCCTTGTCGTCCAGGCCGGCGATCCGTACGTCGGTGGCGATGCGCTGGTCGCCGTCACCGTCGAACCCCTGGTTCAGGGTCACGCCCTTCGGGCCGGTGACCTTGACGTCCCGCGGGGTGATGACCGAGGCGAAGAGGAGCTCGTCGTCCAGGTCGTACGTGGTCGGCTCGGTGCCGACGTTGCCCACGGTCAGGTCGTAGACCACCTTCCAGGTGCCGTCCCCCACGGGCTTGGCCGAGACCAGGGACTTGTCCAGGGTCGGCTTGCCGGGGCGCACGCACTCGTCGTCCGTGTCCTCGATGCCGTTCCAGGTGACCGCGGCGACGTTGTTCAGCGCCCCGTCGATGGTGCCGCCGTCGAGCGTGCACTCGGCGGTGTCGGGCACGTCGACCGCACCGAGGTCGACCGCGTACCGCACCGTGACCCGGTAGGTGTGCACCACCGGCGCGCGGGGTGCCTCGGCGATGGGCTGGTCGCTGACGATCCGCGGGTCGTCGACACCGTCGAAGCCGGGGTTGATCCCGACCGGGTCGGGCGCGTCGGTGGTCACGTCCTGGACGCCGGCCACCGTCACCCCCGCACCGGGTTCGAGGGTGTCGTCCAGGTCGTACACGCCGGCGCCCGGGCCACGGTTGGTGACCGTGATCTCGTAGCTCGCGTCGTACATCCCGTCCTCGCCGTCGACCGGCGTCACCGCGCCCGCGAGGGACTTGGTGATGTCGATCAGCGGCAGCGGCGCGCACACGTCGTCGTCCTGGGTCTCGCCGTTGTGCGTGAGCTCACCGACGTTCGCCAGGCCACCAGCCTCGCCGGACCCGGGCTCCGGGCACCGGAGCGTGTCCGGCGTGACGACCGCCTCGTCGAGCGAGACGACCACCTCCACCTGGTAGGTGTGGCTGTCCCCGGCCGGCAGGGTGACGTCGGTGGCGACGACGTTCTCGTCGGACCCGTCCGCACCCCGGCCGGTCCAGCCGGCCGACGGCGTGACGCCGTCCGGGGCCTTCGTCACCTCGGCCGACCCGACCTCGATGCCGGCCCCGTACCGCAGCCGGTCGGTCAGGTCGTAGTCGCCCTCGGCCTGGCCGATGTTGGTGGCGACCAGGTCGTACGTGATGGTCCACGTCCCGTCGCCGTTCGGGGTCGGGCCGTCGCTGATCGTCTTGTCGATGGTGATCAGCGGCAGGGTCGGGCAGACCTCGTCCTCGCCCACGATCCCGTTGTGGTCCAGCAGCGTGCCGTTGGCCAGGCCACCGCTCTCCCCCGACCCAGGGGGCGGGCAGACCAGGGTGCCGGGGTCGACCGTCTCCTCGTCGAGCGAGACGACGATCTCGACCTGGTACGTGTGGGTCGCGCCCGCGTCCAGGCTCACCCCGGTGGCGATCAGGTTCTCCGCTGCGTCGGGCGTGTCCCCCAGACCGGTCCAGCCGCTCTCCAGGGACACGCCGGCCGGGCCGGTCACGCCCTTGCGCACCACGTCGACGTCGCCGCCCACGCGGAGCTGGTCGTACACGTCGTACTCACCGGCGGCCGCCCCGACGTTCTCGGCGACGACGTCGTAGACGACCGTCCAGGTCCCGTCGCCGTTGGGCGTCGGGCCCTCGGCCACCGTCTTGTCCACGGTGATGTACGCGACCGTGACGCACGCCGGATCGTCGTCCGTCAGGTCGTTGTGCTCGATCTGCGCGGTGTTCGACAGGCCGCCGTTCTCGCCCGGCTCGGCCGAGCACGGCGTGATCACGACGGCGCCGTCCGCGTCGTCGATCGAGAGCACGACCTCCACCTGGTAGGTGTGGCTCTCCCCGGCGGGCAGGTTCACGCCCGAGGCGATGACGTTCTCCGGCGAGGTCTGGTCGGCCCCCAGGCCGGTCCAGTCGGGCGACGCCGTGACGCCGTCCGGGGTCGTGACGACCCGGCCGGACTCGATGACCAGGTCACCGTCCGCCGTCATCCTGTCGGTCATGTCGTACTCGCCGTCGGCCCTGCCGGAGTTCTTCGCGACGATGTCGTAGGTGACCGTCCAGGTGCCGTCCCCGTTCGGGACCGGACCCTCGCTGACGGACTTCGTGATGTCGATCGAGGGGATCTCGGCGCAGGCCTGGTCCTCCTCGGTCTCGTCCCGGGCGTCCGTCATCTGCGACGTGTTGTTGAACGCAGTGTCCGAGTCGTCACCGTCCGGACCGCACCCGGTCGGGTCGTCCGCGCTGCCCGCACCGGGCACCTGCAGCGGCACGTCCGCGATCACGGTCAGCTCGTACTCGTGCGGCGCGTAGCCGTCGTCGTCGTTGCCCAGGAGCGGGACGCCGGACGCGATGCTCACGTCGCCCTGCCCGTCCCAGGCGGGGTCGGTCAGCGTCACCCCGTCGGGCGACGCCGTCACCTGCGCCGAGACGATGTCCGCCTCGTCGGTGAAGTGCAGCGTGTCCTCCAGGGAGTACGACGTCGCCGCGGGCGAGACGTTGGTGACCTCGATCCCGTACACGACCTCCCACTGACCGCCGCCGATCGGCGTGGCGGAGATCAGGGTCTTCTCGTGCGTCGGCTCACCGTCGATGTCGAACCCGGCCGGGTCGCAGTTGATCTCCGGCGGTGTCTCCGAGTCGTCCGGCTGGTCCGCCTCGGCGCACGCGTTGTTGACCACGGTGTCGCCGCCGGAGGCGTCCGCCGTGATCTCGAACTCGTGCGTCTCGGTGTCACCGGGCGCCAGCTCGTCGACGGTGAACGACCCGAGCTCGGGCTGCTTGTCGTCGGAGACGACGACGTTCGTCAGCGTGCCCTGGCCGGTGTTCTCCACCACGATCCGGTACCGGACGGTCTCGCCCTCCCGGAAGACCGGGTAGTCGGCCGGGTCGTTGGCGTCGTGCCAGGTGCCGTCGGCGGCCTGGACGTACTTCTTGAGCGACGCCGAGTACATCGTGCCCATGGTCAGCGGCTCGGACGTGCGCATGACGAGCCGGGTGTGCTCGGCCCGCGCCTGCGAGCGGTTGACCCAGACGTCACCCGGGTCGGCGCCGTCGGTCTCGATGGTGATCCTGAAGGCGAGCGACGCGCCCGGCGCGAGCTGGCCGCCGATCACGCGGACCGCCGTCGGGTTGGCGGGTCTGGTCGTGGTCCACCCCACCGTGTTGCCCGCGGGGTTGCCGGCGGCGCCGTTCGAGGCGTGCGCCGGGTCGTCCGAGAGCGTCGCCGGGTCCGCGTCCGTGTAGTAGACCGTGGCACCCGCCGGGACGTCGACGCCGGTCACGCGGTAGGTGCCCGCGTAGTCCGTGCCACGGCCGTCCCCGTTGTACGGAAGGATGTCGATCGTGTCCGTGTACCGCTGCGCCAGCGGGTCCTCGGACTTGAGCGTCACCGTCCACGAGCCCGTACCGTCGCCCGAGCCGTCCGGGTTGGCGATGAACCACTGGTCGGTGCTCTTGCCGATCAGGGTCTGACCGTTCGTGGTGATCGTGACCTGGGAGGTCGCCGGCGGTGTGGTCGTTCCCCCGAAGGTGCTGGTGGCCGTGTTGGTGAGCACCTGACCTGGTCGGACCGAGTTGCTGGCCACGGCCTGGTAGGTCAGGGTGTGCTCCTCGTTGGTCGGCACGTCGTTCAGCGTCCACCGCAGGACCTGCTGCCCTGCCGCGTTGGTGGTCACCACGGGCGCCGGGTTCGCGGACCCCGCGACGTAGGTCATGCCGGCCGGGAGCGTGTCGGTGATGACGTAGCCGTCCACCGTGTCGGGGATCGCGCCCGAGCCGTTCGCCGAGTAGGTCAGCGTGAACGTCCCGGGCTCGCCCGGCTTGACGGTCGACTGGCTCGCGGCCTTCCGGATCGCCGGGGTGGCGGTGACGGTCCGCAGGATGTCACGGCGCCCGTTCGTGAACGGGTACCGCGTACCCGGCGTCGCCGTGATGTCCGACGAGTTCCAGGGCTCGCCCGGACCTTCCCAGACGCCGCTGACCGGGTTGTAGACGGAGCCGAACATCCAGATGTCCTGGCCGGGCCGCACGTTGTCCTTGATCGTCGTGTAGCCGACGAACTGGATGCCGTTGAAGCCCTCGGCCGTGAGCAGCGAGTCCGGGTAGAGGATCCGGATGGCCTTCACGGTCGACAGGTCCGCGGGCTCGGTGGTGGTCCAGCCCGCCGGGTTGGAGCCGCAGTTGAACGCGTTCGGGTTGGCGACGTTGCCCACGTAGTACTGGATCGCCGGCGGGTTGTCGAGCTCGCTCGCACCGCCGTCACCCGTGGGGGCGAAGCCGCGGATCGCCGGGAAGGCAGTTCCGGCCGGCGGCGGGGTGTACGTGACGTACGTCGTGTCGAACACCAGGCACTGGCCGTGCTGCGCCGTCGGGGGCGCGTTCAGGCGGGCGGCGGTGTTGTTGAGGTACTGCATCACCGTCGTGCCGGGCGAGACCCGGTAGGTGTCGTCCCAGTTGGTCCCTCCGGCACCCGTGTAGGGCCGGTACCACGCGGCCGCCCAGCGACCGGGCAGCACATAGGTCTTGCTGGTGCTGTTGTTGCCCGGAAGGTCGGTGGACCTCAGCCCCGTGGTCGAGGTGTAGGTCGGGGCGTTCGACTGCAGGGTGAGCGAGCCGGACTGGTTCGTGGCGACGTGGAGCCACAGGCTGCCGCTCGCGATGTAGTTCCAGTCCGTCGGCAGCGGGTTCCGCTCGACCGTCGAGTCGTACCGCGGAACGGTGGCGAGGTCGTAGTTGATCCCGGTCAGCCGCAGGTCGAACACACCCGGCTGGCCCGCGACCGGCGTCAGGGTGCAGCTGTCCACGAAGGACGTCTGCTGGTCGGCCGGGTAGTTCGGCAGCTCCGACCACGGGACTCCGGTGGCCCGGTAGCCGTTGAACGGCGTGCAGCCGGTGTCACCGTTGTACTTCGTGCCGATGGTGACCGGCGCCCCGTTGCTCTCGGTGAAGCGCAGCCGGTAGGTCACGCTGTCCGGGCCGGGGTCCGAGCCCTTGCCGAGCCGCAGCGCCCACTCCAGGTCGAGGTCGACCGACCGGTAGTTCTCGTCCCACCGGTAGTACGTGGTGTTGCCGCCGAACTGCATGTCCATCGCGAAGTCGTTCACGATGTCGACCGGCTCCAGCGGCATCTCCAGCCCGTTGGTCTCTCCGACGGCGGTGAGCTGCTCGCCGGTCTCGCCCTCCACCACGACAGGTGTCTGCACGATCACCGCCGTGCCCTGCTCGACGGTGCCCAGGTTGCAGGTCAGGGTCCGACCGTCGGCGGAGATCGCCGAGACCGGGTCGACGTCGGCCTTGAGGCACAGGTCCGGGATCTCGTTGAACCGGCCCTTGTCGAGGGTGACGGTGAACGTCACGTTCTCCACCGGCTCGTTCGCCGGCGCCTCCTCGTCGTCGTTGACGTTGATCCGCCAGACGGCGTTGACCACGTCACCGCGGCCCACGGTGTCCGGCGTGCTCGCCTCCCACTCCCCGTCGATCTCGTAGACGGTCTCGGCGGACGCGGGCGGCGCGGCCGTGGCGACGAGCCCGCTGCACGCCGTCACGGCGGCCATCGCACCACCGATCAAGCGCCTGAGCAGACTGCGCCGGGAGTCCCGTGCCCCCGGAACCACCTCGACGTGACGACCTCTTCTCCTGCGACCGGTGCGACGGTCTTGTGACGGACTGTGCATGGGTTTCCTTTCCTGTTCACACGCGTCGCTCGCGTGCTTCCCGCTCCCACCACAGACGTCGGCCGGACGGCCCGGCTCCGGGCACGGCGCCGAAGTTCCTCCGGTACTTCATCGGTCTCACCACCCGGATCACCCCGGCCGGCCGAGGCGCGTGCCCGGGCGCCACGGCAGGATCCGAAAGGTGCCGCGACCGTCCGACCTCCCGACCGGGGCGGACGTCCGCGCCGGGCTCGCGTCAGGTGATCCCGACCGCTTCGAGGCGCTCTTCGACGCCCTCTGGTACGACCTGCCGGGCAGGTTCGCACCCGAGGTGCTGCACGCGGTACAAGGCCTGCCCCCGACCACCGTCGAGGCCCGGCCACGGCTGGCGCACGCGGCCCTGCTCGCCCACCACCGCACCGGCCTGGCCGACGGCGACCTCCGGCAGCTGCGCCGGGCACGCCAGCTCTACACCGCCACGGGCCTGCGGTTCGGCAGGCGCCTGGCGTCGGTGACCCGGCCCGGCGACCTCGGCACGGCGGGCACGGTCGCCGTCGTCGCCGAACGCCTGCGGGGCGACCACGAGCGGGCCGAGCGGCTGGGGGCCTGGACCGACGCCCAGACCACGCTGGGCACCGGGCACCAGGCCGCGTCGGGCACCGGGGCCGCCGCGCGGCCGGGGTGGCTGTCGGCGGAGCGCGGGCTCGCGGCGCTGCTGGCCGGGGCGTTCGACCGGGCCACCCGGCTGCTCACGAGGGCGCACGCCGAGGCTGGCGACCCGCCCCACGCCCACTTCGCCGCACCCGGCGCCGCCGCGCACCTCGCGCTGCTCACCGCGTACCGCGGCCATCTCGACCTGTCCCGCTCCTGGCTCACCGCCGCCGAGGAGTCCGGGACGGTGGACGCCTGGATCACGCGTCTGACGGGTGCCGGAGCCGAGATCGCCCGGGCGCTCACGGCCGTGCACGAGGGGGACGCCACGCGCGCCGCACAGCTCCTGCACCGGATCGAGCCCGCGACCGAGCACCTCGACCTCTGGCCCTTCGTGGCCCATGCGGCCGCCACCTACGAGGCGTCCTTCGGCGACCCCCAGCGCGGTCTGCGCCTGCTCGACCGCGCGCGGCACGAGCACGGCGCCCTCCACCCGGACCCCACCACGCTCACCGGCGAGCTCGTGCTCCGCGCCGAGGCCACGCTGCTGCTACGGGCCGGCGCCGGCACCCGCGTGCTCCACCTCGCCGACCGGTACGCGGAGGTCGACTCCCTGGTCCTGCACGCCGCCTGGGCGCACGCCCTGGCCGGCGAGCACCACGAGGCGGCCCGGCTGTCCGCGGAGGCGCTCCAGCACCGCGACCTGCCGGTCGGCGACCTGATGGGCCACCACCTGGTCCAGGCCGTCACCGCCCTGCGGTCGGGGCAGCGGGAGCGGGCCGGGGACTCGTTCCGGACCGCCGTCGGGCTGCGGTCGACCCCGGCGCACGTCCTCCCGTTCCTCACGCTGCCCCGTGACGTGCTCGGCGAGCTGGCGGCGCTCGCCCGGGTCCCGGACCCGCTGCGCACCGGCACCGTGACCGTCCGGCACGTCCCACCGCCCCCGGAGCCGCTGGTGCACCTGACGCCACGAGAACGGGAGGTGCTGCGCGCGCTCGCCACCGGCCTCACCGCCGAGCAGGCCGCCGCACGGTTCGGCGTGGCGGTGACCACCGTGCGCACGCAGATCCGCTCCGTCTACCGCAAGCTCCGGGTCTCGCGACGCAGGGAGGCACTGGCGCGGGCGCAGGAGCTCGGCCTCCTCCGCGTACCCCGGCACACGCACGACGACGCCGCGCGGACACCCGGGCGGCGCTGACCGCCGCCCGGGCCACCGCCTCAGTGGCTCCGCACCACGAGCGCCACGTTGTGCCCACCGAACCCGAACGAGTTCACCAGCGCGAGGTCCGCGTCGGTTCGCCGCGCCTCGGTGACGACGTCGTGCGGGATCTCCGGGTCGACCTTCTCGGTGTTCACGGTGGGCGGGATGACGTGGTCGCGCAGGGCCAGCAGCGCGGCCAGCGCCCCGGCCGCCCCGGAGGCTCCGAGCATGTGCCCCGTCATGGACTTCGTGGCGGTCACCGGTGCCGTGATCCCGGCGCCGGTCAGCGCGTCGGACTCGTTGCGGTCGCCCGCGGGGGTCGAGGTGGCGTGCGCGTGGACCAGGCCGACGTCGGCCGGCCCGGCGTCGGCGTCGCGCAGCGCCGCGGTGATGGTCCGTGCCTGGTTGGCGGGGTCGGCGTTGACGATGTCCCGGCCGTCGGACGTGACGGAGGCGCCGTCGAGGTAGCCGTACACGGTCGCGCCGCGGGCCCGGGCGTGGTCCTCGCGCTCGAGCACCAGCACGACGGCGCCCTCCGCGAGGACGAAACCGTCCCGGTCCTGGTCGAAGGGGCGCGACGCGGCGGCCGGGTCCGGGTTGGTCGACAGCGCCCGCATCTGGGCGAACCCGGTCAGCGACAGCGGGGTGACGCCGGCGTCCGCGCCCCCGGCGACGACGACGTCCGCCCGGCCCGCGCGGATGAGGTCCAGACCGGTCGCGAGCCCCTGGGCACCCGCCGCGCACGCCGTGGTCGGCGCGTGCGCACCGGCTCGGGCCCCGAGCTCGATGGACAGCCAGGCCGCGGGACCGTTCGGCAGCAGCATCGTCACCAGATGGGGCGACACCCGCCGCGGGCCCTCCGTCACCCGCACGTGCTCCTGGATCCCGATCGACCCGATGCCGCCGTACGCGGTGCCGATGGAGGTCGCCAGCCGGTCCGGGTCGACCTCCGGGCGGCCGGCCATCGCCCACGCCTCCCGGCCCGCGAGCAGGGTGTACTGCTCCGCGCGGTCGAGCCTGCGCCGTTCCCGGACCGGCACCGCCTCCACGTAGGCGGGATCGATCGTGCCCGCGATCCGGACGGGGGCGTTGTCCGCGACGTCGACGCCGATGTGCCGGATCCCCGACCGCCCGGCCCGGAGCGCCGACCAGGTCGGCTCGGCCCCGAGGCCGAGCGGGGTCAGAGCGCCGTACCCGGTCACCGCGACCCGGGTCGCCCCCCGCGTCCCGTCGTCGGCTCGATGCCGGTGGTCGTTGCGGTTCGCACTCTCAGATGACACGACTTCCCCCAAGGAAAACGTAGGGAGCTTCGGGCGGACTGCAGCTCGTGCGGGCCGACACCATCCCGCGACATGACTCATTTGACCGGTTTGTAGTTGCATAGTCAATCAATAGTCACGGATGACCATAAGGACATACATCACATAGCACCGCATGCCGCCCGCATGCCACGGCCGCGCGCTGATGCACCTGCCCACCACCCCAGGGGACACTGTGACCGTGCCAGCCCGCCACCCCACGAGCCACGACGTCGCGCGCGCCGCGGGAGTCTCGCAGTCGACGGTCTCCTACGCCCTGTCCGGCAAGGGCACCATCGCACCCCGGACGCGGGAGCACGTGCTGGCGGTGGCGGCCTCGATGGGCTACCGGCCCAACCTCGCGGCGCGGTCGATGCGCACCCAGCGGTCGGGGCGGCTCGCCGTCGTCACCGGCGCCACCGTGGACAACCGGCTGCGCATGTTCACGGGCGCGGCCGAGGTCGCGGCCGAGGCGGGCTACGCCGTGGACACGCACAGCGTGGACGGGACCGCCGAGGACCGCACCGAGCGCGTCGCCGACCTGGCGCGCAGCGGGCAGGTCGAGGGCGTCCTGACCTTCCTGCCCGTCGTCCGGGAGGCCCTCTCCCTCGACGACGACGCCGCGCCCGTCGTCGCCGTCACGGCGTTCGACGAGCAGATGCGCACCACCGGCGAGCTCGCCGACGCCGGCCTGCTCGGCACCGTGATCGGCGCGCTCGTCGAGGCCGGGCACCGGCGGTTCCTGCACGTGGCCGGTCCCGAGCACTTCGCCTCGGCGCGCGCCCGCCGGGACGTCTACCTGGCCGAGGTCGCCCGGCACGGCGTCGAGTCGCTCGGCGTCGTCGGCGGGGCGTGGTCGCCCGCATCAGGCCGTGCGGCGATCCTCGCCCTGCCCGACGACGCGCCGCCGCTCGCGGTGATCGCCGCGAACGACAACGTGGCGCTCGGCGTGCTGCGGGGCGCGACGGACCGTGGGTGGTCGGTGCCGGGCGACCTCGTCGTGACGGGCTGGGACGACGCCGAGTTCAGCGCGTACACCACGCCGTCGCTCACCACGATCCCCGTGGACTTCCGGGAGGCCGGCCGCCGTGCCATGCGCCGGCTGCTCGCGGCGGTGCGGGGCGAGGAGGCCCCCGAGCCGACCGGACCGCTCCAGCACGTGGTCTGGCGGGAGTCGACCGGCCCGATCCGGCCTTGACAACGCACGCACCGGCCCGTGACGATGATGAACCGCTGCATCATACGTATGATGCAGCGGTGATGACGACGTCAACCGGAGGAAGCATGCTGAAGATCGGCATCGTCGGCACCGGGGGTATCGCCGGTGCGCACGCCGAGGGATACCGCCGCTTCGCCCAGGAGTGCGAGGTCGTGGCCGTGTGCGACATCGTCCCCGGCAAGGCCGCCGAGCAGCGCGCACGGCTCCAGGTGCCCGACGCGCGGGCCTACGAGAGCATCGAGGACCTGCTCGCCGCCGAGGACCTCGACCTGGTGAGCATCACGACGCCGCCGTCGACCCACGCCGAGCTGGCCGTCACCGCCCTGCGCGCCGGCGTGGACGTGCTGGTGGAGAAGCCGATGGCACCCTCCCTGGAGGAGTGCGACGCGATGATCGCGGCCGCCGCCGAGCACGACCGCGTGCTGTCCGTCGTGGCGCAGAACCGGTTCCGTGACGACATGGCCACGCTCAAGGAGGTGCTGGACTCGGGGCTGACCGGGCCCGTCTCGCACGTCCAGGTGAGCTCCGCCTGGTGGCGGAGCACCGCGTACTACGACCTGTGGTGGCGCGGCACGTGGGAGTCGGAGGGCGGCGGGTGCACGCTCAACCACGCGATCCACCACCTCGACCTGACCCTGTGGATGCTCGGTGCGCCCCGCGCGGTCACCGCCGTCCTGACCAACGCCGCGCACGAGAACGCCGAGGTCGAGGACCTGTCCGTGGCCGTGCTGCAGTACGACCGCGCCCTGGCCGAGGTGACCAGCTCCGTGGTGCACCACGGCGAGGAGCAGACGATCGTCGTCCAGGGCCGGCACGCGAGCGTCGCCCAGCCCTGGAAGGTCGTGGCCTCCGCGGCCCAGCCGAACGGTTTCCCCGCTCCCGGAGGCGACCCCGACCGGGTGGCGCAGATCGAGGCGCTGGCCGCGGCCCGAGAGCCGCTGCCCCACCTCGGGCACCCGGGCCAGATCGGCGACACGCTGGCGGCGGTCCGCGAGCGCCGCGCACCCGCGGTGACCGGCGCCGACGGACGCCGGGCCGTCGAGCTGGTCACCGCGATCTACCAGGCGGGCATCGAGCGCCGCACGGTCGACCTGCCGCTGCGCCCCGAGGACCCGTACTACCGCACGGGCACGCTCGTGGAGCGAGCGCCGCACTTCTTCGAGAAGACGGGGTCGGTGGGCGACCTGCCCGGCGCCATCACGGTGGGCAGCAGCAACGCGTGACCCGCCCCCCCGCACCAGGACCAGGACCAGGACCAGGACGACCAGGGCAGCACCAGCAGAACACCACAGGAGCAGACCACATGAGCGCGACCAGCGGCGCGAGCTACGCCCCCGAGCCGATTCCCGACCCCGTGGTGGGTGCGGGCGACTTTCCCTTCGCCGCCGTGCGGCTGGACCACGGGCACATCTACGGCATGTGCGACGGCCTGCGGTCGGCGGGCGGCACCCTGAAGTGGGTCTACGACCCGGACCCGGCGAAGGTGGAGGCGTTCCGCGCCAAGTTCCCCGACGTCCGCGTCGCCCGCAGCGAGCAGGAGGTGTTCGACGACGCCGAGGTGCGCCTGGTGGCCGGCGCCGCCGTGACGTCGGAGCGGGCGGCCCTCGGCCTGCGCGCGATCGAGGCGGGCAAGGACTACTTCACGGACAAGGCCCCGCTGACCACGCTGGAGCAGCTCGACGCCGCCCGGGAGGCGACGGCGCGGACCGGGCGCAAGTACGCCGTGTACTACTCGGAGCGCATCCACGTCGAGGCGGCCGTGCTGGCCGACCAGCTCGTGGAGCGGGGCGCGATCGGCCGGGTGCTCCAGGTCATGGGCCTGGGCCCGCACCGCCTGGGCACGGGCCGCCCCGACTGGTTCTTCGAGAAGGAGCGGTACGGCGGCATCCTGTGCGACATCGGCAGCCACAACTTCGAGCAGATGCTGCACTACGCGGGCGCCGAGGACGCCACCGTCACGCACGCCGCCATCGCCAACTACAACCACCCGGAGCACCCGGAGCTGGACGACTTCGGCGAGGCCAACATCGTCATGGACAACGGTGCGGCGGGTTACTGCCGCGTCGACTGGTTCACGCCCGACGGGCTCAGCACCTGGGGCGACGGCCGCACGTTCATCCTCGGCACCGACGGCTACATCGAGCTGCGCAAGTACGTGAACGTGGGCACGGACGAGGGGCCGGGGCACGTGTTCCTGGCGAACGGCGAGGGCGAGCGCCACCTGGTCGCCAAGGGGAACGTGGGCTACCCGTACTTCGGCCGGCTCATCCTCGACTGCCTGGAGCGCACCGAGACCGCGATGACGCAGGAGCACGCGTTCAAGGCGGCCGAGCTGAGCGTGCGCGCCCAGGCGATGGCGCGCGTCCTCACGCCGAGTGCGGCACCTGCCTCCTGAGGCAGCGGGCGGCGCGCTCCTCACGCCCGGTGCGGTGCGAGGAGCGTGCCGTCCAGCACCGCACCCCGGAAGGTGCGTGCGGCCACGGTCGCCCAGGCGCCGAGGAGCGCCACGTAGAGCGTGACGGCGAGCACCTGGAGCGCCACCGCGCCCGTGTGCAGCGCAAGGGCGCTCGCTCCCGTGACACAGGTGCCGACCGGAAAGGTGAAGGACCACCACGTCAGCCCGAACGGCAGGCCCGCCCGCGCCGTCCGCACCGTGACCGCGAGGGCGACGGCCGCCCAGAGCAGCGCGAACCCGAGCACCGGCAGGCCGTAGAGCACGGCGGCCAGCTCGACCGCGCGTGATCCGTGCGGGCCGAGCACCGTGTACGCGACGCCGCCCAGCAGGTTCGCCGCGGTGACCGACTGCCCGAGCGGGCCCAGCAGGATCCACAGGGTCGGCACGGTCGCGGCGGGTCCGGTCTTGTGCCGTGCGAGGCGTGACCAGACGAGCGTGATGATCACGAGGGACGCGATCAGGCTCGTCCCGAACATGCCGCCGCAGGCCAGCAGCAGGGTGAGCCGCCACTGCCCCGCCGGGACGTGCGGCACGAGCAGTGCGCCGGTCGCCGCGGAGACCATCGGCGGCACGACGGGCATGAGCCACCCGCCGAACGCGGCGTCGTCGGCCACGTCGTACCGCGTGAAGGTGAGGTAGGGCACGAGCACCGCGGTCACGAGGCCGAGGCACGTGCCCAGCGTCCACAGGACGGCGCTCACGGTCAGGGCGGCGGCCGGGCCGAGCACGTCCGTGCCGACCAGCAAGGTCCCGGCGCCGACGGTGAGCAGGGCCATCGCGGGCGCCCCGTAGAAGTGCCCCGTGACGGGGTGCAGCAGGTGCCCGCGCGCCACCGCGGGGAAGCGGACCCAGTGCCCGACGGTCGCGCCCGCCAGCACCAGGAGCAGCAGGGACGCGGCGCCCCAGACGACGGTCGCGGCCGCGCGCAGGCCCGGCACCTGCACGGGCAGGGTCACGGCGGCGTTCGCGACGATGCCGGTGCCCATCACGGCGGCGAACCAGTTCGGCGTGACGGCGGAGACGGCGTCGGACGGCGACTCCAGGGCCCGGAACAGCACCCGGCGCCGGCGCGGTGGTCCCGGGGTACCGCTTCCGGTGGCAGGCTCCGACGCGCCACCTCCGGTGGTCGGTACCGGCGGGGTGGGAAGCAGTGCGTGGGCCATACCGCCTACGGTCCGCCCGTGGGGCCGCCTCGGGTAGGGGCAATCCCTTCGCAGGGCACAAGCTACGCTTGTGTCCTCGAACGGTGGGGGGAGCCGGGATGGAGCGCGGTCCGGACCTGGAAGCACTGTCGGCGCTCGCCGCCGTGGCCGAGTCCGGCAGCCTCACGGCGGCCGCGGGCCGGCTGGGCGTCACGCAGCAGGCCGTGTCCCTGCGCATCCGGTCCCTGGAGTCGCGGCTCGACGTCGTCCTGCTGAGCCGGTCCCCCCGGGGCTCCACGCTGACCGCCGTCGGCGAGCTCGTGGTCGCCTGGGCGGAACCGCTGCTGGCCGCCGCCCGCGAGTTCACCGACTCGGTCGAGTCCCTGCGCGCGGGCCGCGGCCGGACGCTGCGCGTCGCGGCGAGCCTCACCATCGCCGAGCACCTGCTGCCCGAGTGGATCGCACGGTGGCGCGCGTCGGTGGGCGACGCGAGCCCGGCCGTGCAGCTCAGCACCGCGAACAGCATCGGCGTGGCCGACGCCGTGCGCGGCGGCACCGTGGAGCTCGGCTTCATCGAGGCGCCGACGGTGCCCGCCGACCTCGGGTCCGTCACCATCGCGCAGGACGAGGTGGTGATCGTGGTGCCGGCCGGTCACCCGTGGGCGCGGCGGGGCACCGTCTCGCCGGAGATTCTGGCACGCACGAGCCTCGTGCTCCGCGAACCGGGCAGCGGCACGCGCCAGGCGCTGGAGGATGCCCTGGCGGCGGCGGGCCACCCGCTGGCCGCGGAGCCGGCGGCGGTGCTGTCCACGACGCTCGGCGTACGCAGCACGGTGACGGCGGGGACCGCCCCGGGGGCGCTGAGCTCGCTCGCGGCGCGCGAGGACGTCCGGGCCGGCCGCATGGTGCCGGTGCGGATCGAGGGCGTGCGCGCCGTGCGCCCGCTGACGGCGGTCTGGGCGGGCGCACGCCCGCCGCGCGGCGTGCGCGACCTGCTCGCCACGATCGGCCGCCTGGCCCGCCGGATGCCGGTCGCCGCGAACGTGCCGTAGACTCGTGGTCGCGGGGGGAGTACTTCACCAACATCGTCCGGTCATTACGGCGCACCAGCGACCTCGGGCGGCGGCCTTGGCACCCACCAAGGCGAAGGAGACCTCGGAGCCGACTACTTTGGAGACTCCTTGCTCGCGACAGCATCGAACGCTGCCCCTGCCCTGACGTCGATCGCCGGCCCCACGATGTGGGCCGTGACCATCCTGGCCGTCATCGCCCTGCTGGTCGTCGACTTCCTCATCACCCGGCGCCCGCACGAGGTGTCGATGCGCGAGGCCCTCGGGTGGAGCGCCTTCTACATCGCCCTCCCCCTCGCCTTCGGCGGCTGGATCTGGGCCGCCTTCGGCTCGTCGACCGGCGTGCAGTACCTCACCGGGTACCTGGTCGAGAAGTCGTTGTCGGTCGACAACCTGTTCGTCTTCATGCTGCTGCTCAGCGCCTTCGCGGTACCGCCGGCGTTCCAGCAGCGCGTCCTCCTGCTGGGCATCGTCGGGGCGCTGGTCCTGCGCGGCGTCTTCATCGCGCTCGGCGCGGCCGTCCTGGCGAACCTGAGCTGGGCGTTCCTGCTCTTCGGCGGCATCCTCCTGGCGACGGCGGTCAAGATCCTCCTCGACCAGGTCCGCGGCAACGGGCACGACGTCGACGTCTCGCAGATGCGCTCGGTCCGCCTGATCCGGCGCTTCATGCCCATCACCGACGACTACCGCGGCCCCCGCCTCTCCGTGCGGGAGAACGGCCGCCGCATGCTCACCCCGCTCGCGGTGGTGGTCGTGGCCGTCTTCGCCACCGACATCGTCTTCGCCGTGGACTCGGTCCCCGCCGTGTACGGCATCACGAGCGACCCGTACCTGGTGTTCGCGACGAACGCCTTCGCCCTGCTCGGCCTGCGCGCCCTGTACTTCGTGCTCCAGGGCGCCCTGAGCAAGCTGGTCCACCTCGGCTACGGCCTCGCGACGATCCTCGCGTTCATCGGCGTCAAGCTGGTGCTGCACTGGGCGCACGGCGTCTGGCCCGGCGTCCCGGAGATCCCGACCCTCGCGTCGCTGGGCGTGATCGTCGGTGTGCTCGCCGTCGTCACCATGACGAGCCTCTGGGCCACCCGGAACGCGGACGAGGACTCCGCCCACGCGGACGGCTCCGCCCACGCGGTCGAGCACCGGCCGCAGGACGGCGCCGAGGCCGCGGCCGAGGGCGGCCGCAGCGACGAGGCCCGGGCCGACGAGACGCAGGACGCACCCGCGCGCGACCGGCGGTAGCACCGGCGACAGAGCGGTACCGCACGGCGAACCGGGCGTGGCACGCGACGTGCCACGCCCGGTTCGCCGTTCAGCGGTGCCGTGGCCCCCCGGACGCCGCACGGCTCCGCCGCGACCGGCCGTTCCCCACCTCCGGGCCCGTCGCCCCGGCCCGCCCGGCGTCCCACACCCGCTCGATGCCCAGGCCGCGCAGGTCGACGTCGGTCACGGTGACCCCGTCCGGCCCGATCCAGCGTTCCGGCTGGAAGTGGTCGTCCGTCGCGGCGTCCCAGCGCCGCATGAACGGCGTGCCGCTGGCGGTGATGACGACCGACCCGTACGCCGCCGGGAGCGGCTCCGTGGGCAGGTGGACCAGCGTGTACGTCCCCACCAGGTCCGACGCGCTCACCGAGGCCACGCTGTACCAGTTGCCGTCGGTGTCCCGCTGGACCGCGTACCCGCTGGCGTCGAGGACCACGGCGAGGGGCGGCAGGTCGGCGTCCCGGAGGTCCTGACTGGTCCGGTAGACGGTGCCGACCTGGGCTGCCTGGCTCATCGGGTGCTCTCCTCGTCGCGGTATGGGTTGTTATCACCCCATCCAAGCGGAAAGTGCGCGATTCGGCTGGCCCAAGCGCGCCCAAGCCCGAGGAAGACCGCCGGCTCAGTCGAGCCGGACGGCGAGCGCCGTCCGCGCGTCGGCGAACCCGGCGCGCAGCAGGGCGCGGAGCTCCGCCCGGGTCGCCGTGCGCTCGGCTCCGGGCCGGGACGCCCAGGTGTCGAGGGCGGCCCGGTGGACCGCGATGGCGGCCGCGCAGACGACCCGCGCCACCAGGTCGGCGTCCGGGCGTCCGGCCAGCCGGCCGGTGACGGCGTCGAGCACCTGGCGGGTGAAGCGTTCGCAGGTCAGGTACGCCGCGGCATCGATGGCCGGGGTGGTGGCGCTCAGCCGGGTGCTGAGCACCGCGATCCGCTCCCACCCGTCGGGCATGCGCTCGACGACGTCGCCGAGCGCCTCCCCCACCACGTCGAGGAGGAGCCCACGCCGGTCCAGCACGCCGTCCAGGTCGGCGATCAGGGTGCGCCAGACGTCGTTCAGCGGGGTGAGCGCGAGGTCCTCCTTGCCCGCGAAGTAGCGGAAGAAGGTGCGCTTGGACACCTCGGCCTCGTCGCACAGCCGGTCGACCGTCACGCCGTCGTAGCCCAGCTCCGCGAACGCGGGCAGCGCGACCTCGACGAGGCGCTGCCGGTTGCGCGCGATGCGCCGGGTCCTGAGCGTCCCGCTCACCCGCCTGTCGTCCGACCCTCCGCCATCGACCATGTGGCCATCCTAGCAAACTGGCACTCAGTGGCAGTTGGCATACAGTAGCGCCATGCTCGCATGGACCGTCGATCACTCGTCCCCGTCCCGGCTCACCCTGCGCGAGGTACCGGACCCCGCACCGGGCCCGCACGACGCCGTCGTCCGGGTCCAGGCCTTCGCTCCGAACCACGGTGACGTGGAGGGCCTGGCCGGTCTGCCCGACGGGTTCGTCCCGGGCTGGGACGCCGCGGGCGTCGTCGTGGCGGAGGCGGCCGACGGCACCGGTCCCCGGCTCGGGCAGACCGTCGTCTCGCTGGGCACCCACGGCGCCTGGGCCGAGCGGCGCCTCGTCACCGCCGAGTCGGCCGGGCTTACGCCCGAGGGGTCCGACCCGCACGCCATGAGCGCCGTCCCCGTCGCGGGCACGAGCGCCCTGCGCGGGCTGCGGCGGCTCGGCTCCGTGCTCGGCAAGCGGGTCCTCGTCCTGGGCGGCAGCAGCGCGGTCGGCCTGTTCGCCATCCAGCTCGCGGCCCGCAGCGGCGCGCACGTCGTGGCCACCACCCGCGACCCCGGCGCGGGGGAGCTGCTGCTCCGGCTCGGGGCGCGCGACGTCGTCGGGGCGCCGGACGACCTCGACGGGGAGGTGGCCGGCGTGATCGACCTGCTGGGCGGGTCGCACCTCGTGCGGGCCTTCGCACGCCTGGCGCCGGGCGGGACGCTCGTCGCCCTGGGACACGCCGCGGGCGAGGAGGAGCGGTTCGGGTACGGCGCACTGTTCGGCGACAGCAACCAGCACGACCGCACGCTGACGACGTTCTTCCTCGGCGCCGAGACCGGCATCGGCCCGGACATGTCCTGGCTGGCCACCGAGATCCACGAGGGACGGCTCGATCCCGTCGTGTCAGCGGTACGGCCGTGGCGCGAGCTGACCGAGGCGTTCGCGCCGGGGTCCCGACGCGGACCAGGCAAGACGGTGCTGTCGGTCGGCTGAGCGGGCGACGGAGCGGTGGCCGGGCCGGCTCCGACGGGGCGTGCGAACCGGGGCTCGTCCGGCTCACGACGGCCCGCTCAGCATGACCCGCTCACCGTGACCCGCTCACAGTGAACCGCTCACTGTGAACCGCTCATGAGGCCCGGCTCACGTCCCGCTCGTGTCGAGGTCGGTGCCGTGGCCCGGCACGAGCAGCGGTATCCCGTCGTACCCGCGCGCGTCGTGCGCAGGGACGATCCGCATGTGACGCGAGAGCGCGGTCACCCGCGCGAGGTCCCGGCGGATCTGCGCCGGGTCGCTGTCGGCGAGCAGGCGCATCAGGAGCGGCCGCCGGACGCCACGCGTGATCCCGTCGAGCTGCCAGGCGAGGTCACCGATGAAGGCGTAGCGCTCGTCGGGGCGCACCGTCACGACGATCACCACCGACCCGGTGGTGTGGCCGGGTGCCGGCAGGATGACGACCGAGCCGTCCCCGTGCAGGTCGTGGCTGGCCGGAAACCCCAGGTGCGCGGGACCGTCGAGGTCGTACGTCCGGAGGCGACGGCCTGCGGCGACCCGCCGGAACACGCGGTCGCCGCGCTGACGGTCCGCGTACCGCAGCTCCTCCTCGGTCACGAGCACCGGCACGTCGAGCGAGTCCAGGCCGCTGACATGGTCCCAGTGGGAGTGGGTCAGGATCACCCCGATCAGCCGGGCGCGGTCGTAGCCGGCGGCGTCCAGCTGCTCGCTCACCGTCGGGCCGAGGCTGTGCGGCGAACGCCGGAACGCGGGCAGCATCCGGATGTGCTCCTCGGCCTGCGCGCCGAACCCGGCATCGATGAGCACGTCGCCCGCGGGGTGCTGCACCAGCACCGCCGTGGCGGCGAACTGACGCCGGTCCCGGAACGAGCCGCCTTGGAAGGCCAGGGCGGCCGGGGTCTCGTACGTGCCGGTGGGGAGCTGGAAGATCCTCGTGCCCCGCGGCGGGCCTGCGGCCGCGAGGGTGTGCGCACGGTCCGCGCCACTATTGGTCATACAGCACAGTATTGAACTAGCTGTTCAACAGTGTCAACGGAGTTCAGCAACTCGTAGGATCGAGGCCATGCCGAGCGAACCCGCAGAAGTGCTGGACCCTCGCGTCGCGCGGACCCGGCGTGACGTCGTCGGCGCGACCAGCACGTTGCTGCTGGAGGAAGGGTGGGACGCGGTCACGCACGCCGAGGTGGCTCGCCGCGCCGGCTACTCCAAGGCCACGGTCTACGCCCACTGGCCCACGCGGCTCGACCTGATCCGTGCCTCGATCGAGCAGATCTGCGACGTCGCGGACCACCCGGCGGCCACCGGCGACCTACGGGCCGACCTCCGTGCCGCACTCGCGGACTTCGCCGACGACCTCACCCGCGGCCACCTCGACCGGCTCCTGGGGGGTGTCGTCGAGCGGGCGCACGGCAACGAGGTGGTCCGGGGCCTGCGCACACGCCTGTACGAGACGGGGACCAGCGGGATGCGCGCGGTCCTGGCGGCCCACGTCGCACCACGTGACGTCGAGCCCACGCTCGCGCTCCTGACGGGTGCGGTCCTCGTTCTGGTGACGTTCGAGGGCAGGCCCGCGACCACCGCCGTGGTCGACGACCTCGTCGACCGGGCGCTGGCCGCCACCACGCCGCGCAGCGCCTGCTAGCCGGCGTCACCGTCCGGGTCGTAGGCGTCGAGGAGCTCCTGCCCGTGCTCGTCGCTCCACGCGTAGACCGTGGAGAGCAGGTCGAGCAGGCCACGGCCGAGGGAGGTGAGCTCGTAGGTCACCGCACGTCCCGTGGGTGTCCGGCTCACGAACCCGTCGCGCTCCAGGTTGCGCAGCGACCGGGTGAGCTCCTTGGCGGTGGTGCGGTACAGCGGGACACGCAGCTCGGAGAACCGGTGCGGACCGTCCTGCAGACAGCGCAGCACCATCGGCGCCCACTTGTCCTTCATCCGAAGCGGCTGCATCGGCGACGGGCAGATTTCGTCGAACATGTCGACAGCCAACCCTGACATAGCACAAGCGTAGGTTCCCGATCGGGAACCTGGTCGGTTCCTAGGGTGACGAATCACGCGGACGGGCCATGGCGTCGGACGCCGTGGCCCGCCGGCACACCACCTCACATCACCCCAGGGAGCTCTCATGAACTACGACGACCTGTCCGGCCTGCGGGTCGCGATCTCGGACGGCCTCACGACCGTGACGCTGGACCACCCCCCGCTCAACCTGATGGACGGCACCCTGCTGCCGTCACTGCGCGGGTTCGTGCACCGGGCCCGGAGCGACGAGAGCATCCGCGTCATCGTGTTCGACAGCGCCGACCCCGAGTTCTTCAGCGCCCACGGAGACATGGGCTACCTCACCGACCCGGAGGCCCTGCCGGCCGCGACCCGCGCCGCGATCGCCGCAGCGCCGGGCGCACCCGTCCCGGACGGCATGAACATCCTGCAGGTCCTGAGCGAAGAGGTGCGCAGCCTGCCCCAGGTCACCATCGGCAAGCTGTCCGGCTTCGCACGAGGAGCCGGCAACGAGTTCCTCATGTCCCTCGACATGCGGTTCGCCGCGATCGGCAGATCGGGTCAGTCCCAGACCGAGGCCATCATGGGCATCCTTCCCGGGGGCGGCGGGACCGTGCACATGACCCGCCTGACCGGGCGCGCCCGTGCCCTCGAGCTGATCCTGGGCGGTGAGCTCGTCGGTGCCGAGCTGGCGGAGCGCTACGGCCTGGTGAACCGCGCCCTGCCCGCTGCGGAGCTGGACTCCTTCGTCAGCGACCTCGCGGTACGGATCGCGCGACTGCGGCCAGAGGTCATCTCCGCCGTCAAGGCCGCCGTGAACACGGTGGCCGGGGAGATCCCGCGTGCGGCGTACGCGGTCGAGAACGACGGGTTGACGGCAACGATCGGGCCGGAGGTCACACAGCGGGCTCACGCGCTGCTGGCCGCGGGCATCCAGACCCGTGCGGGCGAGCTCCACCACGAGCGGATCGTCAACTCCCTCTGAGCCGGGCTCGTCCGGCCTGACCACGGGCCACCGTCGACCGGCGTCAGCGACGCATGGTCGCGGTGGCCCGCTCGCACAGGACGCTGCGCCGTCGGGCGAAGGCGCCTAGTGCGTCGGGACGAGCGTGCGCAGCTCGTCGAGCATCTCGATCTGGACGTTCACCGGCTCCGACGACGGGAAGGCGAACGTGACGCCGTCGACCCCCCGGCCCCGGAGCTTCTCGATGTCCTCGGCGAGCTGCTTCGGCGCACCACCGAGGAAGGGGCGGTCCCCGCCCATCGGCGCTGCGGTCATCGGGGTGTTCGACTGGGCGATCACCATGAGGGCGGACGGGTCCCGGTCGAGTCGCTCCGCACCCTGCCGGAACCTGGCGGCCTGCGCCGTCACGGCGTCCAGGGACAAGGCCACGGGCGTGATGCCGTCCGCGATACGGGCCGCGCGATCGATCCCGGCGTCGGTGAAGGCTCCGATGATGACGGGGATGCTGCCGCGCACCGGCTTGGGATTGATCTCCGAGGCCTCGATCGAGTAGAAGCGGCCGTCGTACTCGACCGGGTCAGGGCCCCAGACGGCGCGGACCGCCGCCACCATGTCGTCGAGACCGGACCCGCGACGCTTCCAGGGCACGTTGGCCGTCGCGAACTCCTGAGGGATCGAGCCCTGCCCGAACCCGGCGATGACGCGGCCTCCGCTGAACTGGTCGAGCGTCGCCAGGCGGCGGGCCAGCATCACCGGCGTGTGCAGCAGCGCGCTGAGGATGCTGGTCCCCAGGGTGATGCGGCTGGTGAGCGCGGCGACGTGGCTCAGGGTCTGCAGGGGCTCGTAGGTGGTGTGATAGACCTCGGGCGCCCGCTCGAGCGTGCCGTCGGGGCCCGGCCAGATCGGCGCCATCGGGCGCAGCAGACGTTCGTAGGTCCAGAGCGAGTCCCATCCCAGGCGCTCGGCGGCCTGCGCCATGGCGGTGATGGTGGCGGGCGACGCGTACGGCCCCGAGACGGGCAGCATGATTCCTAGCTTCACGAGGTCTTCCTCTTTCTGCTGAGAGGCGTCGATCGTAGGTTTACTTCAAACTTGAAGTCAAGCATGAAGTGTCACGACGCACCTGTGCTCAGACCGGACGACCTCGACGGTTACAGCGTGGCGCGCTCGGCACCGGGCGGCCAGGAGCGCCCGGGTTCCACCTGAGCGGCGACCTGGCGGCCGATGTCGCGCAGCTGGGTCACCTGGTCCGCGCCCAGCGCATCGAACACGCACCGGCGCACGTTCTCGACATGACCGGGGGCAGCCTGCTCCACCACGGCCATCCCGGCCTCCGTGAGCATCGCCTCGGTGATGCGGCCGTTCTCGGGAGCAGGCTCACGGACGAGCAAGCCGCGCTGCTCGAGACGCTTGGCCACGTTGGACAGCCTGGACAGGGACCCGTTGGCGAACTCCGCGAGGGCGGTCATCGTCATGCGCCGCCCCGGCGACATGGACAGGGAGGCAAGGACGACGTATTCGAAGAAGGTGATGCCGCTGTCCCGCTGCAGCTGCGCGTCGATCGCCCCCGGAAGCTTGGTCATCAACCAGCACAGGGACATCCAGGCGTCGTTCTCGTCAGGCGAGAGCCACTGCACTTCGTTCGGGCCGACCACGGCTCACAGGCTACCTGCTGGTCACCTGCCGAGCGGGCGGCGAGCTTCGCAACCACACAGCCGAGGTCCTGCGCCGCGTGGCCGACGGCGACCACGTCGCCACCAGTCGATGCGTTCCACGGCCGCGACGCTTCGACCTTCGCATTGCCGTACGGGTCACCCGTGGACCCGGCCGAGGCCACGGCGCCGGCCTCGGCGAGCCGCTGGGTGTAGCGGATCGCTCGATATTCGGTGAGCAAGAGGTTCGTCGCGACCTCCGCGATGGCAGCACCCTGCGGCCTGGCGTCGCTATCGCTGCGGTTGTGCGCGGAGTCCGTCGAGGATGAGCGCGAGCATGCGGGGTGATCGGTCGCCAGGTCCGGGCGTGGCACGCCAGAGCGCTGCGGTGAGCTGGAGGAAGTCGGCGGGGTCGGCGTCGGGGCGGATGCTCCCGTCGCCCCTGCCCGCGTCGAGCATCTCCCTGATCGCGGCGACGACCGGGCCGTAGGTCTGTTCGTTGATCGCCTCGTGGGCGTCGGGGCTGAGCGCGTCGCCGAGGCCGTGCTTCTTGCGCATGGCCTCGACAAGTCCGGTCGTCCACTGGCGCAGAGCTTCCAGCGGGGACAGCTCGGCCAGCAGGTCAGGCACGGTGCCGATGATGCGTTCGACCTCGTCCTGGTACACGGCCAGGACCAGCGCCTCCCGCGTGGGGAAGTTGCGGTACAGGGTTCCCGCGCCGACGCCGGCGCGCTGGGCGACCTGGTTCATCGACGTGGCGCCGTCGGCGGCGAACGCCTCGCGCGCGGCCGCGAGGATACGTGCCCGGTTCTCCCGGGCGTCTGAACGGACCACTGAGACCTCACCTTGCTATGTGGAGAACTCTCCACTACGGTAGTGGAGAACTCTCCACATACCTTAGAGGTGCATCATGCAATACACAAAGCTAGGCACGACAGGTCTGGACGTGTCACCGATCGCGATCGGCGCGATGACCTACGGCGAACCCGATCGGGGCCATCCGGTGTGGTCGAAGGGCGAGGACGACGCGCGGCCGCTGATCAAGCACGCGCTGGAGTCGGGGATCAACTTCTTCGACACCGCGAACCTCTACTCCAACGGCTCCAGCGAGGAGATCCTCGGCCGGGCCCTGGCCGACTTCGCCGACCGCGACGAAGTGGTGATCGCCACCAAGCTGCGCCACCCGATGCGCCTCGGCCCGAACGGCCGAGGCCTGTCCCGCAAGGCGATCATGACCGAGGTCGACCACTCGCTACGCCGCCTCGGGACCGACTACATCGACCTCTACCAGATCCACCGCAATGACCACGCCACACCGTGGGAAGAGACCCTCGAAGCCCTCAGCGACCTCGTGAAGGCCGGCAAGGTGCGGTACCTGGGTGCGTCCTCCATGCATGCGTGGGAGTTCGCCAAGGCACTGCACCTGCAGAAGCAGAACGGCTGGGCCCGCTTCGTCTCGATGCAGGACCACTACAACTTGCTCGCCCGTGAGGAGGAGCGCGAGATGATCCCGCTGTGCCTCGACGAAGGCGTCGGCACGGTCATCTGGTCGCCGCTGGCCCGCGGTCGCCTCGCCCGCGCCTGGGACGACGCACGCTCGACGGTGCGCTCGGAGACCGACGGCGCCTACGCCGACACGCTCTACTCACCCGAGCAGGAGGCCTCCAACCACGCAGTCATCGACGCCGTCGGCCACGTCGCGGAAGCACACGGCGTGGCTCGCGCCCAGGTCGCCCTGGCCTGGCTGCACCGCCAGCCGGTCGTCACGGCTCCGCTGGTCGGCGCCGCCTCGATCCAGCAGATCGACGAGGCCGTCGCCTCGCTCGACGTCCGGCTCACCGACAACGACGTGCGCGCGCTGGAGGCCCCCTACACGCCGCGGCACGACTGGCAGGGCATCTCCGACGAGGCCGAGCTGGAAGCCATCCGTCGGCGGGTGCCGGGAATGGCACTGTCATGAACCAGATCATCCGTTCCGGTACGACCGCCCGCATCGGCACGCTCTTCCTGCTGCTGGGCCCGCTCGTGTCGTGGGTCGCCGAGCTCGTCACCGCCGCTGCATGGCAGGACCCGACGTACTCCCCCTTGTACAACTGGGTCAGTCACCTCGGCCTGACCGGGCCGGCACAGACCGCGTTCGGGCAGGTCGGGAACTCCCCTCTGGGTGCGGTCATGGACGTCGGCTGGGTGATCTACGGCATCCTGCTGATCGTCGGCGCAGCCCTCCTGTTCGACGTCCGCAAGGGCGTGCGCCCGATCGCCGTGGTGGTCCTCGCGGTAGTCGCCGGCGTGGGCGTCTCCTTGGTGGGCATCTTCCAGGGATCGAACGCCAATGTCACGAACGGCCTGATCACGTTCCACACCCTCGGTGCACAGAGCGTCATGGTCGCCGGCAACATCATGGCGATCGCCGTCGGCGCCAACGGCAGCCGCATCGGACTGAGCCGAGCACGATCGGTCGCGAGCATCGCGCTCGGCATCCTCGGGCTGGTCGCGCTTCCTGTCTTCATGACCAATGTCCTCACCGGCTGGATGTGGAACATCGGCATGTTCGAGCGCGCCGTGATCTACCCGATCATGATCGGCCACGTCCTGCTCGGCACCGGCGTGCTGGCTGTCCGACGGCGACGCACGACACCCGCGCTGCCGACCCTCCGAATCCAGACCGCGAGCTGAGGAACACACCCATGTCACAGGTACTTGTCACCGGCGGGTCAGGCTTCATCGGGAGCTGGTGCATCCAGGCGCTGCTGGAGGCCGGGCACGACGTGCGCACCACAGTTCGCGACCTTGGGCGCGAGCCCGCCCTGCGTTCCCGGCTCCAGGCCGCGGCGCGATTCGACGAGACGCGCCTGACCGTCGTACGCGCCGACCTGGTCAGCGACGACGGCTGGGCAGAAGCGGTCAGCGGGTGCGACCACGTGCTGCACGTCGCCTCGCCGACGCTGCGCAACACTCCCGAGAGCGAAGCGGCGATGGTCACCGCCGCGCGCGACGGGGTCCTGCGGGTCCTTCGAGCGGCCCGCGACGCCCGCGTGCGCCGCGTCGTCCTGACCAGCGCGCTCGGGGCCATCGGTTACGGGCACCCGCCCCGGGCCGCACCGTTCACCGAGCAGGACTGGACCGACGTCGATGCCGACATCGCGCCGTACCAGAGGTCGAAGGCCCTCGCCGAGCGAGCGGCCTGGCAGTTCGTCGAGGAGGAGGGCGACGGGCTCGAGCTGGCCGCGGTGCACCCCGCCGCCGTGATCGGTCCGGTCCTCGGGCCGGACGACCCGCCGTCGCTGCGGTTGATCCGCAGCATGCTCGACGGCGACGTCCCCGCCTGCCCGCCCTTCGGCACCAGCTGGGTCGACGTCCGGGACGTCGCCGACCTGCACCTGCGCGTCATGACCGACCCTGCCGCCGCCGGCGAACGGTGGCTCGCTTCGGCCGGCCCGAGCCTGCGCATCGTCAAGGTCGCAGCGATCCTCCGCCACCGGCTGGGTGATCGAGCCGCGAAAGTCCCGACCCGCGAACTGCCACTGCTGCTCGCCCGCGTCCTCAGCCGGTTCAACCCCGGGCTGAACGCGATTCGCCCGCAGCTCGGACGCGACTTCGACGCCAGCAGCGCCAAGGCGCAGCGGCTCCTCGGATGGTCGCCCCGTCCCATCGACGACACCATCACCGACACCGCGGAAAGTCTCCTTGCCCACACGACCACGAGCAGGTAGGAGGACCACGACCCCGCACCGGGGGCTCTCGAGAACAACGGGAATCACACTGCGACCCTCGCGCACTGGGCGGTACACCGGGGCGTCACCACTGCAGTGTGCACGGGTTGAACCTCGTGAACTCGGGGTCGGCCGCGCCGGACCCGTGCGCACTTCTGTGCGTACACGCCTGTGCGGAAGAAGCGAAGAGCCCCTCCCCGGTCTGTGACCAGGTGAGGGGCCCTTCTTTTGTAGCGGGGGCAGGATTTGAACCTGCGACCTCTGGGTTATGAGCCCAGCGAGCTACCGAGCTGCTCCACCCCGCGTCGGTGATCCCTACTCTACGCACCCCGAGCGCCGGTATGCAAACCGGACCGGGTCGTCGAGACGCAGGTCACAGGGGATCGAACCGTTCCGGTCGTGGAACGATCGACCCCATGACGACGGAGCTGAGCGACACCACCCAGACCGCCGACCGCATCGCCCACCTCACGGACCAGCTCGCCGCCCTCCCGCACCTGCGACCGGACCCGCGCACGGACGCCTTGTTCAGCGACCTCGTGCACACGGTGCTCGCCGCGCCCGAGGGCCAGGCCCGCGACATCCTGGCGCACGAGGAGATCAGCCGCCGCAGAGCCGCCGTCCGCGACCTGTCCGCACGCGGTGAGACCGCCCTGGAGCACGCGTGGGCGGAACGCATCGTCGCCGCGCCGGACCCTGGAAGCACCTTGACGTCGTTCCCCTACCTCGACAACTACCAGCGGCTCACCGCCCTCGAGGTCGGGCTGCTCACGAGCTCGGGCGGCACCCCGGCGGCCGTGGCCGTCGTCGGCTGCGGCCCCCTCCCCCTCAGCACGCTCGGGTACGCCGGCGCACTCGGTTGCCCTGTCGTCGGCCTGGACCGGGACCTCGCCGCGGTCGTCCTGGCCCGGCAGGTCGGCGACCGGGTGGGCCCGCCGGACGTCCGGTTCGAGCAGGCCGACGCCGCCGACGCCGACCTCACCGGCTACGACGCCGTGGTGCTCGCGGCGCTGGTCGGCGAGACGCCGTCGGCCAAGGCCGGGATCCTGCGGCGGATGGCGGGCGCCATGCGGCCCGGTGCCCTGCTCCTGGCGCGCAGCGCGCGCGGGCTGCGCACCCTCCTGTACCCGCCGGTGGACGTCGGAGCGATGCCGGGCTTCGAGGTGCTGGAGGTCGTGCACCCCACCGACGACGTCATCAACTCCGTGGTGGTGGCCCGGCGGCTCCCGTAAAGCAGTCAGACCTGCAGGTCACCGGAGTGACCTGCAGGTCTGACAGGTTGTGCTGCGAAGGATCAGCCCTGCTGCTGGGCCTCCTCGGCGGCTATCGCGTCCTCCAGGGCCTTCTGCAGGCGGTCCTGCGCCTCGCCGTACGCGGCCCAGTCACCGGCACGCTGCGCGGCGTCCGAGTCCGCCAGGGCGTCGGCAGCCTCCTGCAGGGCGGCGTCCAGGTCACCGGTGGGCGCGGTGCCCGGCTCCTCGGTGGCGCCGTCGGTGGGCTCCGTGGACGGCTCCGTCGAGGGTTCCGTCGTCGGGTCGGTACCCGTCTCGCCGTCCGGCGGCGCGACCGGTGCCTCGTCCTCGGCTGTGCCGGCGTCCCCGGCCTGCGCACCCGAGTCGCCGCCGAACACCTGGTCCAGCGCCTCGTCGAGCGTGTCGGCGAAGCCGATGTCGTCACCGAAGGACACCAGCACCTTGCGCAGCAGCGGGAACTGCGTGCCACCGGTCGACTGGATGTAGACGGGCTGCACGTACAGCAGGCCGCCACCGACCGGCAGCGTGAGCTGGTTGCCGCGCCGCACCGTGGACGCACCGATCTGCAGGATGTTCAGCTGCTCGGAGATCGTCGGGTTCGAGTCGAAGTTGTTCTGCACCTGGCCAGGGCCGGGCACGGTCGTGTCCCGGGGTAGCTCGAGCAGGCGTAGCTTGCCGTAGTCCTCGGACTTGGTGCCCGCCTCGTTCCCGGCGTCGGCATCCACCGCGAGGAACCCGGTGAGCACCTCACGGTCGGTGTTACCGCCCGGGATGAAGGTCGAGGTCAGCGAGAACGTGGACTCGTCCTGGCCCGGCATCTGCAGCGTCAGGTAGTACGGCGGCTGCAGCGGCGCGGGGGTGGTCTCCGACGTCGGGTCGGTCGGGTTGTTCCAGAAGTCCTGGCCCGAGAAGAACTCGGCCGAGTCCGTCACGTGGTACTGGCTGAGCAGCGTGCGCTGCACCTTGAACAGGTCCTCCGGGTACCGCAGGTGGCTCATCAGGTCGCCGGAGATCTCGTCCATCGGCTTGACCGACGCCGGGAAGATGTTGGTCCAGGCCTTGAGGATCGGGTCCTGGTCGTCCCAGGCGTAGAGGTCGACCGAGCCGTCGTAGGCGTCGACGGTCGCCTTCACCGAGTTGCGGATGTAGTTGACCTCCTCGGGCAGCACGACGGCGCCGCCCTGCTGCTGCGTGAGGGTGTCCGCGACGGCCTCGTCCAGCGGCGTGGACGTCGAGTACGGGACGGCGTCGCTGGTGGTGTACGCGTCGACGATCCACTTCACGCGGCCGTCCACGACCGCCGGGTAGACCCGGTTGTCGAGGGTGAGCCACGGCGCGACCTTGCTGACGCGCTGCTGCGGGTCACGGTCGTAGAGGATCTGCGACTCGCTCGTCACGCGGTCCGAGAACAGGATCTGCTCCTCGCCGAACTTCAGCGCGTACAGCAGCTTGCTGCCGAACGAGCCGACGTCCGGTCCGGCGTCGCCGGTGAAGGTCGTGTTGACCTGGCCGCCGTCGTCCGCGTCGTCCGCCTGGTAGTCGAGCTCCCACGGCTCGGTGCCCTCCGGGGCGCCGACGATCGAGTACGTCTGGGTGCTCGGGCTGAAGTAGATGCGCGGCTCGTACTCGCCCTCCATGTCGCTGATCGCGCCCTGCGACGGGATGCCGCCCTCGAAGAACGCCGGGCGGCCGTCCGGTCCCGGCTGGTTGCCGTACGCGGCCACCACGCCGTAACCGTGCGTGTACACGGTGTGGTCGTTGACCCAGTTGCGCTGGTCCTGGCCCAGCCCGTCGAGGTTCAGCTCGCGCACCGCGATCACGGTGTCCCGCGACTCGCCGTCGATCTCGTACTTGTCGACCGACAGGGAGTCGTTGAAGTTGTAGTACTGCTTGTTCTGCTGGAGCTGGCGGAACGACGGCGACACGATCTGCGGGTCGAGCAGGCGGATCGACGCGGCGGTGTCGGCGTCGGCGCGCAGGGCGCCCTCCTCCGCCTGGGTCGTCGCGTCGTACTGTTCCTTCTCGATGTCCTCGATGCCGAACGCCGAGAGCGTCGCGTCGATGTTGCGCTGGATGTACTCGCTCTCCAGCTCCTGCGCGTTCGGGTTCACCTGGAAGCGCTGCACGACGGCGGGGTAGATGCCGCCGATCGCGATGGCGGACACGACCATGAGCCCGACGCCGATCGCCGGCAGGCGCCAGTCACCACGGAACGCCGTGACGACGAACAGCGCGGCCACGAAGATGGCGACGACGGTGAGGATGCCCTTGGCGGGGATCACCGCGTGCACGTCGGAGTACGAGGCGCCGTCGAACCGGTCGCCCGCGTTGGTCAGGATCGAGTACCGGTCGAGCCAGTAGTTGGCGGCGATCAGGAGCAGGAGCACCGCACCGACGACGGCCAGGTGCACGCGCGCCGCGGTGGTGGTGCGGGGACCGCCGGCCGCCGCCGGGCCCACCCGCAGGCCGCCGTACAGGTAGTGCGTGATCACGCCGGCGATGCCCGCGATGACCACCACCGAGATGAGGAACCCGACCGTGAACCGCAGCGCGGGCAGCATGAAGACGAAGAACCCGAGGTCCATGCCGAACTGCGGGTCGTTCTCGCCGAAGGGCTCACCGTTGAACGCAAGGAGCACGGTGCGCCACTGCGCCGACGCCGCGACGCCCGCGAAGAAGCCGACCAGGACCGGCGCGGCGATCATCACGACCCGGCGCAGCGGCTCGACGGCCTCGCGGTACTGGTCGAGCGTCGCCTGCTCGGGCGTGCTCGGGGCGTAGATCGGCCGGGACCGGTACGCCGCGGTGAACGACCAGAACACCGCCCCGCCCATGATCAGGAAGCCCGCGGCGAACAGCGCCGCGCGCATGCCCCACTCGGTCCAGATCACCGAGGAGAACCCGAGCTGCGTGAACCACATCACCTCGGTCCAGAACTGGGCCAGGAGGAGCAGGGCCGCGATCAGGACCGCGACCGCGACGACCGCCACCCCCAGCGGACTGCGTCGTCGGGCTCGAGGGGCGCCGCCGCCGGATGGGCGGCGCGGTGCTGCGGCGAAGGACACGACTGCGTTACCTCACGTCATCAATGGTTGGGCCGTACCCAGGTGGAACGGCCGGGCGGTGCTCAAGGTTCCCAGCACAAGGTTCCCACATCCTCCAGATGTACAACACACGGTCAACAGGTCGGCATACGCGCCGGCGTCAGGGGCACGTCGGCAGGTCGGCGCCGTGACCGCGCCCGATCTGCTCGACGGCGTCGCGCGCCTCGGCCAGCGTCGAGACCTTGACCACGTGCAGCCCGTCGGGCACGTTGCCGACCACCTGGTCGCAGTTGTCCGCGGGGGCGAGGAACCAGTCGGCCCTGTCCCGCACGGCGCCGTACAGCTTCTGCTCGATGCCGCCGATCGGCCCCACAGTGCCCTCGGGACTCATCGTGCCGGTGCCCGCGATGATGTGCCCGTTCGCCTCGTCCTCGGCCGTCAGCCGGTCGATGATGCCGAGCGCGAACATCGTGCCGGCGCTCGGGCCGCCGATGTCCTCGATCTGGATCGAGACGTCGACGGGGAAGTCGTACCGCGGGTCGATGTAGACGCCGAGCACGGCACGCTGGCCGTTGCCCGAGGTCGTGACGTCGACGTCCATGGTGCGCTCGCCGCGCCGCACGCCGAGCGTGACCGTGCTGCCGGCCTCCGTCTCGGCGAGCCCGGTGATGAGGTCCGCGTACGTGCCGACGGGCTCGCCCTGGAACCGGGTGATGACGTCGCCCTCCTGGAGCTTGCCCGCGGCCCCCGAGCCCTCCTCCGTGCCCGCGACGTCCAGCACCGCGGGCACGTCGTAGCCCAGCTCGGTCAGGGCCGCCGCCGTCGCGGACTCCTGCGACGAGACCATCTCCGCCTGGCTGACCTCCCGCTGCTCCTCCTTGGTGGTCGCCTCGGGGAAGATCGCCTCCACGGGCAGCACCGAGCGCCGCGGGTCGAGCCAGCCCTGGATCACCTGCCCGGACATCACCGGGTAGCCCGGACCGCCCAGCACGGACACGGTCGTCAGGAGCAGCTTGCCCGACGACTCGTAGGTGCGCGCGCCCTCGATCTCGATCAGGCCCTTGGCGAGCGTGTCCTCCGTGGGGCCGGGCGACCGCATGGCGTACGGCGTGGGCAGCACGAGCGCCACCGCGGCCAGGACCGCGGTGGCCAGCAGGGACACGCCCAGCGTGACAGTGCGACGGGTGACCGGCGCGACCTCGGGCGGCAGGTCCTCGAACGGCGCCGGCTCGGGCTGCGGGGTGGGCTGGCGGTCACGCATGTCGGTCACCACCCCATCATTCCGCACTTGGCTGAGGGTTCCATGAACCAGGGCGCGAACCCGGCCCGACGGCGGCCCCCGGCACCTGTTCCCATGACGCCACCACTACGCCTCCGGGCAAAGAATTTCCACTTGAACGGTGTGTTATACCCCACGGGACGCCGATAACACGCTACGGTCGTTCCGTGGCCCACGACGCCCTGACGTCCGTGGAGGTGCGCCGGAGCCGCCGTCGCACCGCCACGGTGAGCGCATATCGCGACGGTGGACGGACCATCGTCGCGATTCCCGCGCGCTTCTCTCGGGCGCAGGAACGGGAGTGGGTGGCCAAGATGGTGGCTCGGCTGGAGGACAAGGAGCGGCGCCGCCGCCCGTCCGACCAGGAGCTCATGGACCGGGCCTGCGAGCTGTCGACCAAGTACCTCGACGGCCGGGCGCGGCCGTCCAGCGTGCGGTGGTCGGCGAACCAGGGCCGGCGCTGGGGGTCGTGCACGCTGCTGGACGGCTCGATCCGCATCTCCACCCGCGTGCAGGGCATGCCGTCGTGGGTGCTCGACTACGTGCTGCTGCACGAGCTGGCGCACCTGCTGCACGCCGGCCACGGCCCGGAGTTCTGGAAGATCCTGGAGGTCTACCCCCGGACCGACCGGGCACGCGGGTTCCTGGAGGGTGCCTCGCACGCACAGGACGAACCGGGGCTACCCACCAGCGACGACGGCGACGACGCCTGAACGCCGGACGGGCCGGGCGGGACTACCTGGTCTCGCCGTCCGCGTCGTCCCGCGGTTCGTCGGCCGGGCCGCCGTCCGCCTGGTCGTCGCGGGCCGCCTGGTCGCCGGCCCTCTGGTCGTCGGCACTGGCCCTCTGGTCGTCGGCAGGGCGGTCGTCGCCGGTGGTGCGGGGCTCGGCCGCCTCCTCGTCGCCGAAGATCTCCCGCAGCGCCGCGTCGACGTCCGCGTGCTCGTTCTCCGCCGCCTCGCGGCGCACCAGGTAACCCGACGGGTCGTCCAGGTCCTGGGTGCCGGGCAGCAGGTCGGGGTGGTCCCAGACCGCGTCACGGCCCGCGCTGCCCTGCGCCCGGGCCACGATCGAGAACAGCGTCGCGGCGTCACGCGACCGGCGCGGCCGCAGCTCCAGGCCGACGAGGGTGGAGAACGTCTGCTCGGCCGGGCCCCCGGCCGCGCGACGACGGCGGATCATCTCGCGCAGCGGCACGGCGTGCGGCAGGTGCGGCAGCGTGGCGACGGCCGTCACCTCGTCCACCCAGCCCTCCACCAGCGCGAGCGTGGTCTCCAGGTGGAGCAGCACGGCCTTCTGCTCGTCCGTGTTCTGCAGGCCGAAGACGCCGCCCGACAGCGCGCTGCGCAGCGCGTCGGAGTCGGCGAGGTCGATGTCGCGCACCTGCGCCTCGAGCGCGTCGAGGTCGATGGTGATGCCGCGCGCGTACCGCTCCACGATGGACAGCAGGTGCGAACGCAGCCACGGGACGTGCGTGAACAGCCGCGCGTGCGCCGCCTCGCGGACCGCCAGGAACTGCCGGACCTCCTCCAGCGGGGCGTCCAGGCCGTCGGCGAACGCCGCCACGTTCGTGGGCAGCAGCACGGTGTCGGGGCTGTCGAGCAGCGGCAGGCCGACGTCGGTGGCGCCGAAGACCTCGCGCGACAGAGTGCCGGCGGCCTGGCCGACCTGCATGCCGAACACCGCGGAGCCCAGCCGGCGCATCATCTGGGTGGGGTCGATCGATCCCCCCAGACCGTGCAGCACGCCGGCGGGCATGCCAGGCACCGCCTCGCCGTCGTCGACCCCCTCCGGGAGCTGGTCGCGCAGCACCGTGGCCAGCGCCTCCGAGACCGACGAGGCCACGGGCGCCGCGAGCTCGTTCCACACCGGGAGCGTGGCCTCGACCCACTCGGACCGGTTCCACGCGCGCCGGGTGCCGCCCGCGGGCGGCAGGTCGGTGACGGCGTCGAGCCAGAGCTCGGCGACCGCGAGCGCGTCGGTCGCGTCCTTGGCCTGCTTGCCCGTCAGCGACGGGTCGCCCTCGCTGACGGCCACCTGCCGCGCGACGTCGTGCGCGACGTCCGCGTTGACGGGTCCTGTGCCCTCCGCGGAGAGCATCTTCTGCACCTGGGCGAGTGCGTACTGCATCATCACGGGGTCGGGCGGGCCACCGAGGGCGGTCGGATCGATGCCCCGCTCCCGCATCTCGGCCATCACTTCGTCTGCGCCGTCGCCGAGCATGGAGCGCAGCATCTCCTCCCACGACTGGGGGGAATCGCCGGGCTGGTGCTGGTCGCTCATAAGGTCACCGTAACCGGGCGGGCAAGTGGTGCGCCGTGCTTTCGGCTCTGGGCGCACTCGGGAACTCCTGGGCCACCTGAGGCGCTGAAGATACCTCTGGACCTGTGGACGGCGGTCCGGGGCGGCTTCCGCCGTCGGGCATGGTTGTCGGCATGAACCGCGCTCCCCTGCTCCGGCTGCGGCCCGGCACGCCCGTGCTCAGCCGTGGCGGCGGGCAGGTCCAGTGCGGTTCCGACCCGCGCTGGTCGTTCGTCCTGTCGGGGCTCACCCCGGCCGAGGAGACGTGGCTCGGCGAGGTCGCCGAGCGGCGGCACGTCACGCTCGAGCAGGCGGCCGCGCGCTGCGGTGTGCCGGTCGAGCGGCGGGACGAGATCATGTCCGTCCTGGTCCGCGCGGGCGTGCTGGTCCCCGTCGCGGGGACGGTGGGCGCGGTGACGGCGCCCGCCGACGGTGCGGCGGACGCGACGGTGCTCGGCATGCTGCGGCCGGACGGCGCGGGCCTGGCCACGCTGGCGGACCGGGCCCGGCGGACGGTCGGCCTGATGGGCCTGGGCCGGCTGGGCACCAGCGTGGCGCAGCACCTCGCGACGGCGGGGACAGGCCGCCTGGTGCTGCACGACCCGCTGCCGGTGCAGGTCACCGACCTCGGGCTGGGCGGGCTGCGGCCGGCCGACGTCGGCCAGGTCCGGCACGACGCCGTCCGCTCGCTCCTGGCCCGGCGCTCCCCGCGCACCCGGGCACACGTGGACGACGGCGGGCTCGACCTCACGGAGCTGGACCTCGTGGTGGTGGTCGAGCCGCACGCCGCGCACCCGGCGCGCTACCAGCGGCTGCTGGGTCTCGGGGTGCCGCACCTGCCCGTGGTGGTGCGGGAGGCCGACGTCGTGGTCGGTCCGCTCGTCCGGCCGGGCCGGTCGGCGTGCGTGACGTGCGTGGACCTCGCACGCGCCGACGCCGACCGGGAGTGGCCGGCGCTGGCCGCCCAGCTCCGTGAGACCACGGAGCCGACGCACGAGGCCACGCTCGCTGCCCTGGCAGCGGCGACGGCCGCCGGCCAGGTGCTCGCCCAGCTGGACGGGCACCGGCCGGCGGCCGTCGGTGCGTGCCTGGAGATCTCTCTCCCGGCAGGACTACCCCGAGCTCACCAGGTGGACCCGCACCCGCGCTGCGGGTGCGTGGTCCTTCCCTCCTGAAGGATCAGGCGGCGACGTTCTCCGACTTGCGGGGCCGGCCACGGCCACGCTTGCGGGCCACGACGACGCCGTCGACGAAGACCTCGCCGCCCCAGACGCCCCAGGGCTCGTTCCGCTCGAGGGCGCCGGCGAGGCAGCCCTCGATGAGGGGGCAGGTGCGGCAGAGGGCCTTGGCCTGCTCCACCTGCGCGCTGTGCTCGGCGAACCACAGCTCCGGGTCGTTGGTACGGCACGGCAGCAGTGTGTCCATGAGCCGGTTGAACTCCGCCGAGTCCGAACCGGTCCCGCTCGTGGCGGGGTGTTGAGGCGGGTCCCAGGGGCCCGAGCCGCCCTGGGGAAGAGTGTCGAGGAGCGCAGTGAGGCGCACGGTTGTCTCCTGTGTCCTGTGTGATGAACGTCGTCGGTGAACGTCGGGTGGTACAGGACCCCGGGCTAGGTCTTTGCCGGTCCGGCCGCTGGTGGGCCGGTCTCCGGGCAAAAATTAAGGCCGCGGGTCCTAGATGGACTCCGCGGCCTGGAACTCTTCGGTCGTCTAGACCGGCGAGTCTCCTGGAGATGCGGAGTCGGGTGCGAGAGCGGACGGCTTGACGCCTCCGCGGTGAGTGCGCGCGCGGAAGGGCAGAGCTGCGCCGTTAGCCGGGACGGGCTCGCTACCGAGCACATACCCGCACACGTGCAGATCCGTCTGCGGAATCATGTTCATCTCCAAGACACCCACCTCCTCACTCGAATCCGGGCCAGACCTCTCGGTCTCGCCCACTGCTGTCAGGGACATCTGAACACTATGCCGGGCCGCCGTGGCGGGCCAACTCTTTTTCGAACTTTTCTCGAGAAGTTTTTCGCGGGTCGCCGGACGCACCACGAAAGACCCCTCAGACTACCGTCAGGAACCCGTCGCACCGGCCACGATCGCAAGGATCGCGGCGCCGTACCGGTCGATCTTCGCCGGACCGATGCCGTTCACGCGAGCGAGTTCGGCTGTGCCCGAAGGTCGGATCTCGGCGATGGCCGCCAGCGTGGCGTCCGTCAGCACGGTGTAGGCGGGCTTGTCGGTCTCGCGTGCCACCTCCAGCCGCCAGTCGCGCAGGGCGTCGAAGAGCGCGGTGTCGTGCTCACCGGTCAGCAGCGCGCGGGGCTGGGTCCTGGCCGTGGCACGGGCACGCGCCGCGCGCGGCTCGTCCGGCCACAGTCCGTCGAGGAACCGCGTGCGCTTCCGCGTGGGGCGCCCACCCGGGTTCCGCGAGCGGGCGAAGGAGACCTCGAGGTGCTCGCGGGCCCGCGTGATGCCCACGTACAGCAGACGGCGCTCCTCGTGGACGGCGGCGTCGGTCTCCGCGAGCGAGATGGGCATGAGGCCCTCGCTCATGCCCGCGAGGAAGACCGCGTCCCACTCCAGGCCCTTGGCCGCGTGCAGCGAGGCGAGGGTGACGCCCTCGACCGTGGGCGCGTGCTGGGCGGAGGCTCGCTCGTCGAGCTCGGCCACGAGGCCGGCGACCGTCGCGGGGTTCTCGGGGGTCGCGGCGGCGGCCAGGTCGTCCGCGAGCGCGACGAGCGCCTGCATGGCGTCCCAGCGCTCACGGGCGGCGCCGCGCGCGGCAGGGGCCTGGTCGGCCCACCCGGCGGTCGCCAGGATGTCGCGCACCTGGTCCGGCATGGGCAGCTCCGGGTCGGCGGCCCGCGCCGCGCCGCGCAGCAGCACGATCGCGTCGCGCACCTCCTTGCGCTGGAAGAACCGCTCGCCGCCGCGCACCAGATACCCCACGCCGGCGTCGGCGAACGCGGCCTCGAAGGCCTCCGACTGGGCGTTGGTGCGGTACAGCACGGCGATCTCGCTGGGACGCACACGGCCCGACCCGATGAGCCGCGCGGCGCGCGCGGCGATGCCCTTGGCCTCGGCCTCGTCGTCGTCGTAGGCGTGGAAGGTGACCGGCGGGCCGGGCTTGCGCTGTGCGACGAGCTCCAGCGCCTGGTGCGCGCCGCCCGCGCGGCCGGCGCGCTGGAGAACGGAGTTGGCCAGGTGCACCACCTGGGGCGTGGAGCGGTAGTCACGGACCAGGCGGATCTCCTGGGCCTGCGGGTAGGTGCGCCGGAAGTCCAGCAGGTGGCGCGGGGTGGCACCCGTGAAGGAGTAGATGGTCTGCGACGGGTCGCCGACCACGCACAGCTCCGTGCGCCCGCCGAGCCACTGGTCGAGCACGAACTGCTGGAGCGGCGAGACGTCCTGGTACTCGTCCACGACGAAGTGCCGGTACTGCGAGCGGACCTCGTCGGCCACGACCTTGTGGCTGTTCAGCATGTCGCCGAGCATGAGGAGCACGTCCTCGAAGTCGATGACACCGCGTTCCGTCTTGACGTCCTCGTATGCGGTGATCAGGCGGGACACCGTCTGCGCGTCGTAGCCGGACGGCGCCTCGCGGCCGGACGCCCGGGCAGCCTTCTCGTAGTCGTCGGCCAGCACGAGCGAGACCTTGGCCCACTCGACCTCGCTGCTCAGGTCGCGCACGGCCACCCGGTCCACGGAGAGGCCGAGCCGGCGTGCCGCCTCCGCGACGAGCTGCGCCTTGTACTCCTGCAGGCGCGGGGGCGCGCCGCCCACGACGCGCGGCCAGAAGTAGCTGAGCTGGCGCAGGGCCGCGGCGTGGAACGTGCGGGCCTGCACGCCCTGGACGCCGAGCTCGCGCAGGCGCGTGCGCATCTCCCCCGCGGCGCGCGCCGTGAAGGTCACGGCCAGCACGCCCGTCGGCTTGTAGGCGCCGATGCGGACGCCGTACGCGATGCGGTGCGTGATGGCGCGCGTCTTGCCGGTGCCCGCACCGGCAAGCACGACGACCGGGCCGTTGAGCGCGAGCGCCACCTCGCGCTGCTCGGGGTCGAGGGCGGTGAGGATCGCGTCGGGGCTCAGCGGTCCCGGATGATTCGGGGTACCGGCGGAGTTGGTCTGGGTGAGCATCGTCTGCGATTCTCGCAGCAACCACTGACATGCCCACCGGCAAGGAGGACCGATGTCCGAGCTGACCGCGCAGGTTCCCGAGAGCGGCACCGTGCTGATGTACTCCACCACCTGGTGCGGGTACTGCCGCCGGCTGCGCACGCAGCTCGACTCGGCGGGCATCGGCTACACCGTCGTGGACATCGAGGAGCACCCCGAGGCGGCCGCCTTCGTGGAGCAGGTCAACGGCGGCAACCAGACCGTCCCGACGGTGGTGTACCCCGACGGTTCGGCCGCGACGAACCCGTCGCTGGTCGACGTGAAGCAGGCCCTGGCCGCCTGAGCCGCTAGCGGTCCGCGTCCCGGCCGAGCCACGCCGAGAACCGCGCGAGGGGCTCGTTGGCGCGCCGGTGCGACCGCACGAGCGTCCGTGTCACCTCCCGCGTGGTGGGGTGGCGGCGTGTCTGCTGCGGGGCGAGCCGCCGCGCCTTCTCCAGGCTCGCGAGCGCGCTGTCGGTCCGTCCCTGCCAGAGCTGCGCCCGGGCGACGTCCATGTGGTGGTGCCCGACCCGGATCGGCAGCCGGCGCAGCACGTCGCCGGAGAAGTGCACCTCGTCCGCGAGCTTGAGCGCCCGCGGGCCGTCCCCCGACTCGACGGCGGTCGCCACCGCATGGATCGCCACGTTGGTGCGCCCGAAGGCGAGGTTGCGCCAGTCGTTGTCGGTGTCCGGCCCGGTGTGCGCCGCGGCCTGCTCCGCCTCGGCGACGTGCGCCGCGGCCTCGTCCGCCCGGTTGGCCCGGGCAGCGAGGATGGCCGACCGCAGGTGGAGGGACCCCACCGCGCGCAGCGCCGCCGGGTCCTCGCGCCGTCCGGGGTCGACGTCGTCGAGCGCCTGCCCGAGGATGCGCAGGCCGACGTCGTACTCGCCCAGGCGCATCAGGGACGTGGTGCGCACCCAGCTCGCGAACGCCTGCGCCACCGGGTCGCCCCAGTCCGCCGCGATCCCGGCGATGCGGTCCTCGACGATGGTGGAGAGGTCCTCGTAGCCGGACTGGTAGGTGACGGCGTGGGTGGCGTAGAACATGCCGAGCAACGCCTCGCACAGCAGGTCGCGCCGTTCCCCCTCGCTGTCCTGCAGTGCGGCGAACGTCTCGGTCAGCAGGGCCGGCAGGCGGTGCGCGACCTCGGAGTTGCGGTCGAGCTGGTAGAGGGTGGCGATCCGGGCGGCGTCGTCCACGAGCGCGGCCGGGTCGCGCGGGGTCACGCCCAGGTCCGTCGGCAGGTCCCAGTACGCCAGCGCGCGGCGCAGGTCGGGCATCGCGGAGTGGATGCGGTCGGGGTCCGGCCCCTCGCGGTCGTAGGGCTGGCCGGTGAGGGTCGTGACATCGACGTGGAGCGCCCGGGCGAGCGCGGCGACCACCGGCTGCGAGGCGATCCGGGAGCCCTGCTCCAGCTTGCGCAGCAGCGACACGCTCACCCCGGCGTCGTGCGCCAGGGCGACCTGGGTGATGCCGCGCGCCTTGCGCTGCTGCGCGATCCGGGGGCCGATCGAGTCGTAGTCGGTCATCGCATCGTCCCTTGCTAGCCGGACAGCGGGCGAAATCACACCATACGGCCAGGTCGGGCGCGTCCGACAGGGCCATACCGCCCTCAGAAAATATGTGACACAAACTGTGTCAACTCGGGCATTCGTCGATCGTCACGCTGGTGCGTGGCGCACGGCAGCCGTCGTGCCACGAGGTGGACCACAGGGCGAAGGGTCGAGGGGCATGGGAACTGAGCGCGACACGAGGACGGTCCCGGCACCGGGCCGGGACGACGTCCGCGTCCTGCCGCACCTGGTGGCGCTCGACGTCGACGGGACCCTGGTCGGCCCGGACGACAGGATCCCGGCCGAGACGGTGGCCGCGCTGGAGCTGGTCCGCGCGAGCGGGCACCACGTGGTGCTCGCGACCGGCAGGTCGCTCGTGGGCATGCTGTCCGTCGCGCGCCGGCTCGGGCTGGCCCGCGGGTGGGCGGTCTGCTCGAACGGCGCGCTGACCGTCCGGCTGGACCCGGCGACGCCGTCGGGCTACGACGTGGTCGAGGTGCGCACGTTCGCCACCGGGCCCGTGATCGGCCGGGCGGTCGCGCTCGCCCCGGACGTCTTCGTCGCCGTCGAGGAGGTCGGCCGCGGCTGGCGGGTCAACCGCCGGTTCGCCCCGGGAGCGCTGAACGGGCCGCAGAGCCTGAGCCCCGGCAGCCAACTCCGCGTCGAGCACGGCGCGCGGGTGGTGCTCCACGCCGACCGGATCGCCGACCACGTCACGCACCTGCGCGAGGCCGGCGTGACCGTGACGCCCGCGGGCGCCGACTGGGTCGACGTGACCGCGCACGGCACCGACAAGGCGTTCGGCCTGGGCCGGGTGCGCGACGCCCTCGGTGTGCCCGCCGAGCGCACCGTGGCGGTCGGCGACGGGGTCAACGACCTGCCCATGCTCGTCTGGGCGGCGCGCGGCGTGGCGATGGGCCACGCGCCCGGCAGCCTCCACGCCGTGGCCGACGAGATCACCGGCACCGTCGAGGAGCAGGGCGTCGTCCCCGTGCTGCACTCGCTCGTCCCGGCAGCGGCACGCCGGCCGGGGCTGTCGCCGCTGGCGGCACAGCTCGCCGCGGCCGTCCGTACCGTCGCGGAAGACGTCCCGCCGGGCAGCGGGCCGGACCCGGCCGCCGTCGTGCGCGTGTGGCACGGCGCGAGCCCGGACCTCGCCGGCTGCGAGGTGCACGCGCGCCCGGCCGACGAGCCGGTCCGGCGGGTGCCGGTCCCGGCGGGCCGCGCGTCCACGATGCGCGACGTCGAACGGGCGGCCCGCGAGGCGGGCCTCTCCTACCCCCGCGGGGACACCGGACGGCGGCGGGCGTACTGGCGCGGCGTCCTGCCGGGCGGTGCCGCCGGGGGCCCGGCGGCGTTCGAGCTGCCGCTGAGGCCGTGCTGACGCTGTGCCGACCCCGTGCTGACCCCGGTGCTGACGGCTGCTGACGGCTCGCGCCGACCACGACCCGGCCTGCGCGAGCCGGCCAACCACGACCCGGCCTGCGCGACCCGGCCGACCACGACCCGGCCGGCCGGACCGGTACCCGGCGCTTCCCCGCGCTCCTCCGGGTACCCGTCCGGTCGCGCCGTTCAGCCCTGGTCGAGGGTCGCCTCGTCCAGGTCCTCCAGCATCGAGGTCGCGTCCTCGACCACCTCGGGCAGCCGGTGCCGCACGCCGTGCAGGAGCCAGCGCGCGAGCGCGAGCTCGCCCACGAGCATCGCCCGCTCCGCGAGCCGGGGGTCGCTCAGCTCCGTACGGCGCAGCTGGTACGCCTCCATGATCGAGTCGACCGCTTCGATCGGCGCAGCCGCGATGAGCCAGGCCAGGTCGTCCGCGGGGTCCGCGACACGCGCCTCCGACCAGCCCGACACGGCCACGACCCGCTGCCGGTCCACGAGGAGCTGGTCCGGTGCGAGGTCGCCGTGCGACACGACCGGCCGGAACTTCCAGAGGGACACGTCCTCCAGCGCCGTCTCCCAGCGCCGTAGCAGCGTGGGCGGGACACGGCCCGTCCGTGCCGCCTCGTCGACCTCGGTCAGCCGCCGTTCCCGGTACTCGGAGGCGGTGTAGCTGGGCAGCCCGCACGTCTCCACGACCGACGTCGGCAGCTCGTGGATCGCGGCGATGGCCCGGCCCAGGTCCGCGGCAAGCCCCGGGCCCGGCTCCAGCGACTCGACGTCGAGGGTGCTGCCGATGATCCGCCGGTGCACCACCGCCCGGCCGCCCTCCGGCAGGAGCGCGTAGCCCGCGACCTGCGGCACGACGAACGGCAGGACCCCGGTGTCGATGTACAGCCGGAGCGCGTCGAGCAGCTCGATCTCCGCCTCCAGCGCTGCGCCGGCCACGGTGGTGCGCGGTGCGCGCACCACCCATTCCTGGTCGTCCTGACCGGTGACGACCGCGACGTCGTAGTCGCCCGTGAGGTCTCCGACACGCACCGACCGGGCGTCGAGGCCGGGCACGGCGGCGGTCGAGAGGGCGGCGAGGGCGAGGGGCGTGCGGGACACGTGCACACCGTATTGCAGTGCCCGCGGTGCCAGGGACCAGGTCGGGGGCGTGTCCCCGGGCTGCGCGGCGGATCCGGTCCGGATCCGCCGCGGATCCGGACCGGGTCCGGTGCGGCTACCCGCGAGCCGAGGGGCGCGCAGCGGAGTGCGCGAGGACATGGCTCAGGCCGAGAGCGAGGAACAGGCCACCGCCCCACCACACACCCAGGAAGAGGAGGCCCGGGCTCAGGGTGGCCCAGACCATCGCCACCACACCGAGCGCGGCCAGCACGGCGCCGGCCCAGACCTTGCCGAGGGCGATCAGCACGCCGAGGGCCAGCATCGCGACCAGCGCCAGCACGGTCCACACATCGGTGTCGAAGCTCCCGGCGACGACACCGCCCAGGGTGAGGAGCGCCGGCAGACCCGCGAGGGCGCCGCCGACGACGCGCCAGCCGACGGCAGGCCGGCCCGTGCGCGCGAGGACCGGAACGACGAGGGCCGCCCACGCGAGCATCGCAGTGGGGACGAAGACCGTCTGGGCGGTACCGGTCAGCACCGTCAGCACGAGGGCGACCACGGCGGTGACCACGGTGCGCGCACGCGCGGGGACGGCGACGGGGACCGCGGCGACCACCGCCGGGAGCAGGTTCCACAGCACGATCCCGAAGCCGTGCTCGTCGTACCGGGCGTCGAGGCCCGGGAGGGAGTCGTCGGGCCACAGGAACGACACGAACATCCCCGTGAACGCCGCCGTCCCCACCGCCGTCCACTGCAGCACGCGGCGGATCCGGTCGGCCCGGCCGTCGTCGTGACCCAGCTCGGCCCGCACGCGCGCGGTGAACGTCGCCGGGTCGCCGAGGCTCTCCACCGCCTGCTCGGGAGACCTGCCGGCGTCCGCGGCGTCCGCGAAGTGGGCGCGGACGTCGTCGAGCACGGCACCGCGCTGCTCCGGGGTGAGCGCGCGCAGGCGTCTGCCCACGTCACGCAGGTAGGCGCCTTCGGTGTTCGCGTTCATCATGGTCCTCTCCGTCATCGTGATCCCTCCAGAAGTGCGTCGACCTGCGCGCCGAGCGACGCCCAGACGCGGGCGAAGGTGGCGAGCTGTTCGGTGCCGTGCTCGGTGATGGCGTAGTAGCGGCGGGGCCGGCCGGTGCCGGACGCGTCCCATCGGGGCTCGACGAGCCCGTTCTCCCGCATGCGGGCGAGCAGCGGGTACAGGCTGCCCTCGCTCGCGATGAGCTCACGTCCGGTGAGGTCGTCGGCCAGCTCGAGGCCGTACTTCTCGCCGTGGGAGAGCAGCGCGAGCACGCAGTACTCGAGCACTCCCTTGCGGAGGTTCGTGGCGATGCGCTCCTCGGTCATGGGCCCACAGTAACCTTGCATAGCAAGACTTGCAATACAAGACTTGCTAGACAAGGTTCGTGGCGGCTCCGTATCGCGTGATGCCCGGCGGGTCACCCCGCCGGGCGGCTACCGTCGTGCAGTGCTCCCTCTCGATCTCCCCTTCCTCCGCGCCGCCCACGACCGCGCCGCCCACCGGCGCGCGGAACCCCGGCTCGTCGACGACCTCCGCAAGGAGCCGGCCACCCGGGTGCTGGTGCTGCGCGGCGACCGGGTGGCCACGACCGGGTCGCGGGTCGCGCTGTTCCCGTCGGCCGACGTCGCGCACCTCACCGCGCACATCCACCTGTTCCTCGGGGAGGCCGACGGCGTCGCCTACCTCGCGGCCGTCCTGGCCGAGCCCGGGACGGACCCGGAGCCGGAGCTCGACGTCGACTGGGCCGGGATGCGCACGCTCGACGTGCCCGACCTGGAACAGGGGCTGGCGGTCGAGGCGTTCGCCCTCGCCCGGTGGCACGCCTCGCACACCCACTGCCCGCTGTGCGGCACGCCCACCGACGTGGCGCAGGCCGGCTGGGTGCGGGTCTGCCCGGCCGACGGGTCGCACCACTTCCCGCGCACCGACCCCGCGGTGATCATGGCGATCACCGACGCCGACGACCGGCTCCTCCTCGCGCGCGGACCCGAGTGGGGCACGGACCGCCGGTCGGTGCTGGCCGGGTTCGTGGAGCCGGGCGAGAGCCTGGAGCAGGCGGTGGTCCGCGAGACCGCGGAGGAGGTCGGCGTCGTCGTGGACCCCGGGTCGATCGAGTACCGCGGCAGCCAGCCCTGGCCGTTCCCCGCGTCGCTGATGCTGGGGTTCCGCGCCCGCGCGACCACCACCGAGCTGGTCCGGCAGGAGGACGAGATCGCCGAGGCCGACTGGTTCACGCGCGCCGAGCTCACCGCGGCGCTCGCCGAGGGCCGGCTGAGCCCGCACGGCCGCAACTCGATCGGCCGTGCCCTCATCGAGGAGTGGCTCGGCGGCCCGATGGGCGGCTGACACCCCCGTGGGCGACGACGCGCGTCAGGCGCCCCGGATCAGCGCCTCCAGCTCGGCCTCGTCGAGCAGCCGGTCCGGACGGACGGTCGCGTCCGACCCCACGTAGTAGAACGCGGCGCTCACCTGGTCCAGCGGCAGCCCGGTCCAGCGGGACCACGCCAGCCGGTAGACGGCGAGCTGCACCTCGCGGGCCGCCCGCGCCGCGGCGTCGAGCGGTTCGCGGCCGGTCTTCCAGTCCACGACGACCACGGCGTCGGGCCCAGCGGCCGGGTCCCGGAAGACGGCGTCCATGCGGCAGCGCAGCATGACGCCGGCCACCGGGGTCTCGACGTCGACCTCGACCGCCACCGGCGTGCGGGCCGCCCACTCCGACCCCAGGAACGTGTCGCGCAGCTTGTCGAGGTCGGTGTCGTCGGGCAGGTCGTCGTCCTCGGCGCTCGGCAGGTCGTCGACGTCGAGCAGGGTCGCGGACGTGAAGAACTGCTCCACCCACTCGTGGAACCGGGTGCCCCGGCGGGCGTGCACCGTGGGCTGCACCGGCACCGGGCGGCGGAGCTGCAGCGCGAACGCGTCGCGGTCCGCGGCGAGCCGGACCAGCCCCGAGGCCGACACGTGCGCGGGGAACGCGACCTCCCGGTCCGCGTGGCGGTCGCGCTCGGCGAGCAGCATGCGGGTGAGGTCGACCAGGTCGTGGCCGGCGGCGTCCGCCAGGGTGCCACGCGGTGCGGTGAGCGCGTCGGGCGGCAGCCCTGCGGCGGCGAGCGCCACCAGGCGGTCCTCCGCCGCATCGTCCACGAGCGCCGCCGTGGCCCGCAGCACGTCGCGGGCCGTCGGCTGCGCCGGAGCGGCGCCGGCGTGCTCCGGGGCCGGCCAGAGCGCAGTGATCTCCTCCGCGTTGCGCGGGTTCTCGGCGTCCGGCTCCGGCATGGGTGCCCACAGGTCGGCAGCGACCTGGCCCGCGTCGACCAGCTCGGCGAGGAACGGGGAGAGGCCGCGCGGCCGACTCGCCGTACCCCACCACGAGGCCGTGAGGAAGAGCTCGCGCCGGGCGCGGGTGAACGCGACGTACGCCAGCCGGCGTTCCTCCGCGATCCGGTGCTCGCCGCACTCAGCCTTGAACTCGTCACGCAACGCGACCAGGTCCTTGGTGTCGGACACGTGCTCCCAGTCGAAGCGCGGCAGGTCGTCGGCGTCGCCGCGCAGGTGGTAGGGCAGCTCCCCGAGGTCGGACAGCCAGCCCGACGACGTCTCCCCGGACCGGGCGCCCCGGTCCCACGTGGGGAAGGCGCCGTCGGCGAGGCCCGCCACGGCGACCGAGTCCCACTCCAGGCCCTTGGCGGCGTGCGCGGTGATCACCTGGACCGCGTCCGGGTCCGGCTCGTGGACCGGCATGTCCAGGCCGCGCTCGCGCTCCCCGGCAACGCCGAGCCACGCGAGGAAGGCGCCGAGCGTCGCGGTGTCCGAGGACTGCGCGAACGACGCGGCGACGTCCCGGAACGCGTCGAGGTGCTCCCGGCCGCGGTCGCTCACCGCTCCCCCGACCCCGGCGCCCGCGAGCGCGAGGGCCGTGGCCGCCTCGACGTCGAGGCCCAGCGCACGTTCGGCCTGGACCACCAGCTCGGGCAGCGACAGGTAGGTGAGGCCACGGAGGTCGCGCAGCAGCCGGGCCAGGGCCGTCAGGCGTCGGTGGGCATCGGCGGACAGCACCCGGCCGTCGCGGGCGGGCGTGCCCTCCGGCGGCAGGTCGTCGAGCGCGTCGACGATCGAGCGATGGTCGGTGACGTCACCCTCGACCACGCGGGGGTCCTCGTCCAGGGCGTCGGTGGCTGCCTCTGCGGGTGTCCCGGCGCTGGTCGCGGTGGCTGTCCCGGCGGTCGCGGCCGGCGGGACGTCTTCCGGCCTGGTCTCCGCGGCCGCCCGGCGCGGGTCGTCCAGGCGGGCCAGGTCGGCCGCCCAGGAGCCCAGGGCATGCAGGTCGGCGGCGCCGAGGTTCAGGCGCGGACCCGTGAGCAGACGCAGCAGCGAGTCACCGCGGGACGGGTCGTGCGCGGCCTGGAGCAGCGCGACGACGTCGACCACCTCGGGCGTGGACAGCAGGCCGCCCAGGCCCACGACCTCCACCGGGAGGCCGCGCCGGCGCAGGGCCACCTCCAGGGCGGGGAACTGGGCCCGTGCCCGGCACAGGACCGCCGCCGTCGAGCGCCCGTCCGGGTGCGCACCGGAGCGCCAGCGTGCGGCGACCCACTCGGCGACCGCGTCGGCCTCCTCCTCGAGCGTGGCGGCCACGTGCGCGGAGACCACGCCGTCGCCCGCACCGGGACGAAGGTCCAGCGGCGGCACCTCGACGTTCCCACCCGCGCCCGTGCGCGAGCGCAGCGGGCCGGACACGACGTTCGCCGCGGCGAGCACCGCGGCGTCGTTCCGCCACGACGTCGAGAGGTAGTGCACGGCGGCGGGTGCGCCGTCGCGGTGCCGGAAACGGTCGGGGAAGCGGGACAGGCCCGCGGCCGAGGCACCGCGCCACCCGTAGATGGACTGGTGCGGGTCGCCGACGGCGGTCACGGGGTGTCCGCCGCCGAACAGCCCGGACAGCAGCTCGACCTGCGCGTAGGAGGTGTCCTGGTACTCGTCGAGCAGCACCACCTCGAACCGGGCCCGCTCCGCGGCGCCCACGAGGGGCACGTCCCGGGCGAGCTCGGCGGCGAACGCGACCTGGTCGCCGAAGTCGAGGGCCTCGGCGATGCGCTTGCGACGCCGGTACTCGACCACGAGGTCCACGAACCGGGCCCGCTCCGCGACCGACGCGATGAGCTTGTCGACGTCCTTGGTGCGCTTCTTCTGCCGCGGGCCGAGCGGGACGGACTCGAGGTGCTCGGCCATCTCGGTGAGCCGGTCGCGCGCGTCGGCCGGGTCCACGAGGTGCTCGCCCAGGGCGCCGGACAGCGCCACGACCGCCGCCGTGACCGTGCTGACGGCCTTGTCGGTGCCGAGGTCCTCGTCCCAGGACTCGACGACCTGGGAGGCGAGCTGCCACTGCTCCGCCTGGCCCAGCAGGCGGGCGCTGGGCTCGACACCGAGGCGGAGGCCGTGGTCGGCCACGAGGGACGCGGCGTAGGCGTTGTAGGTGGCGACGGTGGGCCGGTCGAGGTCCAGGCCGGCGAGGGCTTCGCCCGACTCCTCGCCCAGCGCGCGGTTGAGCTGCGCCAGCCGGGTCTGCACCCGCTGGGTGAGCTCGCCCGCGGCCTTGCGCGTGAACGTCAGGCCGAGCACCTGCTCGGGCTGGACCAGCCTGTTGGCGATGAGCCAGACCACGCGCGCGGCCATGGTCTCGGTCTTGCCCGACCCGGCACCCGCGACGACCAGCGCGGGATCCAGCGGCGACTCGATGACACGGACCTGCTCGTCGGTGGGCTCGTGGCGGCCGAGCAGGCGTGCGATGGCACGCGCCGACAGCCGGATCTCAGGCTCGCTCACTCGACCACGTTCCGTCCCTCGGGCTGCAGCGGGCAGGAGCGTCGCACCACGCACACCTCGCACAGGTCGTTGTTCCGTGCCGCGAACCGCGCGGCGGCCATGGTGTCGGCGGCGCCCTCGACGGTGTCCCGCGCCCAGCTGCCGCCGTCCTCGTCCGGCGCCAGGGCCGGCTGGTTCCGGACGCTCGCCGAGACCGTCTCGGTCCCCACGTAGACGAGGCTCGCGCCCTTGCTGACCGTGCCCTCCGGCAGGTCGAGCGCACCCTCCTCGACCGCGAGCTGGTACGCGCCGAGCTGCGGGTTCTCCGCTGCCTTGTCCTTGCTGGCCGCGGTCTTGCCGGTCTTCAGGTCGGCCACCGTGACGGCGCCGTCGCCCGCATCCTCGACGCGGTCCACCTGACCACGCAGGCGCGCGCGGCCCACCCGCAGGTCGAAGTCCGCCTCGACCAGGAGCGGCTCGCCGGCGTCGGCGAGGTAGTCCGCCAGGCGCTCCACCATGCGCTCGGCCCGCTTGCGGAGCTGGAGCGACGGCCAGCCGTCGGGCAGGGCGAGCTCCGGCCAGCGCCGCTCCAGCTCCTTGCGCAGATCTGTGAGCGACCCCTTCGGGTGGCTCTGGGCGATCGAGTGCAGCAGGGTGCCGAGGGTCTGGTGGGTGGCGTCCGGCCGGGTACCGCCCGCCGCCTCGAACGCCCAGCGCAGGGCGCACGTGGTCACCGTCTCGACCTTCGACGGCGACACCGTCACCGTGTCCCGCTCGCCCCACAACGGCACCTCGCTCGACACCCCGGCCACGCCGTACCAGGTGCTCGGGTCGGCCTCCGCGACGCCCGCCGCGGCGAGGTCCGCGAGGAGCGCCGCAGCGGGGTGCTCGATGGCGGTGCGCCCGACGCGTGCCTGCTCGGGCTCGGCTGGCTCGGGCTCGGGCTCGGGCTCGACTGGCTCGGATGCGGACTCGGCAGGCGACGTCGCCGCGGCGGCAGGCGTGGCGCGTGCCGCCCGTCCCCCGGCCGACCGCACCAGCTCCGAGCGAGCCGCGGCCACCACACCGCGCAGGTCCAGCGGCGGCCCGACCGGTACCCGGCGCGGGTCGGGTCCGTCGCCGCCGTCGTTCCGCGGCGCGACGAGGTCGCAGAAGACGCTGGGTGCCTCCTCCGTGTCCTCCACGGCCGTGACCAGGAGCCGGCGCCGAGCCCGGGACACCGCCACCGCGAAGGCGCGCAGCTCGTCGGTCAGCACCTGCCGCCGGGCCTCCGACCCGACCACCCGGCCGTCCTGCGACCGGCCGGCGACGAGCTCGACCAGGGCCTGCGAGCCGAGGAGGGAGTCCCGCAGGCGCAGGTCCGGCCACACGCCGTCCTGCACACCGGCCACGACCACCACGTCCCACTCACGGCCGGCTGCGCCGGCGGGCGTGAGCGCCTCCACGGCACCCGCTCCCTGGGCCGAGGCCGCCAGCGAGTCCGCCGGAAGGTCCTGGGACGCCAGGTAGTCGACGAACGCGGCGACCGGCGCGCCCGGCATGCGGTCCACGAACGTCTCGGCGGCGCGGAAGAGCGCGAGCACGGCGTCGAGGTCACGGTCGGCCCGCAGTCCCGCCGGCCCGCCCGCGAGCGCCGCGGCACTCCACCGCTCGGCCAGCCCGGACGCGGCCCAGACAGCCCACAGCACCGTCTGCGCGGTGGCGCCGGCCTCGGCGGCGGCCTCGCGGCCGGCCGCCAGCACGCGGGCGACGGCGAGCGGCCCGCGCCGAACCTGCGCGGGCAGCAGCGCGGCCCGGGCCGGGTCCGCGAGCACCTCGACGAGCAGCGCGTCCGACGTCCGCCCGCCGCCCGCCGACAGCTCCTCGGCCCGCAGCGCGCGGCGCAGCCGGCGCAGTGCCACCGCGTCCAGCCCGCCGAGCGGTGAGACCAGCAGCAGCGCGGCCGTCTCCGGGTCGAGCACCTCGTGGGCGGAGCCGTCGAGCTCTTCGGCGATCAGCGCCTCCAGGCTCCCCCGGGGTGCACCGGCGCAGGTCCGCACGGCCGCCAGGAGCGGTGCCACGGCGGGCTCGTCCCGCAGCGGGAGGTCCGACCCGAGAAGCGCGACCGGCACCGACGCCGACACGAGCTCCCGCCGGAGCGCCCCCAGTCGCGTGCCGCTACGGGCGATCACCGCCATCCGGTCCCAGGGGGTGCCGCGCAGCAGGTGCTCGGCCCGCAGCTCGCGCGCGATCCAGGCGGCCTCCTGGGCCGCACCCGCGAGCACGGCCACCTGGACGGGATCAACGGCGCCGGTTGCGTTCTCGTTCTCGGCCTTCGTCTCGCTCTCGGTCTCGGGGCGGCCGCCGGCCCGCCGGTGGAGCGCGCTCGCGGAGACGGGGATCCGGTCGGTCACGGCGCGGGTCACCGCGCGCAGCCCGGCGTCCTGCCGCCAGACCGTGCCGAGCACCGCCGTCTCGGCGTCGAACGCGCCGAAGGCCCGCCCGGGGCCGGCGGGGGCGGCGGCGCGGCCGGTGAGCCCGGGTGCGGCGCCACGGAAGGTCTGGACCGCCGCGTCAGGGTCGGACAGCAGCACGAGACGGGCGCCGTCGTCGCTCAGCACCCGCAGGAGCCGGACCGTCGCGGCCGTGGCCTCCTGGTAGTCGTCCACCACGACGAGGTCCCACGCGGGGCGGGCCACCCCCGGCACGTCCTCCGCCCAGGAGCGCAGGGCCTGCGCGGCCTCGTCGATCACGACCGCCGGGTCGTAGCGCGGCCCCGCGTCGGGCGTCGCGAGCCGCAGCGCCATCGTGTCGAGGTACTCCTCGTAGAGCTGCGCGGCCATGACCCACTCGGGGCGTTCGTTCGCCCGGCCCATCTCGTCGAGCTCGACCGGGCCGAGACCGCGCTCGGCCGCGCGCATGAGCAGGTCGCGCAGCTCCTGGCGCAGGCCCCGCAGGCCGAGCGACTCCTCCGGCAGGCCGGCCGGGAGCGAGAGCGGCCGGCCCTCGCCCGCCACGTGCCCCGCGAGCAGCTCGGCGAGCACCAGGTCCTGCTCAGGACCCGACACCAGCGTGGGGGCGGGCAGCTCCAGCGCCGCTGCCCGCTTGTGGAGCACGGCGAACGCCGCCGACGACGCCGTGCGGACCATCGGCGCACCGACCGTGCGCCCGGCCCGTGCCGCCACCTCGTCGCGCAGCCGGGCAGCGGCGCGCCGCGACGCCGCGAGGACCAGCACCCGCTCCGGGCTCGTGCCACCGGCGAGGGCACGCACGGCGACCTCGCAGGCGATCGTGGTCTTGCCCGAGCCGGGCGCCCCCAGCACCAACGTCGCGCGGTGGGCGAGCGCGGTCTCGACGGCGGCCGACTGGCTCTCGTCGAGGCGCACGGGACCGGCGCCGCCGGGAACGGTCCCGGGCGGCGCCAGACGAGGTGCGAGGGTGGGGGTCGGTGTCACGCGGACGATCGAACCACGACCCACTGACACTCCCCGCGCCCCCGCGCGGACACGTCAGGAATGCCCGATTCGTTCCGCACGTGGGCTCGTGCCCGGCGGCTCAGCGCGCGTCCGGGGCGGGCCACGGCTCGGGAACGCAGCCGCTGGTCGTCGTGGTCTGCTGCACCATCACGGTCGCGTGCTCCCCCTCGCCCGCGCAGAGATCATGGTGGTAGCCGATCACGTGCCCGACCTCGTGGTTCACGAGGTACTGCCGGTAGCGGACGACGCTCCCCCAGGCCTTCGACCCCGTGGCCCAGCGCTTGAAGTTGAGCACGGCCGTCTCCTCGATGCCGCAGGAGAGCTCGCCGATCGTGTCCAGCGGGAGGCACAGCTCGTCGGTGGTGCCCGGGCTCGCGAGCACCACGCGCACGTCGTACCGGTCGGAGTCGGTCCGGGCGAAGGCCGAGCCGTCCGCGCCGTTCCAGCCGCGCGGGTCGTTCAGGGTGGCCAGCACCGCCTCGGCGAAGACCTCACGGTCCACCGGCAGGCCCCGCTCCACGGCGACCTGGACGCGCCAGACCTTGCCCTTGCTCCTGCCCTCGGCGGGCGCGGGGCGGGACCCGCGCGCCACGACCAGCCGGCCCGAGAGCTTCTCCTCGACGACGGTCCGCGTACCGACCAGCCCGGAGCCGGGGTCCGGCGCCGGGGACCGGTCGGCGGTCGGGCTCGGGACTGGACCGGGCGACGGCGGCGCCTGCTTGCCCGGCCCCGGAGCGGACGTCGCGGCCCGTGGCGACGCGACGGTGCCGGAGGGCGTGGGCGAGCTCGCCACCTCGGCGGGGTCCGGGGTCGGGAGCCGCGCCGGTGCCGCCTGTGCCGCCGGCGCAGGGGGCGAGACGCGGTCGCCCGACCGGGCCGCCTCGTAGGCGTCCCGGACCACGTCGGCCGCACCGTCGCCGAGGCTGTCCTCGACCGCACCGGCGACGGCGGCGGCGGAGGCGTCCGGCTCCGTGGACATCGTGACCACCACGCCCGCGCCGAGCCCGAGCGCGAGGCACAGGCCGAGCGTCACCATCGCGCGGCGGGGGGAGGTCGGACCGCTCACGCCGACCATGGTGCCACGCACCGGGCCGCCCGCCCATGGCTTCGTCCACAGGTCTCGCCCGTGAGGTCTCGCCCGCGAGGTCTCCCGCGCGCACAGGGCCGATCGGCTCACGGCGAAACCGCGGGCCGACGGCCGCCCGCCGTGACTAGGATCGTGTGGCCGGGTCCCCGGACCCCCGGGCACACGGCGCAATCCCCGACCGAACTGGAGTAAACGTGGACGTCACCATCGGTGTGCAGAACCTCCCGCGCGAGGTCACGGTCGAGACGGAGGAGACCGCCGACGCCGTCGCGACCGCGGTCAAGAAGGCCCTGTCCGGTGGCCCGCTCGAGCTCACCGACTCCCGCGGCCGCCGCGTGATCATCCCCGGCAGCGCCATCGGCTACGTCGAGATCGGCTCCGAGGAGCAGCGCAAGGTCGGCTTCGGCGCGGTCTGACCCGTCGGCACGTGGCGGATTGCGCCCGAATGCGCCGTCCGCCACGTGGCGTTCGTTACTAACCGGGTCCCTGGACGCGTTTCGCTAACCACGCGGAAACATCGTGCGCGTACCATGATTGGCGTACATCGGTTGCCCGGTCGTCACGTTCCGACCCCCGAGCCTGTGCTCCGGCCTCACCCGAGGCCGCCCCGACAGGACGCGCAGCCGGGGCCCTGGGCCCTGGCGCGCGATGATTTCCACGATCGGCTGCCGCACGAAGGCGCGATCGCCGGGCCATGAGGGCCCACCGCGCCGCGAGAGATGAAGGCGCCAGTGACTACCACAGACACCCCGGCCGCGAACGCGGCCACCGTGACCCCCGAGCCGACCATCGGCTCGGGTCCCGACTACTCCAGCCCGTCCGCCATCCAGGCGCAGAACGTGACGTTCGCGGACTTCGGCGTCCGCCCCGAGATCGTCGAGGCGCTCAAGGACTCGGGCATCACCCACCCCTTCCCCATCCAGGCCATGACGCTGCCCGTCGCCATGAGCGGGCACGACATCATCGGCCAGGCCAAGACCGGAACCGGCAAGACGCTCGGCTTCGGCGTACCGCTGCTGCACCGCGTCGTCGCCCCCGGCGAGGAGGGCTACGACCAGCTCGTGGCCCCCGGCAAGCCGCAGGCCGTCGTCGTGGTTCCCACCCGTGAGCTCGCCGTGCAGGTCGCGAACGACCTGGGCACGGCGTCCGCCCGGCGCAACGTGCGCATCGTGCAGGTCTACGGCGGCCGCGCCTACGAGCCGCAGATCGAGGCGCTGAAGTCCGGCGTCGACGTCGTGGTGGGCACCCCGGGCCGCATGATCGACCTGCTCAACCAGGGCCACCTCACGCTGCTGCGGGCCGCGACCGTCGTGCTCGACGAGGCCGACGAGATGCTCGACCTGGGCTTCCTGCCCGACGTCGAGAAGATCCTCGCCCGCACCCCCGCGCAGCGGCACACCATGCTGTTCAGCGCCACCATGCCGGGCGCCGTCGTCTCGATGGCCCGCCGCTACATGAAGCAGCCCACGCACATCCGCGCCGCCGAGCCGGACGACGAGGGTGCGACCGTCAAGAACATCAAGCAGGTCGTGTACCGGGCGCACGCCCTGGACAAGGTCGAGGTGCTGGCCCGCCTGCTGCAGGCCGAGGGCCGCGGCCGCACCATCGTGTTCGCGCGCACCAAGCGCACCGCCGCGAAGGTCGCGGAGGAGCTGCAGAGCCGTGGGTTCGCGGCCGGCGCCATCCACGGCGACCTCGGCCAGGGCGCCCGCGAGCAGGCCCTGCGCGCCTTCCGCAACAGCAAGATCGACGTGCTCGTCGCCACCGACGTCGCCGCCCGCGGCATCGACGTCGAGGACGTCACGCACGTGGTCAACTACCAGTGCCCCGAGGACGAGCGCACCTACCTGCACCGCGTCGGCCGCACCGGCCGCGCAGGCAACACCGGCACCGCGGTCACCTTCGTGGACTGGGACGACGTGCCGCGCTGGTCGCTCATCGACAAGGCGCTCGAGGTCGGCTTCCCGGAGCCGGTCGAGACCTACTCCACGTCGCCGCACCTGTACTCCGACCTCAGCATCCCCGAGGGCACCAAGGGCCGGCTGCCGCGTTCCGCGCAGCACCTGGCCGGGCTCGACGCCGAGGAGCTGGAGGATCTCGGCGAGACCGGGAAGCGCAACGGCGGGTCCCGCTCCGGCGGGCGTTCAGGTGGCGGACGCTCCGGAGGGCACCGTTCCGGCGGCCGGCAGGGCGGCGCGTCGCGCTCGTCCTCCCGGTCCGACGGCGGCGCCGCGTCGGACGGCGGAGCCCAGCCCGGCGGTGCTCCCGCCGGGCACGGCGGCGAGCACGCGGGTGACGGCGGGGGCGACGGCGGCCAGCGTCGGCGTCGGACCCGGACGCGCCGCCGCACCCGCGGTGGCCGGCCGGCCACCGACGGCGGCCAGGCGACCACCGACTGAGCCACCGGCCGGCTGAGGCCGGTCACCTGAGACCGGCCGGCCGAGCCCAGCGCGCACGAGAGCCGGGTGCCCACGTCGCCGACGTGGGGACCCGGCTCTCGTGCTCCCCGCTCGTCTGCCACACTCGGGGCGTGCAGATCGAGTTCACCGCACCCCTGTGGCAGTGGCAGGCCAGGACCGACGCCTGGTGGTTCGTGACCGTGCCGCCCGAGCAGTCCGACGAGCTGGCCGACCTGCCCCTGCCGCCGCGCGGGTTCGGCTCCATCCGGGTGCGCGTCACCGTCGGGAGCACCACGTGGACCACGTCGGTCTTCCCCAGCGACCGCGACGGCGGCTACGTGCTGCCGATGAAGAAGAAGGTGCGGCAGGCCGAGAGCCTCACGCCCTCCGAGCCGGTCCCGGTCTTCCTGGAGACCCTGGACGTCTGACCCGGACCGGGCGCGCGGTCAGCCCCGTGCCGTCAGACGGCGCCGTCAGACGGTGCCGTCGGACCGTGCCGTCAGACCGTGCGGACGAACTCGATGACGCCGTTGGCGATCATCTGCGTGGCGATCGCGGCGAGCAGCACGCCCGCGATGCGGGTCACCAGCGTGACGCCGGAGTCCTTGAGCACCCGGTGCACCACGCCCGCGAACCGCATCGCCGCCCACGTGCAGATGCACACCGCGACGATGCCGATACCGATCGACGCGTAGTGCCCGATCCGCGACTCGCCCGCGTGCACACCCTGCTGCACGAAGACCATGGTGGCCACGATCGTGCCCGGCCCGGCCAGCAGCGGCGTGGCGAGCGGCACGAGGGCCACGTTCCGGGCGGGACCGCCCGGCTCGGACTCGCCGGCGTCCATCTTGCCCATCAGCAGCTCCAGGGCGACCAGGAGCAGGAGCAGACCGCCCGATGCCTGGAGCGCCGCCAGCGAGATCCCCATGTGCTCCAGGAGAAGCTGCCCGAACAGCGCGAACACCACGATCACGCCGAACGCGACGAGGATCGCGGTACGCGCCGCGCGGCGCCGGTCGTGCGCCGTCATCCGCGACGTCAGCGCCAGGAACACGGGCACCGTGCCCGGCGGGTCCATGATGACGAACAGCGTCACGAACACCTCGGTGAACAGCGCGACGTCGAACCAGCTCACCGCAGCACCTCGAGTGCTCCCTGCTCGACGATCGCGTCGAGCACGTCGGGCGCCGTCGTGTTCTCCCCGATGCGGTTCTGCTTGCCCGCGCCGTGGAAGTCGCTCGACCCCGTGACCAGCAGCCCCAGGGACTCGGCGACGTCACGCAGGCGCCGCCGCGTGTCCGGGGTGTGGTCGCGGTGGTCCACCTCCAGCCCCGCGAGACCCGCCGCGGCCAGCTCCTCGATCGTGGAGTCGGGCACGACGCGGCCCCGGGCGTCGGCCCCCGGGTGGGCGAAGACCGGCACGCCGCCGGCGGCCCGGACCGCGCGGACGGCGGCCACGGCGTCGGGCGCGTAGTGGCCCACGTAGTACCGGGTGCCGGGCCGCAGGATGGTCGCGAACGCCTCGTCGCGGTCGCGGACCGCACCGGCCGCCACCAGGGCGTCCGCGATGTGCGGGCGTCCGAGCGTGGTGCCGGGCTGCGTCTGGGCCAGCAGGTCCTCCCAGGTGATCGGGTAGTCCTCGCCGAGCAGGTCCACCATGCGGCGGGCACGCGACTCGCGGTCGTCCCGGGTGCGCTCGGTCTCGGCCAGCAGGTCGGGGTGCGTGGGGTCGTGCAGGTAGGCCAGCAGGTGCACGCCCGTGCCCCAGCCCCGGGTGGCGGCGATCGCGGAGATCTCGGCGCCCCGGACCAGCCCGACGCCGACGCGGCCCGCCGCCTCGGCGGCCTCCGCCCAGCCGGCCGTGGTGTCGTGGTCCGTGATGGCGAGCGTCGTGATGCCGGCCTGCGCGGCGACCTCGACCAGGCGCGCTGGCGAGTCGGTGCCGTCGGACGCCGTGGAGTGCGTGTGGAGGTCGATCACTCCACCAGGGTAGAGATGCCCCGGCCTCCTGAGCGCCCCGAGCGGCGTGAGGTGCGGCACCCCCGGGCCGTACCGCACGCCGCTCGGGGCGCGCCGTCAAGCCCACACAGCACGTTCACGGGCTGTTCCGCCGTCGTACGCCGGGCGCCCGCGAGCGCCGGTCATCATCGAAGGGATGAACAGCAGCATCCAGAACCCGCAGCCTGCCCCCACGAGCGTCGTCTTCGTGCACGGCATGCGCAGCTCCGGCGCGATCTGGGAGAGCCAGGTCGAGCACCTGCAGGAGGCCGGTCACCAGGCCGTCGCCGTCGACCTGCCCGCGCACGGCACGCGCCGGCACGACCGGTTCACCCTGGCCGGCGCCTTCGAGGCGCTGGACGACGCCGTCGAGTCGCTCCCGGGTCCCGTCGCCGTGGTGGGGCTGTCGCTCGGCGGCTACACGTCGCTCGCCTGGGCTGCCCGCCCGCACACCACCGACCGCCTGGTGGGCGTGCTCGCCGCCGGCTGCACCTCCGACCCGCGGGGCAAGCCCGTGCGGCTCTACCGGGACGTCGCGAAGACCGTGGCCGGCGCCGCCTACCTCGGCCGTCGGCTGACCGGTCGCGTGGTGCACCCGAGCGTGCACCGGGCGCGGCTGTCGGTGCCCACGTTCCGCCTGCCGTTCCGCGCACCCCGCAGCGCCCCGGGCGGCGCCGATCTGCGCCAGGTCGAGATCGCGCCCCGCCAGACCGCCGAGATGTACCGCCCCACCTGGGACGTCGTCACCGACTCACTGACCCACCTCGCCGGGCTCTCCTCGGTCGCCAACGTGCGGGCCGCGCGGGTGCCTGTCTGGTTCGTCAACGGCGCGCGCGACGCCATGCGCATCGGCGAGCAGCGTCACCTCGCCGCGGCCCGCGACGGCGCGCTCGTCGTCATCCCCGGCGCGGGGCACGACGTCAACACCGAGGCTCCGGCGGCGTTCAACCGGGTGCTCACCCGGGCACTGTCCGACTTCGCGCGGGGTGCGTGAAACACTGGGCGTATGAGCGAGCCCACCACCACGTCGCAGACCGACGAGCAGGGAACCGCCGACCGCGGGTCCAACCGTTCGCACCGTCCCGCCTCGACCGCGTTCAAGAACTTCGTGATGTCGCAGTGGGCCCCGCGTGCCGAGCTCGGCCTCACGCCGTCGGCCGCCGAGGCCTACACCGGCGCGCGCCGCGCCGCTCTCTCGGAGCGGCTGCCGGGCGTCCGCCTGGTGATCCCCGCGGGTTCGCTCAAGACCCGCTCCAACGACACCGACTACCGGTTCCGCCCGCACTCGGCGTTCGCGCACCTCACGGGCCTGGGCACCGACCAGGAGCCGGACGCCGTCCTGGTGCTCCACCCGGTCGAGGACGGCGCGGGGGACGACGGGTCCGGCCACCACGCCGTGCTGTACGTGCGCCCGCTCGCGCCCCGCGACAACGAGGAGTTCTACGCCGACGCCCGCTACGGCGAGTTCTGGGTCGGGGCCCGGCCCTCCCTGGCCGACGTCGAGGCGCTGACGGGCATCGAGGCCCGGCACATCGACGAGCTGGGCGACGCGCTGGCCAAGGACGTCGGCGACGGCGGCGTGCGGCTGCTCGTCGTGACCGGCGCGGACGACGCCGTCGAGGCGCTCGTCGAGGAGCTGCGCCTGGAGGCGGGGGAGGACGAGGACGCCCTGACCGACGAGGCCCTCGTGGAGGCCACCTCCGAGCTGCGCCTGATCAAGGACGAGTACGAGATCGCGCAGATGCGCGAGGCCGTCGCGCGCACCATCGAGGGGTTCGAGGCCGTGGTCCGCGCCCTGCCGCGCGCGGTGGCGCACCGGCGCGGGGAGCGCGTGGTCGAGACCACCTTCGACGGGCACGCCCGCCTGGAGGGGAACGCGGTGGGCTACGAGACCATCGCGGCCTCGGGCGAGCACGCCACCACGCTGCACTGGATCCGGAACGACGGCGAGGTCCGCTCGGGTGACGTGCTGCTGCTCGACGGCGGCGTCGAGGTGGACTCGCTGTACACCGCCGACATCACGCGCTCCCTGCCGGTCGACGGCGAGTACACCGAGGTGCAGCGGAAGATCTACCAGGCCGTGCTGGACGCGGCCGACGCCGCGTTCGCCGTCGCGAAGCCGGGCACGAAGTTCCGCGACGTGCACGCGGCGGCGATGGAGGTCATCGCGGCCCGCCTGGAGGAGTGGGGCTTCCTGCCCGACGGCGTCACCGCCGCCGACGCCCTGGGCGACGACGGCCAGCAGCACCGCCGCTGGATGGTGCACGGCACCTCGCACCACCTGGGCCTCGACGTGCACGACTGCGCGCAGGCACGCCGCGAGCTGTACCTCGACGGCGTGCTGGAGCCGGGCATGGTGTTCACCATCGAGCCGGGCCTGTACTTCAAGGCCGACGACCTGGCCGTGCCCGAGGAGTTCCGCGGCATCGGCGTGCGCATCGAGGACGACGTGCTGATCACCGCCGACGGCAACGAGAACCTCTCGGCGGCGCTCCCCCGCGACCCTGATGCGGTCGAGGCTTGGATGGCGTCGCTGCGCGGCTGATCTGGGGTGGCTGGCCTGGGGTGGCTGATCTGGGATGCCTGATCTGGCGTGCCGGACTTGGCGCGGCTGACCTGGGGTGCCAGACCTGGCGTGCCAGACCTGGCACGGCTGATCTGGCGTGCCTGACCTGGCGTGCCAGACCCGGCGTGCCAGACCCGGCGTGCCAGACCTGGCGTGCCCCAGTCAGCTGCGCCCCATCTGGCGCGGCTGACTTGGCACGGCTGACTTGGCACGGCTGACTTGGCACGGCTGACTTGGCACGGCTGACTTGGCACGGCTGACTTGGCACGGCTGACTTGGCACGGCTGACTTGGCACGGCTGACTTGGCACGGCTGACTTGGCACGGCTGACTTG
>NZ_JBITFV010000008.1:0-75735 GCF_044456525.1 Promicromonospora sp. NPDC050880
GCGCCCCGCCCAAGTGGGGGGTGGGCGCGGGCGCCGCCGCCGCGGCGGGGGGGGGCGGGCCCCCGGGGGGGGCCGGGGGGGCCGGGGGGGGGGCGGGGGGGGGGCGGGGCCCCCGCGGGGGGGGGCCCCACGGCCGCTGGCTGCGCTCAGAGCAGGTGGAAGCCCCGGGCGATCTTGAGCGCCTCGCTGCGGCGTGAGGCCGCGAGCTTGGTGTACAGGCTCGACACGTGGGTCTTGACCGTGTTCTCCGAGACGAACAGCGCCGCGGCGATGTCCGCGTAGGTGGCGCCCCGGGCCAGCTCGTTGAGCACCTCCCGCTCGCGCGGGCTGAGGGCCGGGGGCACGAGCGCCTGGGCGACGTCGTCGAGCTCGCCCGGCGTCGCCGTCACCGACGCGTAGAGCGCCGTGACGTCGGGGCGTCCCGAGGCCGTTGCCACGAGGTCGCTCAGCCACCCCCACCCGGAGCCGACCCGCTTGGCCAGCCGCCGCAGGAGCGTCTCGATGGGCGTGCCCTGTCGCGTCCAACCCAGGAACGGCGCGGCGTTCCTGCGCGACTCGGTCACGGCGATCGCCTCCGCGAGGCGGTCGCCGGAGCCCGCCGGGTCGCCGAGCGCGTCGAGGAGCTGGGCCTCGCAGGCCAGCGCGAGCGCACGCGTGGGCGGCTGCGAGTAGGTGGCGTCCGCGGAGGCGGCCTCGAACGCCGCGGCGGCGACCCGTCGGTCACCGTCCCGGTCGGCGCGCAGGCCCTGCACGAGAGCGGACTCGCCCACGGCGTCGAGCAGCTCGAGGGAACGGTGCAGGGAACGGAGCGTGTCGCGGTCGTTGGCCAGCGCCGCCACGAACGCCCGCTCGACCAGCAGGGCGACGCGCAGGTGGTCCGGGAGCTGGTCGTCCGTGAGCCGCAGGCACTCCCCGGGGCCGGAGAGGATGCGCTGCGCCCCCGCCACGTCGCCCGCGAGCACCTGCTGGCGGGCGTCCCAGATCCGGAACCAGAAGCGCGTGCACAGGTCGCCGCTGTGATGGCGCGGGCTCGCCGCCTGCTCCGTGGTGGTCTCGCGCGGGGACGGCACGTCGAGCAGGCGGGCGAGGAGCTGCGCGAGGCCCGCCCGCGCCGCCACGACCTGCCCGCCGCGCGTCTCCGGCGCGCCCGTGGTGTCGAGCACCTCCGTGGCGAGCTCGGTGCACGCGCTCTCGCGCCCGCGCATGTACTGGGTGAAGGCGAGGTGGCTCAGGGCGCACGTCCCGAGCGGCGCCAGTCCCTGGCTGCGGGACAGGCTGACGGCGAGGGTCAGGTTGGTCTCGGCCTCCGTGAGCTCCCCGAGCCAGTTCTGCGTCACGCCGAGCTCGGTGGCCAGCACCGGCAGCACGTCCGCGTTCGCCTCCCGCACGGCAGGGCGCGCCTGCGACGCGGCGAGCACGCGCTTGGCGTGGCCGACGGCGGCGTAGGCGGGCTCCAGCGCGAGCGCCGCCCGCCAGAGGCGTACGCAGGCGAGGCGCGCGTCGAGGCCCTCGGGATGACCGGGCAGCCAGGAGTGCGGCCGGCGCCGCCCGCCCAGCAGCCGGTCGCCCCAGTGCCGCGTGCCCTCGACGTCGTCCCGGAGCCAGCAGCCGAGCGCGATGGCGAACCATGTGTCGGGGCGGCCGTCGACCGTCTCGGGCTCGGTGCGGACGAACTCGTCCACCTCGTCGGGCCCGCACAGGCTCAGCACCATCCGCACCCCGTCGCGGGCCAGGACGTCGGCGGCCTCGCCGGGCGCGCGGACCCGGACCAGCCGGGCGAAGGCGTCCGACGGGTTGCCCCGGGCCACGTCGAGCTCGACCGCGCGGACGACGGTGGCGCGCGCCCGGGCCGCCTCGACCCCGCCAGCGGCGAGCCGCTGCCGGACGGTCTCCACCAGGAGGGGGTGCACGCGGAACTCGTCGGCACCCGCGTGACCCGCCTCGCGGCGCACCAGCAGGCCGGTGTCCTCCAGCTCGGTGAGGATCTCGCCGGCGTGCTGGTCGCGGGCCAGGTGGGCGGCCGTCGCCGCGCTGACGGCACCCTCGCCGGCGACGCACAGCAGCAGGTGCCGCTGCCGGGGGCTGAGTGTGCCGAAGACCTCGCCCGCGACGCGTCTCGCCAGCGGTGCCGCGTCGTGGGCGAGCAGGCGCGCGGCCACGGCGGGGTCGGGTGCCGCGCCGAGACCGCGGGCGGCGAGGACCGCCGCGGCGCACCAGCCGTCGGCGTGCCTGCGCACGGCGTCGGCCACCTGCGCGTCGTCGGTCCGGGCGTGGCCAGCGACGAGGGCTGCGTTCTCGTCGTCGCCGAGCCGCAGCAGGTCGCCCCGCAGGAACGTGAAGTGGCCCAGGAGCTCGGGGACCAGGCGGGTCAGCGGCAGGGTCCAGCGGCTCAGCAGGAGCACCCGCAGCGTTCCCGGCGCGGAGCTGAGCCGCGCGTCGACGTGGTGCAGCGTGGCCCCGGGAAGGAGGTGGGCGTCGTCGATCACCACGAGCGACGGACCGGCCGGCCCGGGAGGTCCGGTGCCGTCCAGCACCGCGCCGAGCCGTCCGGGCGTCCACGAGGCGTCGGCGTCGACCCACACCGCGTCCCGCGCCCACCCGGACCCGGTGTGCCGCAGCCAGCCGGCGACGCCGAGCGTCTTGCCGGCGCCCGCGGGAGCCACCACGAGGGACACGGCGCCCTCGACCGCCTCGTCCAGCCGCTGCCAGAGGCGGGTGCGGGGCACGTAGACCCGCGGGAGCGCCGGCCCGGCCCGGTCCGGGAGCGGTTGCCGGCCGTGCGGGGCAGGAGCCTCGCGGGTGACCCGCGGCCGCGCTGCGACCGGACTCGGTGTGGTGCGCATACCGGGACGTCCTTCCACTCGAAGGTGGCGGCCGCCCCCTGGCCGTCCGATGGCGGTGCGGGACGTCACGGACCAGGCATGGCGCTTTCTGAAACGTGATTGTCGGGCACCCGAGAATTCATCGACGCTCTTCAGCAATGATGCCCGGCATTCGTTCGGACTGCCTGGTGGCGGGATATTTCACCCGCTCCTCACGTCCTTTCCGGTTCGGCGAGAAGCGTGCACAACGCCCAGATCACGGCCACGTTGAACGCCAGGACGACAATGCTCCAGATGGGGTAGTACGGCAAGAATGCAAAGTTGGTGATGCTTGCGACCACGGCGAGAACAATTCCCACCATATAGGCCCATGTGCGGCTGGCAAGAACGCCGATTCCTGTCGCGAGCGCGATCGCGCCCACCACGATGTGCACCCAGCCCCAGGTGGTCACGTCGAGCTGGTAGACGTACTCGACGCCGGTGAGGTACACGGTGTTCGCGGCGACCGCGGCGATCCCCTGGAGGATCTGGAACAGCGCCACCATGATGAGCATCGTCCCGGCGAACCCCGACGTGGTCAGTGCCACGGACGGTGGCGGGCCGTAGCTCGCGACAGGCCTCGTGCCGGGGTACGGGTCGGACCCGGGCGTACGCGCGTCAGACATCGTTCTGGCTCCTCCGGATGCGGATCAGTCCTCGGCGAAGACCTCGCGGAGGGCGGCCTCCTGCGTGGCGTCGAGGTTGGTGAAGATGAGCTCGGGCGGTTCCTGGCCGGCGAACGCGTCGTGGATCTTGTCGACCACGGCGTCCGACGACATGACGAACAGCGCCGAGGTGCCGGGCGTGATCTCGTCCCGGACGCGGTTGATGAAGCCGTCGTCGATGCCGACGTCGGTCAGTGCGCCGCTGAGGGCGCCCGTGGCGGCGCCGATGGCGGCGCCGAGCAGCGGTACGAAGAACAGGAGCCCGAAGAGCATCCCCCAGAAGGTCCCGCCGAGGGCCCCGGCGCCCGTCGTGGAGGCGAGCTGGCGGGTCTTCGGCTTCTTGGCGCCCTCCTCCCAGCGCACGGTCGCCGCGTCGTGCACGGAGATGAGGTTCTCGCGGGCGAGCTGCTGGATGGTCGCCGAGGCGGTGTCAGCCCCGTCGGCGCTCTTGAACTTCCAGACGGTCAGCGTGGCCTGAGCCATGGGGTGCTCCTTGGGGATCGTGCGGACTGTCCTGACCCCGTCACTCCAGCCGCCCTGCGAGCCGGGGGCCTCACCCGTTCCCGGTGAACCTGGTCACCCGCGCCCGGCGTCGGGGCGCACGGCGTCGTCGAGCGTGGTGAACAGCGGGGGCTCGCCCTCCTCGCCGGAGCGCGCGAGCACGTCGCGCACCTGGCCGATGCCCTCGGCGAGCGCCAGGTCGGCGCCGTCGCGCCGCAGGTCCTCGCGCAGCTGCGCGAGCATCGCGGCGGCGGTCACGTCGACGGACGGGGTGGCGCGGCCGTCCAGCACGACGAGCCGCAGCCCGTCGGTCCCGGCTGCGAGGTCCCGGATCCGGGAGCGGACGTACTCGGCGTTGGCGAACATCAGGGGTCCCTCGACCCGGACGGCGAGCACGTGCGGCACGGTCGGGTAGCCGGGGTTGCGCCGGGCGTCGACCCAGGGCCGGCCGGGCTCGTCGCCCACGGGGGCCAGGGTGGTGACGCGCGGCCGCGAGGTACGCGCCAGCAGCAGCACCAGCGACACGGCGATGCCGATGACCAGCCCGGGCAGGGTGTCGAAGACCAGGACGCCCAGCAGGGCCGCGCCCGCGGCCATGAAGTCGGCGCGCGCGGTGACCTGGTAGAGGTGGGCGATGCGCCCCGTCCGGACGCGCCACAGGCGGCGCAGCGAGCGCACGTCGACCAGCTCGACGACGGCCGCGACCACGACGGCGGCGAGGGTCGCCAGCGGGAGCTGCTCGAAGATCCCGGTGAGGAACAGCAGCGTGAGCACCGTCAGCGCCGCGGCGGTCAGCGCCGACACCTGGGAGCGGGCACCGGCGCCCGCGTTGACCGCCGTCTTCGACAGGCTCCCGTTGACCACCATGCCCGAGAGGAAGCCGGAGCCGAGGTTAGACAGCCCCAGGCCGACCAGCTCGCGGTTCGGGTCCACGTCGTAGCCCTCCCGCGCGGCGTACGTCTTGGCCGCCCCGAGACCCTCGGCGAACCCGACCAGCATGAGGCCGACGGCGGCACCGAGCAGCTCCACGAACTGCGGCCCGCTCACGTCCGGGACGCCGGCCGACGGCAGCCCCGCGTCGATGTGACCGACGACCGCCAGCCCGCGGTCGCCCAGGCCGAGCAGCACCGTGGCACCGATCGCCAGCAGCACCACCACGAGCGACCCGGGCAGCAGCGGCATCGTCCGCCGGACCAGCACGAGGGCCGCCAGGCTCGCCAGGCCGACCGTGAGGGTGAGCGCGTCGACGTCGCCGAGCTGTCCCAGCAGCGCCCAGGTCTTCTCGAAGAAGCTGCCCGACCCGCCCTCCACGCCGATGAGGTCGGGCACCTGGCCGATCATGATCGTGAGCGCCAGGCCGATGATGAACCCCTTGAGCACCGGTTCGGAGATGAAGGCGGCCAGGAAGCCGAGCCGGAGCAGCCCGGCCAGGATCGCGACGATGCCGGTGGCCAGGGCGAGCGCCGCCGTCAGCGCCACCGGGTCGCCGTCGGACCCGGCGACGCTCGCCACGATGCCGGCCGACAGCGCCGCGGTCGCCGACATGGGCGACACCACGAGCTGGCGCGACGTGCCCGCGATCGCGTAGAGCGCCAGGGCCGGCACGGCGGCGTAGAGACCGACCACGGGCGGGACGCCCGCGATGGTGGCGTAGGCGAGCGACTCCGGGACCAGCACCGCCCACACGGCAAGGCCCGCGACGACGTCGGGGCGTATGCGGCTGCGCTGGTACCCCGTGAAGGACGGGGCGAGGAGTCTGGCCATCGACGGTTCCCTCCGGACGTGCCGCGGGCGGGTCAGCGCCGACCGTAGGCCGGCGCCTCCGCCGGCAGGTCACCCGGAAGGGGTGACGCCGCGGGTGCCGCGGTGGGGCACCGTCGGAGCATGGGGGGACCTGATGGCACAGCTCGTGCCCGAGATCGTCGGCCTCGCCGTGACGCCCGCGGCGATCGTCGCGTGCCTCCTGCTGCTCGGGTCCCACCGTCCGTACCGCAACGTCGCGGTGTTCGGCGGGACCGTGCTGGTCGTGTACGCGGCGCTGGGTGCGGTGGCCCTGGTCCTCGGCCGGTCCACGGGTACGCAGGAGACAGCCGACCCCGGTACGGTGCGCGGCTGGATCGGGCTCGTCGTCGGTGTGCTGTTCCTGGTCGGCGGCGTGCTGGCGCTCCTGCGGCGGCGGGCCGCCGCCGGGACGCCCGCTCCGGCGCCCGGCGCCGAGCCGGAGGCACCGGGGTGGGCCCGCCGCCTGGCGCACCCGACCACGCGGGTTCTCGTGATCAGCGCGGTGGTGCTCGCGCTCGTCAACCCGAACGTCGCGATCTTCCTGTCCGGGCTGGGGATGGTGCTGACCGCCGACGTCGCGGTCGCCGGGCAGGTCCTCGGTGTGCTGGTCCTGGTGGTCGCCAGCGTCCTGGACTACGTGATCCCCACGGCGTTCTACGCCGCGACGGGTCTGCCCGGACGGCGGCGGCTGACGGCGATGCGGTCCTGGCTCGTGCAGCACGACCGGGCGATCGGGGCGGCCGTTCTCCTGGTCTTCGGCACGCTCTTCACGATCCGTGGGCTGGCTCAGGTGCTCGGCTGACGCCGCACCCAGCGGCCCTGGGCGACACATCCGGCGACGGTGAGCGCCACCCACAGCGCGAGGACCAGTGCGACGCCCGCGGTGGAGGTGGGCCGCCACAGCTCGCCCGCGGCGCCCGCCCAGAGCCGCCCGACGGCGGAGAGCACCAGCGCCGCTCCGCCCAGCGCCGTGGCCCACACCAGGAACGGCCGCTCGAAGCGGCGGGCCAGGAGCGCGCACACGAACGCGACGGCGGGCACCACGATGACCACGAGCAGCACGTCGGCGCTGCCGCCCTGGACCAGGACGAACAGCCTGGCCCCGACGACGGCGCCCAGGCACAGCCCGCCGACGAAGAACAGGAGCCTCGCCACCAGCAGCGTCAGCACGGCGGCGAGCACCGCTCCGCCCAGGCCGATCAGCACCGCGGTGCCGGTGTCGGCGTCGAACGCCTCCGCGAGGGTCCAGGCCACGCCGAACCCGGCGGCGAGCACGGCCAGGCGTACCGAGAACGAGCCCGCCAGGCACAGGGCCAGGCCGACCAGGATGATCGCGAGCGCGGACATCAGCGGTCTCCGTCCGGTCCGGGGGCGTCGGGTGCGGGGGCGTCGGGTGCGGGGGCGTCCGGTGCGGGGCAGCCCGGCGCGGGGAAGGGACCGGCGTCGTCCGCGGGGTCCACGCGGTGCACGGTGTCGTGCCCTGCGTCGTGCCCTGGGTCGCCGCCCGTGCGGTGGGCGGCGACGGTGTCGAGGGCGGCCCGCGTGGACTCGCCCAGGCGCGGTGTGGCCGGGCGCACGTGCACGCCGGCCAGGCCCCGGACCGTCCCGTCGCGCTCCCAGGAGGCGGCCAGGTCCGGGTCGACGCCGGTGAGGTAGAGCGAGCCGCCGGCCTCGTGCAGGGCGTGGGCGTAGTCGCCGGCCACCTTGAGGAACGTGGCCCCGAGCGTGGTCCGGCCGCGCAGGCGCAGGATCACCACGGGTCCCTCGCGGTGCACCGGGGCCGGCGCTCGCGCGTCGCTCCCGTCCGCGTCGTGGTCCGGGGCCGCGTCCTGGCCAGCGACCGGGACGGGGAGCTGGCGCTGCAGGGTGCGGGCCCCGGCGTAGAAGAGGGAGCCGTAGGCGTCCAGGAGCACCACCTCGCCGGCGGACACCGCGCGGGGCGGCCGGGACTCGACCGTGTGGCCGGCCTCGTCCCGCTCCAGGCGCACGACCTTGAGGTCCAGGGCCTCCTGGTTGAGCTGCAGGATGAGCGACACGATGACGCCGATGCCCACCGCCTGCGCCACCGGCAGCACCAGCACGGCGACGAACGTGGCCACCATGGCGAGCACCGGGATGCGCCCGGCCCGCGCGACCGCGGCGATCTCGCCCGGCGAGACCGCCTTGGCGCCGGCGTAGACGAGCACGGCCGCGAGCGTCGGCATCGCCACCTTGCCCACCACGCCGGAGAACGCCAGGAGGATGATCGCCATCCAGAGCCCGGACCAGATCGCGGCCCAGCGGCTCGCCGCGCCCGCCGTCAGGTTGAGCGCCGTCTGCCCGACCGAGCCCCCGACCGGCTGACCGCCGAACAGGCTGGAGGTGACGTTGGCGACGCCCTGGGCGGCGAAGTCGCGGCGGGTAGAGCTGCGGGCGCCGCCGGGGTTCGGCACGGCCTCCGCGACGCCCGCGCCCTGGATCAGCACGAGGGCGGCCACGGCCGCCGCCCCGCCCACCAGCTCCGTGCTGAACAGGCGCAGCTCCGGCAGCACGGGTGCCGGCAGACCGTGGGGGATGGCGCCGGTGTCCTCGACGAGGGCCACCGAGCCCGCGCCGAGCAGCAGCACGCCCACGGTGGGCAGCAGCAGGGCGACCAGGGAGCTCATGACCGACCAGCGCGTCAGCCCGAGCAGCACCAGGACCGCGAGCGCGGACGCACCGCACAGCGCGGCGGCCGGGACGGCGTCGGGCAGGTGGGTGATCGCGTACCACGCCTTGGTGACGGACACGGATCCCTGCGCGGAGATGCCGAGCAGGTCGGGGATCTGGCCGAGCACCATGTTGACCGCGATGCCCGTGAGGAAGCCGAGCATGACGGAGTACGAGACGAACCGGATGTACCGGCTCAGGCGCAGCAGCGCGGCGACGATCATGAGCCCTCCGGCCAGGAGGGTCAGCAGGATCATCGCGGCGGAGCGGTCCTCGCCGTCGTACCCGGCCAGGGCCGACCCGGCGGCCAGGGCCGCGGCGCTCGTGGTGGTGACCACCATGAGGCGGGTGGAGCTGGTCAGGCCGCCGGCGACCGGGCCGACGAAGGACGCGTACAGCCCGTGGGCGGGGTTGACGCCGGCGAGCACGCTGGCCGCCATCCCGTCGGGCACGCTGGAGATCGCGCCCGGCAGCCCGGCGACGATGTCGTCGCGCAGGTGCCGGCGGCGCGGCAGGACGTCGGCGCCCTCCTGCCGGACGCGTCGGCCGGCGCGCCGGACCGCCTGCCGCAGCCGCGAGCCGAAGAGCGAGGAGAGGTCGTGGTCGCTCACCCGCGGGTCACTCCCGCGACAGGGCGGCGGCGGCCTCGCGCTCCAGGTCGAGGTACTGCTCGTCGCTCACGTCGATGCCCACGCCCAGGATCCGGCCGCCGGTGAACCGGAACGGCGCGCGGTACAGGCGGCTGACCGGGTCGGCGCTGTCGAACCCGACGCACAGACCGTCGCCGCAGAGCGTGAACTTGCCGACCTGCGCACGCATCGGGCCGTCGGCGACGACCTCCTCACCCACGTACAGGCGGGCGGTGCCGATCGACTCCCCGTGGTCCCCGGCCGACTCGCGGACGAACTCGACCCCCAGCGTCGTCTTCCCGGGCGGCAGGACGTCCGAGACGAAGACCTGCTCGGGCTTGATACCGAGGAAGTTGTACACGTAGTGCAGCCGGTGGTCCTTGACGAACAGCGCATGCCCGCCGAAGCGTGCCCCGTGGGCGAACAGGACGCCCTCGGAGTCGGGGGTGAGCTCGACGTCGGCCACGATCTTGTAGGAGCGCCCACGCAGGTTGACGGCCACGCCCTCGGGGACCGGCGCCGCGTCCGGGTAGTAGACGTACCGGCTGCGGGGCGGCTCGGCCTGCGGCCGGTCGATCGTGAGCTGCTCGACGGCGGTCCGGTCGTCCAGCGGGAGCACGTTGTTCCGGTCCGCCTCCTCGAACCATGCGGCGACCAGCTCGCGCAGCTTCTCCGGGTGCTCGGCGGCGAGATCCCGGGACTCGGAGCGGTCCTGGTCGACGTGGTAGAGCTCCCAGGCGTCCTGGTCGAACCGGCCGTGCCCGCTGATCGGGGCGTGCACCGCCGCCGCCTTCCAGCCGTCCTGCCAGACCGCCCGGGTACCGAGCATGGCGTAGTACTGCCGCTCCTTGGTGGTCGGTGCGTCGCCGTCGTCGAAGCTGTACCGCATCGAGACGCCGTTCAGCGGTGCCTGCTCCACGCCCCGGTAGGTGGCGGGCAGCTCGACGCCCGTGACGTCCAGGATGGTCGCGACGATGTCGGTCGCGTGGTGGTACTGGTGGCGCACGGCGCCGCGGGCCCGGATCCCGGCCGGCCAGTGGACCACCATCGGGTCGCACGTGCCGCCCGCGTACTGGGCGTACCGCTTGAACATCTGGAACGGGGTGGAGAACGCGGCCGCCCACCCGGTGGGGTAGTGGTTGTACGTCTCCGGGCTGCCCAGGGTGTCCAGGTAGCCGAGGTTCTCCGCCAGGTCGTCCGGGAAGCCGTTGAAGAACTTGTTCTCGTTGACCGACCCGTCCGGGCTGCCCTCACCGGACGCGCCGTTGTCGGCGCAGTAGAAGACGAGGGTGTTGTCGAGCTGCCCCGTCTGCTCCAGGTGGTCGATCACCCGGCCGATCTGCACGTCCGTGTACTCGGAGAACGCCGCGAAGACCTCGGCCATCCGGCTGAACAGGCGCTTCTCGTCGTCGGTCAGCTCGGCCCAGGGCCGCACGCGGTCCGCGGGGTTGGCGGCGTCCTCGGGCATCGGGTTGAGCGGGGTGAGCTCCGTGCCCTCGGGCAGGATGCCGCGCTCGATCATGCGAGCCAGCACCCACTCGCGGTAGGCCTCGTACCCGTCGTCGAACATGCCGCGGTACTTGTCGATGTAGTCCTGCGGGGCGTGGTGCGGGGCATGGTTGGCGCCCGGGCAGTACCACATGAACCAGGGCTTGGAGGGGTTGGACGCTTTCTGGTCGCGGAGCATCCGGATCGCCTGGTCGGCCAGGTCCTTCGACAGGTGGTAGCCCTCCTCGGGGGTGTACGGCGGCTCGATGAACCGGTTGTCCTCCACGAGGTCGGGGTACCACTGGTTGGTCTCCCCGCCGAGGAACCCGTAGAAGCGGTCGAACCCCTTCTGCAGCGGCCACTCCGACCGGCTGCCGCCGCTGGAGATGTCCTCCTCGGGCACGTTGTGGTTCTTGCCCAGCCAGAACGTGGACCACCCGCTGTCCTGCAGGAGCTGGGCCACGGTGGCGCACTCCGCGGGCAGCCGGCCGGCCGCGCCGGGGAAGCCGTTGGTCGCCTCCATGATCGCGGCGCAGCGGTTGACGTGGTGGTTGCGGCCCGTGAGGAAGACCGACCGGGTGGGGGAGCAGAGCGCCGTCGTGTGCCACTGGGAGTAGGTGAGCCCGCCCGCCGCCAGGCGGTCGAGGGTGGGCATCGCGATGCGCCCGCCGTAGGCCGACCACGCGGCCATCCCCGTGTCGTCGTAGAGGATCACCAGGACGTTCGGCGCCCCGTCGGGAGCCTTCCTCAGGGTGAACGGTGCCCAGTCCGGCACCGAGTCCCGCACGTCCAGCTCGATCCGGCCCTTGAACGGCTCCGACATGGTCTCCACCTCATCTGCTCGACCGGTTGCGTCACGGCTCATGCTCGGCGTGCGCCGGGGCCGCCGGGTCACCCAGTTCGGGTGACGCCGCGCCTCCTGGGCGATGCCTAGCGTGGGCCGCACGGCCGCCGAGGCCGCCCTGGCGGAGGTGAGGAGCATGGGCGCTGCGATCGGTCAGTCGCTGCCCGTCGCGGTCGGTGTGCTGATCAGCCCGCTGCCGATCGTCGCGGTGGTGCTGATGCTCGTGAGCGGGCGGGCGCGGGCCAACGCGCTGGCCTTCGTGGTCGGCTGGTTCGTGGCCGTGCTCGCCCTGGTGGCCGTGGTCGCCCTCGTCGCCGGCAACGCCACGCCCGACGACGGCGGGCCCGCCACCTGGACCGGCTGGCTCAAGATCGTGCTCGGCGTCCTGCTGGTCGCCCTCGGCGTCCGGCAGTGGCGCGGCCGCCCCCGGGGCGACGCCGAACCGCCCGCCCCGGCATGGATGGCGGCGATCGAGCGGTTCACTCCCGCGCGGTCGGCCGGGCTCGCGGTGCTGCTCGGCGCGGTCAACCCCAAGAACCTGCTCCTGGTCGTGTCCGGCGGCGCGGCGATCGCGGCGGCGGCACCCGGGGACACGTCCGCGACCGTGGTTGCGGCGCTCGTGTTCGCGGTGGTGGCCAGCGTGGGCGTCGTGACGCCCGTGGTCATCTACGTCGCGCTCGGGTCCCGGGCCGGCCCGGTGCTCGACGAGCTGAGGTCGTGGATGGTCCGCAACAACGCGGCGATCATGGCCGTCCTGCTGCTCGTGCTCGGCGCCAAGATGCTCGGGGACGGGATTTCCGTCCTCTGAAATCCGCCGGGACCCCGGTGAGCTGCGCGACGGGCCGGTCTCAGCGGGCGGCGTCCGCGGCGGTCCGCAGGTCGGCGGCGAGGGCCTCGAGCTGCTCGGCGCGGTCGGCACGCTCCCGCAGCCGCAGCAGCGCCGAGGGGTGCGTCGTGACGACGACGTCGTAGGCCTCGCCCTCGAGCACCTGGCCGCGCTCGGTGCCGATCCGCACCGCCCGGCCCAGCACGGCGCGGGCCGCCGTCGCCCCGAGCGCGACCACCACCCGGGGCCGGACGGCGGCCAGCTCGGCCTCCAGCCACGGCAGGCAGGCGCGCACGTGCGCGACGTCGGGCGTGCGGTGCAGTCGGCGCTTGCCCCGTTCCGTGAAGCGGAAGTGCTTGACGGCGTTGGTGAGGTACACCTGGTCCGGGTCGAGGTGCGCCGCATGGAGGGCCTCGGCCAGGACCCGTCCGGCGGGGCCGACGAACGGCTCGCCCTCGCGGTCCTCGCGGTCGCCCGGCTGCTCACCGACCAGCGCCACGGCGGCGTCGGCGGGACCGGACGAGAAGACGGCCTGGGTCGCGGGCTGCCAGAGCTCGCAGCCGCGGCAGTCGTGCACGGCGGACGCGAGCGCGTCGACGTCGGCGTCCGCGGGGACCCACTCCTCGGCACCGGGGCGGTCGGTCCGGGCCTGCGGCATGATCCACCTCCTCGCTGCTCCCGCAACCAGCCTGCCCCGGCGCCCGTCTGCTCGCGACGTGAACCCGCAGCCAGGCCGAGGTGGAGCGTCCTGCGGCGTATGACAGGTGACGGGTGCGGTATCTCGCGTTCCGGGTGAATATGACCCGGTGCCGATAGCGACTGGTCAGCAGGGTGGGGCGGGGGCGCCCGGAGCGGGTGTCGGGGTAGCCGGCGTGGACATCGGGGGCACCGGCTCGCGCCTGCGGGTCGGCGGCGCCCCGGGCGGCCGGTCGTACGAGGTCACGGGGCCGCCGGCCACGGTCGTGAACGGACGCTCGACGGTGCCCGAGGTGGTGCGCGACCTGTGCCGCGGTTTCGCGGCGGAGTTCGGTGGGCGGCCGCGGGTGAGCGCCGCCGCGGTGGGGATGCGCGGGTTCCGGTCCCAGACGCAGGCCGGCAGCCTCGACCCGAACCGCGTGCACGACATCCTCGCGGAAGAGCTGCGCACCACCGCGACCGCCGTGGCGAGCGACGCCGTCACAGCACACCTGGGCGCGCTCGGCTCGGGGCCGGGCGCGACGCTCGCCGTCGGTACGGGTGCGGTCGCGGTGGCCTGCGACGACGTGGGCCGGTGGCACCTCGCGGACGGGATGGGCCCGCACGTGGGCGACAACGGCGGCGGCGCGTGGATCGGACGGCGCGGGCTGGACGCCGCCGCACGGTCGATGGACGGCCGCCGCGTGGGGGCGTCGCCCGGGCTGGTCGAGTCGGCCGAGCGGCACTTCGGGCGGCGGGAACGCTGGACGTCGGTCACGGACGTGTCGCTGTTCGCCGGGTTCGCGCCGCGGGTCATCCAGGCCGCGAGCAACGGCGACCTCGCCTGCCGCGAGATCCTGGACGAGGCGGCCCGGTCGCTGGCGGACGGCCTGTGCGCCGTGCTGAGCCACCCGGGCGTCGAGCCCGTGGCGGTCACCACCGGCAAGCTGATGACGCACGCGCCGGTGTTCCGCTCCATGGTGCTCCAGCACCTCCTGGAGAAGCGCGACGACGTCCGCGTGCAGCCCAGCGCCGGCATGCCGCTCGACGGAGCGCTGCACCTGGCGCGGATGCTCGCCGCGCACCCGGCGGTGGTCCAGGAGCACGTGCCGCTGCTCGCGGTACGCATCGGCGCGGCGCTCCGCCCCGACGACTCCATCACCATGCCCAAGGTGGTGCTGCCCGCCGTCAAGCCGCTCGTGCGCGACGCCGCCCCCACGGCCTGGGCGCTGGAGGTCCGCTCGGACTTCGAGTGGTCGGCCGACCAGGTGCCGCAGGACGGGCTGGTGCCGCCGGCGACGGCCGACACCGTCGTGCCCCTGACCGGTGAGCGACTGGTGGTCGGCCGTGCGTCGCGCAGCCGCGGCGTCGTGCCGGACATCGTCTGCGAGGACACCGGCGTCTCACGGCGGCACTGCGAGATCGCCTGGGTGGAGGGCGGCTGGAGCGTCATCGACCTCGGCTCGGCCAACGGCACCTACGTGGCCGCGCGCGGCGACGAGCTGCCCACGACGCCGCTGCGGCCGGGCGAGCGCCGGTGGCTCTCGGACGGCGACCGGGTCTACGTGGGCGGCTGGACCTGCCTGACGGCGCGGGCGGTCACGGCGAGCGTGCGCTGAGCCGGCTCGGGCGGGCTGTCCGGGGCGGGGTCTGGCGTGTGGCCCCTGTTCTGTTCGGTCAGTTGTCCCGCGCAGGGCTCCGTGTTCGGTCGGTTGCCCCGAGATCGGTCCATCGACGGACCGATCTGGGTGCAAGGGGCCGAACATGGCGGCTGCGCTGGGGCAAGGGGCCGAACTCGCCGGCGTGGCAGCGCACCGCCTTGGCCTAGGTTGGCGTCATGTCCGGTATCGAGATCGCCCGTGGCTACTGGGCCGACGTCGTCCGTCCGCTGCTGGACCGGGAGCTGCCCGGGATGCCCCGCGCGGCCGGGCGGCTCGGTACCGGGTCGGACGTGCTCGGGCTCGACGACGACACGTCCCGTGACCACGACTGGGGGCTGCGGCTGACGCTGCTGGTCCCGGCGGAGCGCGTCGGCGAGGTGGACGCGCTCCTGGCGGCATCGCTCCCGCCGTCGTACCAGGGGTGGCCGACGGCGTTCGCCGTCACCTGGGACCCCGTGGTCCGGCACCGCGTCGAGGTGTCGGCGGCGGCGGACTTCGTCCGGTCGCGCACCGGGGTCGACGCCGGCGACCTCTCGGCCGCCGGCTGGCTCGCCCTGACCGGCCAGTCCGTCCTGGAGGTCACCGCCGGGCCGGTGTTCGAGGACACCTCCGGCGAGATCACCGCGCTGCGGGAACGCCTCGCCTGGTACCCGCACGACGTGTGGCTGCACGTGCTGGCCGCCGAGTGGGCGCGTCTCGGGCAGGAGCTGCCGTTCGTGGGCCGCACCGGGCAGCTCGGTGACGAGCGCGGGTCCCGGCTGATCGCCGCGCGGCTCGCCACGGGAATGGTCCGGCTGGGCTTCCTGCTGGAGCGGCGCTGGCCGCCGTACCCCAAGTGGGCCGGGACGTCGTTCGCCCGGCTGCCGGTGGCGCCGTCGGTCACCGGGCACCTGGACGACGCGCTCGCCGCCGCGACCTGGCAGGAGCGCGACGCTGCGCTGCGCGGCGCGTGCGACGCGCTGCACGAGCGGCAGCGTGCCGTCGGGCTGCCCGTGCTCGACGGCGCCGCGTGCGAGCCGTTCTTCGACCGGCCGTTCACGGGTCTGCGCGACGTGGCCGGCGTGCTGCGCTCCGCCGTCGCCGACCCGGAGGTGCGGGCGCTGGGCCACCGGGGTGGCGTCGAGCAGTGGGTGGACGACGTGGGCACGCTCACCGACGCGGACCTGCGCCGCCGGCTGGCGCAGGTCCGCGCCGGGCGCCCGGGCCCGGTGGCGGCCGGGGATCAGGGGTAGACCTGCACCTCGCCGCCGTCCACGAAGAGCTGGCTGCCCGTCATGAAGCTCGACTGGTCGGAGGCCAGGAAGAGCACGGCGTTCGCGATCTCGGCGGGGTCGGCGAGCCGGTTCAGCGGCGTGCTGGCGGCCATGCCGTCGAGCATGGCGGAGACCTCGGCCGGGTCCGCGGCCAGGCCCCGCAGCCCGGGGGTGTCCGTGGGTCCGGGCACCACCGTGTTGACCCGCAGGCCGCGGGGCGCGAGCTCGGCCGCCCAGACGCGGGCGAACTGGCTCAGGGCGGCCTTCGTGGCGGAGTAGACGCCGAACCCCGCCACGCCGCGGCTCGCCGAGCTGGAACCGGTCAGCACGATGCTGCCGCCGTCGTTGAGCAACGGCAGCGCCTTCTGGACCGTGAAGACGGTGCCGCGCACGTTGATCCCGAAGGTGTGGTCGAAGCCCTCCGGGGTGAGGGCGTCCAGGGGCTGGAGCGCCTCGCCGCCGCCGGCGTTCGCGAAGAGGACGTCGAGCCGGTTCCCGTCGTCGGCGATGCGCTGGAACAGCCGGTCGAGGTCGCCCAGGTCGGAGACGTCGCTCTGGACGGCGACGGCGCGGTCGCCCAGCCGTTCGGCCGCGGCGTCGAGCTCCGGCTTGCGGCGGCCGGTGAGGTAGACCCGGGCGCCCTCGTCGACGAACCGCTGTGCGGCCGCGAGGCCGATGCCCGAGTTCCCGCCGGTCACCAGAGCGGTCTTGTTGGTCAGCTGACCCATGACGATGTGTCCTTCGTGGTGGTGGCTGCGCCGAGGCGGATGTCCGTCCGGCCGTGGACGCCTCGTGCTGGATTGTTGACCGGCCGGTCCAGATTAGAGATGTTGGACCGATCGGTCAAGAATCTTCTATCCTGGGCGCATGGCCAGGCCGAGACAGTTCGACGAGGACGCGGTGCTGCACGCTGTCTGCGACCAGTTCTGGGACGCGGGCTACGCCGCCACGTCGCTCCAGGACCTCATGCGGGTGAGCGGGCTGGGCAAGGGCAGCCTCTACGCCGCCTTCGGGGACAAGCACGAGCTCTTCCTGCGGGTGCTGCGCCGCTACGTGGAGTCGCTCGAACGGGGGCTGCGCCGGTCGGTCGACGCCGCGCCGCGCGCGATCGACGCCCTGCGCAACTTCCTGGTGGCGACGGCAGGCGACCCCGACGGCGCGTCCGCCCGCCGGGGCTGCCTGCTCGCGAACAGCACCACGGAGCTCGCGGCCGCCGATCCCGTGGTCGCGGCCGAGGCCCGGCAGGCGTACGAGGCGACGACGGCGGTCCTGGCCGAGGCCGTGCGCCGCGCGCAGGCCGAGGGCGACCTGCCGGACACCGTCGACCCCGTCCGGACCGCCCGGGCGCTGCTCGCCGCGCAGCAGGGCCTGACCTTCATGGGGCGCACCGGGATGGACGTCGGCACGCTGGCGGAGACGGCTCGCTCGCTCGCGGCGCAGCTGCTGCCGCCCGCTTCCGGGGAACCCGTCACGCCCCCGGCGGGCTGATCGGCCCGCGAGCCGGGGCCTGTGGACGACGGGAGCGTGGATGTCCGTGGTCCCACGTACTCTGAGCGGCGATGATTACTCGTGCAGAGGGTGCTTACCTCGGCGCGCTCCGCGCCTTCCAGGAGCCGATGCTCGACCTGCTGCACCGCAGGTACGCGCCGCTGGTGGTGTCGCTGCTGTCGCTCGTGTTCACGCCCGAGCGGCCCACCGTGCCCGTGGCGGAGGCGCACACCGAGATCGGTGACGCGCTCGACCAGCTCCGGGCGCAGGGCTACGAGCTGCACGCCGACGGCACCCGGGCGATCCCGCTGGGCAGCGCGCGCGAGCTGTGCCGCCAGTGGGCCGACGTCGGCTGGCTGAAACGGCAGATCGTCGACGGAGACGTGGAGGTGTACCAGCTCTCGGCGCACGCGGTCGGCGCGCTGGAGGTAGCAGGGCGGGCCGGGGGCGCGCGGGCGCGGGTCTCGCAGTCGCGCGTGCGCACGCTCCTGGACGCCGTCGAGCGGCTGGCGCAGGACGCCGACCCCGACGTGCTGGTGCGGATGTCGCGCCTGGACGCGCAGATCAGGCGGCTCCAGGACGAGCTGGCGCGGATCCAGCGGACCGGTGAGGTCGACGAGGTGGGTGAGGACGAGCTGCTGGAGGAGGCGGAGAACGTGCTGCACCTCGTGCGCGAGCTGCCTGCCGACTTCGCGCGCGTCGCCGAGTCGCTCCGGGCCATGCAGCGTGACGTGGTGGCGGCCCTGCGGCAGGACGAGCGCCCGTCGGGCGACGTGCTGCGCGAGTACCTGGAGCGCGGCGAGCAGGTGATGACCGCGACGCCGGAGGGGCGCGCCTTCGCCGGCGCGCTGCGCCTGATCGGCGACCCGGAACGGATCGACGAGCTGTCCGTCCAGCTCGACACGGTGCTGCGGCACCGGTTCACAGGCCGTCTGCCGGCGCAGCAACGGGCCGAGCTGCGCGACATCGGGCGGCGGATCGAGCAGGGCGTCGCGGAGGTGATCAAGGCCCAGCGGCAGGCGTCCCACGTCATCACCACGCAGGTGCGCAACCACGACCCGCTGCGCGACCGGCAGGTCGACGAGCTGCTGCGCGAGGTCATGATCGGCCTCCAGGGCTGGATCCCGGGCACTCGGCGCAGCCAGGAGGTGGCCCCGCTGCGCCGCCTGCCGGTGGCCGGCGTGGCGCACCTGCGCCAGTCGACGAGCGACCTGCGGCCGCCGCAGCCGCCCGCCCCGCTGCGCGCGTGGGACGACGCGGAGGCCGACCTGGAGGACGGCGCCCGCGAGTGGGGCGGCCCGCACTACGCCGAGCTGCGCGAGCACCTCGCCGGTTTCGCGGCCGGTTTCGCGGGCCGGTCCGGCGAGGCCGATCTCGCGGCGGCGTTCGGCGCCGCACCCGAACGGATCAGACGGCCGGTCGACCTGCTGGGGCTGCTGGAGATCGCCCACCAGGACGGCATGACCGAGACGGACCAGGTGGCCGTCGTCGAGGCCGTGCGCCCCGACGGGTCCCGCCGTCGGTTCGCGTTCGGCGGCGTGACGGTACGGACCACGCAGGACGCCAGGGAAGACAAGGACACGAACGATGAGTGACACCGCCGTCGAGGACGCCCCCGCCGAGGAGCTCGCGGGCGAGCAGCCGCCCGCCGAGGCGTTCGTCGACCCGGTCCCGATGGAGGAGGACGACGCCGGCCAGTTCGCCGGCGACACCGGCACGCTGGACGCCTCCGTGCGCCGCGTGCTCGTGCGCCTGCTGCAGCGCAGGTTCCTGGTGGCCGACCGCGACCGGGCGCAGTGGCGCACCTTGCTGGAGAACCAGCAGGTGATCGAGTCCCGGCTGCACGACCTGTACGTCCACCTCGTCGTGGACCACGACCGCGGCGTGGCGTACAAGCAGCAGGTGCGCTCCGCCGAGACCGAGGTGCCGATCCTGCTCAAGGACGACCCCTACACGCGCGCCGAGACCCTCGTCCTGGTGCACCTGCGCACCGTGTTCCAGCGCGAGCGCGGTGCGGGCGAGTCGTCCGCCCGCGTCGACGTCGAGGAGGTCGAGCAGACGGTGCTGACCTACTTCGAGCCCGACGACAGGAACCTGGCCACCCGGCAGACCGAGATCCGCAACGCCGTCCGACGGCTGGAGAAGGAGGGGCTCGTCGAGGAGGAGTCCGAGGGCCGGTACCGCGTCACCCCGCTGGTCGAGATCGTGCTGAGCAACGAGCGGCTCGTGGAGCTGCGTACCTGGCTGCGGGAGCAGAACGGCGTCCGCGACGAGGACACCACCGCCACCGCGGCGGGCGAGGAGGACGCACGATGACGATGATCGACACCCTGTTCGGGATGATCCCGGCGGCCTCCACGGGGCAGCAGTGGGTCGCGCGCGACCTCCAGCTCGTCAACTGGGGCGGGTACGACGGACACCACCGCGTGCGCCTGGCGCCCACCGCGACCCTGCTGTCCGGCGGGTCCGGCTCGGGCAAGTCGACCCTGATGGACGCCTACATCGCGCTGCTCATGCCGCACACCACCCCGTTCAACGGGGCGTCCAACGGCAGCGTCGTGGGGCGGCCGCGCGGCAAGGACCAGCGCAACATCCTGTCCTACGCGCGCGGCAAGATCGACGAGTCGCGCACCGACGACGGCACCCGGCAGCGCGTGCTGCGCGGCGACGGGCGCGACACCTGGTCGGCCATCGCCATGACGTGGGCCGACCAGTCCGGCACCGAGTTCACCGCAGTCCGCGCCTGGTACGTGCCCGCCGCCGCGCGCACGCTGGAGGAGGTCGTGGCGCTGCGCGCCACCTGCGACGGCCCGTTCGACCTGCGCGGCCTGGAGCGGGCCGCCGCCCAGCGGTTCGCCCGCGCGGCCGTGACCGACGCCGGGCTCGTGTCCTTCGACACCGACCGGGAGCTCACGGCCCGGCTGCACTCGACGCTCGGCATCGGCGCGTCCGGCGACGGCAACAAGGCCGTCGCCCTGCTCGGCCGCATCCAGGCCGGCCAGCAGATCACCACCGTCGACGCGCTGTACAAGGCGATGGTCCTGGAGGAGCCGGAGACGCTCGCGAAGGCCGACGAGGTCGTGGAGCACTTCGACGAGCTCGCCGGTACCCGCGAGCAGATGATCACCGCCCGGCAGCAGGTGGGCGCACTGTCGCCCATCCGGGAGCACCACGCCGCCGTCGGCCGTTCCGGCGAGCGCCTGCGCGTCATCGACCAGATCGGCTCCTTCACCGACGACGCCGCGCCGGCCGCGCTGTGGCGCAACGAGCGGCGGCTCGGCCTGCTGCGCGCCGTCGAGCACGACCTCCAGGCGGGCCACCGTGACGCGCAGGCGCTCGCGGCGGAGACCGGGTCCCGGATCGCCGCCGCCAAGGCGGAGCTGGACGGCGTGCAGGAGACGCTGCGGGCCTCCGGCGGCGACCGCCTGGCCACGGCGCAGCGCGAGCTGAAGGGCGTCCGCGCACGGCTGGCCGACGTCGCGCGCACCCGCGGGCGTCTGGACGACGCCCTCGGCGTGCTGGAGGCGACGGTCACCACCGAGGCGGAGTTCTCCGCGGTGGCTGCCCGCGCGCGAGCAGCCCTGGACGACGCCGGTGCGAGGAAGGCGGCCCGGGACGGGTTCGGCGAGGCGATGGCGCTGCGCAGCACCGCGCGCGCCGAGCTGGCCGACCTGGAGGCCGAACGGGCGGCGGCCGCGGACCGGCGCGGCAACATCCCCGACCACCTGCACCGGGCCCGCGCCGTGCTGGCCGAGGCGGCGGGGCTGACACCCGAGGACCTGCCCTTCGTGGGCGAGCTGCTGGAGGTGCGCACCGAGTTCGAGCCCTGGCGCGGCGCCTTCAACCTGGCGCTCGGCGGCTTCGCGACCAAGATGCTCATCGACACCGCGCGCATCCAGTCCTTCCGCAAGGCCATCGACAGCGTGCCCACCACCACCCGCATCCGGTTCGAGGGCGTGCCCACCGGCCTGCGCGACGACGTGCGGCTCGACTCGCGCACCCTGCCCGGCCGCCTGGACGTGCGCGGCGGGCCGTTCGCGGGCTGGCTCAAGCACGAGCTGGCGCAGCGTTTCGCGTACGTCTGCGTGGACACGCCCGGGCAGCTCGGGCAGCACACGATGGCCCTGACCCGGTCGGGGCAGCAGTCCGAGGGGCACCGGGGCGCGCACGGCGGCAACCTGCGCGGCAACGTGCTGGGCTTCACCAACGGCCGCGCGCTGGCCGAGCTCGACGAACGGATCGCGCGGGCCCGAGGCCGGCTCGCCGAGGTGGAGCAGCACGTCCAGGACGCCGAGGACCTGCTGAACCGGCACGACGACGAGCTCGACGCGTGCCGCACCGTCAGCGGGCTCGTCTGGGACCAGGTCGACGTGGCCGCGGTGGAGGCCGAGCGCGACCGGTGGGCCGCCGTGATCGACGAGGTCACGGCGGGCAACCCCGAGATCACCCGACTGCGCGAGCAGGCCGGCACGCTCGAGCGGCAGATCGACGAGCTCAACCAGAACCTCGGCAAGACGCGCGCCGCGGCCGAGGCCCTCGAACAGCGCTGGACCGCCGTCACCGACGAGGTCGACGCGGCCCAGCAGGCGCTCGACACCGCCGAGGACGCCGGCATCACCGTCGCCCCCGACCAGCGTGAGTACCTCGACGGGCTGTTCGACGCCGCCGGGCACGACTCCGGGCACGACGCCGGGCACGGCGACGCCGCGGAGGCGCTCGCGGCGTTCGACAGTGCGCTGCGCCAGGCCACCGAACGGCTCCGGGCGGACCGGGAGGCCGCGCAGACCGCGCTCGGCACGGCCCGCGAGGCGCTGCGGCGCACGTTCGAGACGTTCAAGGAACGCTGGCACGACCCCAACCTGGGCATCGACCCCGACGAGTCGTTCGCCGACTACGAGCGGATCCTCACCGACCTGGAGACCAACGGCCTGCACGAGCTGGAGGCCGAGTGGCGCAACAGCCTGCTGCGGCTGTCGGGGAACGACCTCACCGACCTGCACAGCGCGCTGGCCGGGGCGGTGCGCGAGATCAAGGAACGGATCGGGCCGGTCAACGAGATCCTGGCGAACCTGCCGTTCGCGGACGACGACCACCGGCTCCGGATCGACGCGCGCGACAACCAGTCCGCCGTCGTCGGCGCGTTCCGCAAGGAGCTGCGCTCCCTGCGCGAGGCGCTGACCCGTGAGGCCACCGACGCCGAGCGCGAGCGGCGCTACCTGCGGATGGCCCGGGTGGTGGACCGCATCCGCCGCGGCTCGCCCGACTTCGCGGACCTGGTGGACGTGCGGCGGCACGTGCGGCTCAGTGCCGAGAAGGTGGACCTGGACGGCAACCACGTGGCGCACTACGACGGCATCGGCGAGAAGTCCGGTGGCGAGTCGCAGGAGCTGGTCGCGTTCATCGTCGGGGCCGCCCTGCGCTACCAGCTCGGCGACGCCGGGGCGGAACGGCCGCGCTACGCGCCGGTGTTCCTGGACGAGGCCCTGATCAAGGCCGACGCCCGGTTCACGGGCCGGGCCGTGGGCGCCTGGCGCGGCCTGGGCTTCCAGCTCGTGATCGGCGCGCCGAACGACAAGTACAGCGCGCTGGAACCGCACGTGGACCTGAAGTACGTGGTGCTCAAGGACGGTTCGGGGCGCTCGCGCACCAAGGCGGTGGCGGGGGTGGCGGAGGCCTGACCGCCCGCTCCCCGGCCCGGCGGGCGATGTGCCGCGGGTCCTGGGCACGCCCGGAGGCGCGACGTCCTGACGCCTGCGGCAGCAACGCCGCCGCAAAGCGCCAGGACGGGCGGGCCTCAGGAAGCCGCTGCCTGGAGCTGCGGGTAGAGCGCCGACAGCGGGCCGGACAGCGCCTGCTTGACCCGGCGGCTGGTGTCGTCGGCGAGCACCTCCGGCTCGCCCGCCTCCAGGCCGTCGAAGATGGCCGCCACGATGTCGCGCGGGTCTTCCTTGGGCACGTCCAGACGGGCGATCATCGGAGTGTCGGTGTACCCCAGGTGGGCCCCGAGCACATGCGTGCCCTGGCCCAGCAGCTCCACGCGCAGCGCGTTGCTGAACGACCAGAAGGCCGCCTTGGTCGCCGAGTAGGTGCCCAGGGCGAGCCAGCTCAGCGCCGAGTGCAGGTTGACGATGGCGCCGCCGCCGTTCCCGGCCAGCACGGGTGCGAAGGCCTGCGTGACGGCGACCTGCGCGAACACGTTGGTCTCGAACACCGCGCGCACGGTGTCGATCGGCGTGGTCAGCACGGGCTGCCCGCCGTCGGAGATCCCGGCGTTGTTGATCAGGACCGTCGTGTCGGCGGCCTGCTCGGCCGCCGCTGCGACCGACTCGGGGGAGTTGATGTCCAGCGGCAGCGGCACCACGCGGGAGTCGGTCCATTCCCGCGGGGTCCGGGCGCTGGCGTAGACCTTGGCGGCGCCCCGCTGGAGGGCCTCGGCGACGAACGCGCGGCCGAGGCCGCCGTTCGCGCCGGTGACCAGGACCACGGCATTCTTCAGGGCAGTCATCACGAGCTCGCTCTCATCAGGTGGTAGGACGGGGAATCGGTGGGGGTGGACGGCGCGGCGGGGGTGACCGCCGCGGGTCTGACCGCGTCGGGCGCGACTGTCCGGTCACGGGCGGTGAGGACGGCAGCCAGGGCGAGCGCGGCGACGGTCGCGCTGCCCGCGGCGAGTGCGACCTGCAGGCCGAGCCCGGTGGCCAGGCGGCCGACGCTCACGGCCACGACGGCCTGGACGAGGTAGGCGACCAGATAGGCCGACGACGTGGTCGCGGCCCGGTGCGCGGGGCTCGCGCTGCGGGTGACCAGGGTGACGCCGCCGGAGAACAGGAGGCTGTAGCCGGCGCCGCCCACGAGGGAGTAGGCGATCAGCAGCGGCATCGAGTGGGTGGTGCCCGCGACGAGCATCAGCCCCTGGGCGGCGAGCGCGGCTCCGGCGCCGAGGCGCACCGCGGTGGACGCCCGCAGCCGGCCGGCCAGCAGGGCGGTCACCCCGATGGCGGCCGCGGACAGGGCCAGCACCACGCCGTTGACGAAGGCGTCGTCGGACCGCACGGTGTCGCGGGCGAACTGGGCGCCGATGCCGAGGAAGATCGCGCCGAGCGCGTAGGCGGCCGAGACGCCGAGCGCGCCGGCGACGAACGGCAGGCGGTGCCGCGGCGCCGCGAGCGGACGGGGGCGCCAGCGTGCCGGAGCTCTCCGGGCGCGGCGCGGCAGGTACCAGGCCGCCACCACGGCGACGACCACGCCGGCGAGCAGCACCCCGTAGGCCGCGTGCAGCGGGTTGGCGGTGAACTGCACGGTGGCGCCGCCGACGAGCAGCGCGGTGATCAGGCCCACCGCCGACGCCCCCGCGGTGACGGCGCCGGTGCGGTCCCGGCCGTCGTCCGGCCCGGAGGCGGCGATCACGCTGGTGGCCGGGCCGAGGCTGAGCCCCACGCCGACGCCCATGAGCGCGCGCCCCACGAGCAGCAGCGCGAGGTTCGGTGCCAGCAGGAAGGTGAGGGCGCCGAGGCCCAGGACGCCGAGACCGGCGAGGATCGCGCCACGGTTGCCCACGCTCTCCGCGAGCCCGCCGAGCAGCAGGAGCGTCGCGATCAGGGCGACGGGGTAGGCGGCGAACACCGTGGTGGTGACCGCCGTCGTCAGGTGCCACTGCGCGGCGTACACGGGGTACACCAGCGTCGGCGCCGCCGACGCCCAGAGCGCGAGGGCCACGGCGGACGCCGCCGCCCAGCGGCTGCCGCGTGCTGCCCAGGTGAAAGCCATCGGGAGGACTCCTGTCTGAGTTGGGATTCACAACTTAGCACCTAGGTTGGAATCCACAACTCAGATAGGATGTGGTCATGAGCACAACGCCCCGTGAACGCAACGCCCGCTGCTCCGTGGCCCGCAGCCTGGAGATCCTGGGGGAGAAGTGGACGTTGCTCGTGGTCCGCGAGGCCTTCTTCGGCGTCACCCGGTTCGCCGACTTCCGGGCGCGGCTGGGCATCGCCCCGGACGTGCTCACCGCACGCCTGGAGACCCTGGTCGAGGGCGGCGTGCTGGAGCGGCAGCCGTACCGCGACGCGGGTCAGCGGCAGCGCGACGAGTACGTGCTCACCCCGGCGGGAGCCGAGCTCAAGACCGTCATGGCGGCCTTCGTCGCGTGGGGTGATGTGCACCGGCCCTCCGGCTTCGGGCCCTCGGTCGCCTACGTCGACCGGGACACGGAGGAGCCCGTGCGCCTCTCCTTCATCGCCGAGGACGGCCGGGAGCTCGCGCCGGAGGAGGTCGCCCTCGTCCCCGGGCCGGGCGCACTGGAATCCTGACCCGGTCCGGGTCGGGGCCGGCGCCCTGACCCGGCCGGCCGAAGGGGTGCGGGCGGGCGGCTCAGCCCGCCGTGGCGTCCTCCAGCAGCGGGGGACAGGTCCCGCCCGGCGTGGTCAGGAGCTCGAAGTGCCAGATCTCGTTCGCGTACACCTGGCACAGCCCGTAGCCGGGGCCGTGCTCGATGAGCCAGTAGTCCGCCTCGGTCGGCCCGATGTCGACAGCCTTGCCCGTGACGTGCGCGGACGTCTCCGGTGTGGCGACCACGTGCCGGGCGGCCTGGAGGCTGCCGTGCTCGCGGACCGCCTCGTCGAGCAGTCTCTGCTGGAAGGCGGGGCTGCGCCAGCCGCTCGTGATCCAGAGCTCGACACCGTCGGCGGCAGCGTCGGCGGCGGCCTGGCGCACGGCGTCGGCGAGCGCCGGGTCCAGCCGGGTGATCCCGGGAAGGTCGTCGTCGAGCGTGGCCGCGCCGCCGGGGATCTCGCCGCCCCCGAGACCGGTCGACCCGGACGGGGCCGATCCGGGGTCGAGCACCTTGTCGACGGCCTGGACCACGGGCGAGCCGGCACGGTCGAGCAGGGGATAGGCGCCGAGGGCGACGAGCAGCAGGACGGCGGCGGCCAGCGGTGCCGCCGTCGGGCGACCGCGGGTGCGCCTGGTGCGAGCGGTGGCGTGCGCCGGGGGTACCGAGAGGTTCTGTCGGGTCATGCCCCCAGCCCAGCGGGGGCGGTGTTGCCAGGACGTCTCGGTTTTTCGATACGTCGCCGATAGGTGCCTACGGGCTCTGCGTGGCAGGCAGCTCCACGGTGACGCGGAGTCCGCCGTCGGGCCGTGGCACGAGCGTGAGGGTCCCGTCGTGCGCCTGGGTGATGCTCCTGACGATCGCCAGGCCGAGACCGACGCCCGCGTGATCGCTGCGGATCCGGGCGGCGCCGCGCCGGAACGGCTCGGTGAGGGTCGACACGAGCATCGGGGTGAGGGCCGGCCCGGTGTTCTCGACGGTGAGCTGCGCGCCACGCGGCGAGGTCCGGGTGCTGACCCACACGGTCCCGTGGTCGGGCAGGTTGTGCACGATGGCGTTGTGCACGAGGTTCGTCGTGAGCTGCAGCAGGAGAGCCGGCGATCCGCCGGCCAGGGTGATGTCGCCGGAGGTCTCGAGGGTGATGCCGCGTTCCTCGGCGAGGGGGAGCAGCGTCTCGGTGGCCTCCTCCGCCATCAGGGACAGGTCGACCGGTTCCCGGGCGAAGGTCCGCTGGTCGGCGCGGCTGAGCAGCAGCAGGGCCTCCGTGAGGTCGATCGCCCGGGCGTTGACGGCATGGAGCCGTCTGACGAGCTCGTGGGCGTCGGTGTCGGGGTCGCTGCGCGCGACGTCGAGGAGCGCCTGGGTGATCGCCAGCGGGGTGCGCAGCTCGTGCGAGGCGTTGGTGGCGAACCGCTGCTGTTCGGTGACGTGGGCCTCGAGCTGCGCGAGCATGGTGTCGAACGCGTCGGCGAGCTCACGGAACTCGTCACGCCGGCCGGGGAGCCGGATCCGGTGGGTGAGCGACCCCTGCGCCACGCTCCGGGTGACCTCGGTGATGCGGCTCAACGGGCTCAGCATGCGGCCGGCGAGGAGCCAGCCGCCGAGCAACCCGAACGCGAGCAGGAGCCCCAGCGCGACCAGGGCACGCGGGAAGAAGGCGCGCGTCAGGTCGCCCTGGTCGGGGATGAACGAGGGCCCGGGGAATCCGGGCGGCGAGCTCGACTCGGGCGTGTGGATCACCTCGGGTACGTAGCGCAGCAGGAAGAGCCACACCACCGCGAGCAGCAGGACGCCGGCCACCATGAGGAAGCCGGCGTAGCTGAGGGTGAGCTTGAGGCGGACGCTCATCCCGGGCCGCCTAGTCATGGTCCGCGACCTCCTGCCCGGCGCCGGACCCTGCACCCGGGTCGACAGACGACCCCGTGTCGATGCGGTAGCCCACCCCGGGCACGGTGGCGATGACCCAGGGTTCGCCGAGTCGCTTGCGCAGCGCGGAGACGGTGATGCGCACGGCGTTGGTGAACGGGTCCGCGTTCCCGTCCCATGCCCGCTCCAGGAGCTCCTCGGCGCTGACGACGCCGCCCTCGGCCGCGACGAGCACCTCGAGCACCGCGAACTGCTTCCTGGTCAGCGCGACGTAGCGGCCGTCCCGGTAGACCTCCCGGCGGAACGGGTCCACCCGCAGGCCTGCGACCTCCCGCACGGGCGGTCTGCTGACCGCGCGCCTGCGGTCGAGCGCCCGCAGGCGCATGACGAGCTCACGGAGCACGAACGGTTTGGTGAGGTAGTCGTCGGCGCCGAGCTCGAACCCGGAGACCTTGTCGTCGATCCGGTCGGCCGCCGTGAGCATGAGGATCGGGAGGCCGCTGCCGGACGCGACGATCCGCCGGGCGACCTCGTCGCCGGACGGGCCGGGGATGTCCCGGTCGAGCACCACCAGGTCGTAGGAGTTGATGCCGAGCAGCTCCAGGGCGGCGTCGCCGTGCCCGGCGATGTCGGCGGCGATCGCCTCCAGCCGGAGCCCGTCCCGGACGGCCTCGGCCAGGTAGGGCTCGTCCTCCACGATCAGCACGCGCATGTCGGCAGCCTAGGTCGTACGGGCCCGTTCTCGGCGGTTCATCGGGCGTGCCTGCCTGTCCTGGCGACGGAGAGGCTCGGTTGGCGCGGGCAACTATGTAAGGTGCAGGTATTCCCCTCGTGCCCCGGCGGTGCTCGTGCTGCGAGCACACCGAGCGTGCCGAGGTCCGTCCGCTCGTCGAAGGGTCGTCCGCCGCGCATGAAGTTCCGATTCCCTCCCGGTGGTCAGGACCGTTCCCGTCTCACGCGGATGCCGCGCCCGGGCCTGGTGATCGCCGTCCTCGCGTTCGCCGGCATGGGGGCGTCGTTCATGCAGACGATCCTGCTGCCGATCCAGGCGGAGCTGCCGGTGCTGCTGGGGGTGTCCCGCGACGTGACCGCCTGGGTCATCACCGTCACGCTGCTCGTGGCGGCGATCTGCACGCCCATCTCGGGGCGCCTCGGCGACATGTACGGCAAGAAGACCGTCGCGCTCGCGCTGCTCGGGCTGCTGGCGCTGGGCTCGGTGGTCGCGGCGCTGTCGCCGTCGGTGGTGCTGCTCATCGTCGGGCGGGCGCTGCAGGGCATGGGCATGGGTGTGGTCCCGCTCGGCATCTCGATCCTGCGCGACGTGCTGCACCGCGACCGGCTTGGTTCCGGCATCGCCCTGGTCAGTGCGACCCTCGGCGTCGGGGGTGCGCTCGGGCTGCCGATCAGCGCGTTCGTGACCGAGCGCTACGACTGGCACGTCGTGTTCTGGGTCGCGGCCGGGATCGGTCTGCTCGCGCTGGCGCTGGTCGCGTGGGTGGTACCTGTGAGCACCCTGCGCACGGGCGGCCGGCTCGACGTCGTCGGGGTGGCCGGGCTCGCACTCGGCCTGACCGGGGTGCTGCTGGCGGTCTCGCGCGGGAACGACTGGGGCTGGGGCTCGTCCCGCACGCTCGGGCTGCTGCTCGGCGGGCTCGCGGTGCTGCTGGTGTGGGGCTGGTACGAGCTGCGGGTCGAGGAGCCGCTGGTGGACCTCCGGGTGACGGCGCGCGGCACGGTGCTGTTCACCAACCTCGCCTCGATCGCGATGGGCTTCGCGCTGTTCGCCTCGAACGTCGTGTTCCCGCAGCTCCTCGAGCTGCCGACGGCGGCCGGCGGCCTGGGCCTCAGCCTCATGCACGCCAGTCTGGTCCTCATGCCGTCCGGCCTCGTGATGCTCGCCATGTCGCCCGTGGCGGGCCGTCTCGAGCACCGGATCGGACCCAAGCCGCTGCTCGCCGCGGGGTCGGCCGTGATCGCGGTGTCCTACGTGATCGCCGTCGTGGTCGACCTGGACGTGTGGTCCGTGCTGGTGGTCAACCTCGTGGTGGGTGTCGGGATCGGCCTGGGGTTCGCGGCGATGCCCGCCCTCATCATGCGGGTGGTGCCGTCGCACGAGACGGGCGCCGCCAACGGGCTGAACACCCTCATGCGGTCCTTGGGCACGACGTCGGCCGCCGCCGTCGTGGGCGGGGTGCTCGCGGCGGGCGGCGCCGAGTACGAGGGCATCCCGGTGCCCTCCGACGACGCGTTCCGCACGGCCCTCCTGCTCGGCCTGCTCGCCTCGCTCGTGTGCACGGTCCTGGCGCTGCTCATCCCACGCCCGAAGCCCTCGGCGGACGAACACCCGTCGCTCCCGGACGGGGTGCTGTAGCAGTCGGGTCGGGACCCGATCCTGGCGCGACAGGTGGCCTGAGGGGCCGTAGCCTGGGGGCTAGAGAAGGCGAAGTTCGCGAGTGCGGACTTCGCCTACTCGTCCCGCATGCCGTGACAACCGGGGTGCCTGTCCACCGCCTGGTCCTCGCACGCCCCGGACCTGGTTTTCCACAGGTCGCGGACGGACGGCGAGAACGGCCGGCGGATCCGTGGCAGGCTGTGCGGCATGTTGAGAACGACTCCCGTTAGCGCCTGCCCCGGTGAGGTGTGCTGACGTGGCGAACCTGCTCATGATCGAGAGCTGGCTGCAGTCCACCGGTCTCATGCTCCCGCCCCTGCTGCGCGAGTCCGGTCACGAGTACGTGCTGGTTACCCGCGACCCCGACCTGTACCGGCTGCCCGGCGGCGCACCTCACCCCGTGCTGGCGCTCGCCGCCGAGGTGGTGGTCGCCGAGACCAACGACGACGCGGCGCTCGTCGCCGCCGCCCGGGACGTCGCCACGCGGCGCCCCGTCGACGGCGTGCTGACCACGTGCGACTACTACCTGCCCGCGGTGGCCGTGGTCGCCGAGGCGCTCGGCCTGCCGGGCGCACCGGCCGAGGCGCTGCGCACGGCCACGCGCAAGCACCTGGTCCGCGGGGCGCTCGCCGCGGCGGGCGTGCCGGACGTGCCGTTCGCGGTGGCGGCCACGTGGGCGCAGGCGCACAAGGCCGCCGCCGACCTCGGGTACCCGCTGGTGGTCAAGCCGGTGGACATGAACTCCGGGACCGCCGTGCGCAAGGTGACCGACGAGTCCGGTCTCGCGGTCGCCTTCGCGGAGGTCACCGGCCCCGAGCGCAACACCCGCGACCAGCCGCTGGAGCGCCTCGCCCTGCTCGAACGGGTGCTGGAGGGGCCGGAGTACAGCGTCGAGGCCGTGACCCGCGACGGCGTCACGCGGGTGCTGGGCATCACCGCGAAGTCGGTCGCCGAACCGGACGTCGAGGCCGGAACCGGCTTCGTCGAGTCGGGGCACCTGTTCCCGGCGTCGCTCGACCCTGCCGACCGCGCGGCGATCGAGGAGCACGTCGTCGCGGTGCTCGACGCCGTCGGGCTGACTCACGGGATCAGCCACACCGAGGTGCGCCTCACGGCGGCCGGGCCCCGGCTGGTCGAGGTGAACCCGCGGCAGGGTGGTGGCTACATCTTCGAGCTGGTGCGCCTGGTCACGGGCTTCAACCCGCTGCGGGTGCTCGTGGACCTGGCACTCGGCCGCGAGCCCGCCCCGGGCCCCGCGGCGGCGGCCAGCGCGGCGGTCACGTTCCTCCTGGCGCCGTCGGACGGCGTCGTGCGCGGTGTGCGGGGTGCGGAACGCCTGGCCGAGGACGAGCGCGTGGCCGGCCACGAGCTGCCCGCGCCCGGCCGGGCCGTGCGGCCGGGCGACAACAACGAGCGGATCGGCCACGTGCTGGTGGCCGACCCCTCGGGCAGGCGCGCGAAGGCCTGGGCGGACGAGATCGTGGCCGGCCTGGAGGTCGTGGTCGACGCGCCCGCGACGGTCTGACGCACGACGAACGCCCGCCCGGTCTCCCTCGGGAGGCCGGGCGGGCGTTCGTGCGGACGGGCTCAGTCGGGGACGACCAGGCCGCGCCGGACGGCTGGGACCAGCCGGGCCGGAACCCGGACCTGCCGTCCGTCCGGTGTGGTCACGGGGACGAGCTCAGGTGCCTGGGCCGTCCACTGCGCGCGCCGCGACCGGGTGCGGGAGCGGGACATCTTTCTCTTGGGGACCGCCACGGCGGCCTCCTCTCAGTCGGCGCTCGGGAGCGCTGCGGTCAGCGCTCCTCGCGGAAGTCGACGTGCCTGCGGGCCACGGGGTCGAACTTGCGCAGCACCATCCGGTCGGGGTCGTTGCGCCGGTTCTTGCGGGTCACGTAGGTGAACCCGGTGCCCGCCGTCGAGCGCAGCTTGATGACGGGACGGAGGTCGGTGCGCGAGGCCATCACTTACCACCCTTGCTGTTGTCGTTACCGCGGTTGGCGTAGCGCTGCCGGAACTTCTCGACGCGTCCGGCGGTGTCCACCACGCGGGCCGAACCGGTCCAGAACGGGTGGCTGGCGCTGCTGATCTCGACGTCGACCACCGGGTAGGTGTTGCCGTCGGACCACTCGATGGTCGCCGTGGGGCGGCCGGGGCCGGAGTCCGTGTCGCCCGCGAGCGTGGAGCGGGTCAGGAACGTGAAGCCGGCGCTCGCGTCCCGGAAGACGACCGGGCCGTAGGTGGGGTGGATGTTCTTCATCGCTTGCTCCTTCCGCTCAGCCCTGGCGCGCCTTCCAGCGCGGGTTGAGCTTGTTGATCACGAACGTCTTGCCGTGGCGGCGCACGACCTTCGCGCCGGGCTTGTCCTTCAGGGAACGCAGGGATGCGCGAACCTTCATGGGGCGCTCCTCCTTCTCGGTTCGGGGGTCAGGTCACCAGCTGGACTTGGTCACGCCGGGCAGCTCGCCGCGGTGGGCCATGTCGCGCAACCGGATGCGGGAGAGGCCGAACTTGCGCGAGTAGGCGCGGGGCCGGCCGTCCACCACGTCCCGGTTGCGCACGCGGGTGGGGCTCGCGTCGCGCGGCTGGCGGGCCAGCTCGCGGACGGCGGCCGTGCGCTCGGCGTCGGGCAGGTCCAGGTTCCGCAGCGTGCGCCGCAGCTCCGCGCGGCGCTCGGCGTACCGGGCGACCAGCTCGCGGCGCCGGGCGTCGGCGGCGATCTTCGACTTCTTGGCCATCAGACCTTCTCCCCTCGGGCCAGGATCTGGGCGACGACGACGTCGATGCCCCGGCGGTCGATCGTCTTGATGCCGCGGGCGCTCACGCGCAGCGTGACGTGACGGCCGAGCGACGGGACCCAGTACCGCTTCTTCTGGATGTTCGGGTCGAACCGGCGCTTGGTCCGCACGTGGGAGTGCGAGACCGAGTGGCCGAAACCCGGCACGGTGCCGAGCACCTGGCATCTGGCTGACACTTGACCTCCTGTCGCGGCGGGCTCGCCGCGTGTTCCGCCGACCTCGCGGCCGCCGTGGATGAGAACCGTTCTCATGACGCGCTACAGTGAACCAGAACTGAGAACGGTTATCAATTATTCCGGGCCGGTCGTGGCTGCCACCACGGCCGGCCCCGGGCGAGGAGGCAGCATGTTCCCCACCGGAGACCGAACCAGCCGGCGCCACGGAATCATCCCGGTCAGCGTCCTGGCGTGCACCGACCCCGTGCTGCGCGACTCCGCGCTGTTCGGCCTGCTGATGGACGCCCCCGGCGTCGTCGCCGTACGCCACGACATCCACACCGACCACCTCCGCCGCGTGGTCCAGGACGCCACCGGCGTGCTCGAGGACGTGCTCGTCCCCCTGGAGCACGCCTGCCTCTCCTGCGCCGTACGGGAGGACGCCGTGCCCACCATCGCCCGCCTCGCCCACGACGGCCGCTGGTCCCACGTGCTGCTCGCCCTGCCGGTCAGCGCGGAGCCTCTGCCGGCCGCGCGGGCGCTCGCCGCCGAGACCGCGCCCGGCGGCCAGCTCGCGCACACCCGCATCGCGACGTCGCTCGCCGTGATCGACCTGGACGCCTTCGAGGACGACCTGCTCGGCGAGGACACCCTCACCGAACGCGGCCTGGAGCTCACGGCCGACGACGAGCGCTCGGTGGGGGAGGCGCTCGCGGCGCAGGTGGAGCAGGCGGACCTCGTGGTGGCGTGCCGGGGCGAGGCCTCAGGTTCGACCTCAGGTTCAGGGTTGGGTGCCGATGCCGTGCGTGCGACGGCGTCGGGCCTGCTGGACCGGCTGCGCGGTGCCGGGACGCGACGCGTGGACGGCCTGCACGCCGTGACCGCCGCCGGCCTCGCCGCAGGACGCCACTCGCCGTCCCGCGCCGAACGCCGGGCTCACCCCCTGGGCGCGGTGGTGGTCAGCGGCACCGTTCCGGGCGACGGGAGCTGGACGCTGGAGCTGCGCTCGTCCCTGCCGTTCCACCCGGAGCGGCTGCTGGACCGGATCGAGGACCTCAGCGCCGGCCGCCTGCGGGCCCGCGGTGTGTTCCACGTGGCCGACCGGCCCGGCCTGGCCTGCCTGTGGGACGGCGCGGGCGGCCAGCTCGCGGTCGCGGACCTGGGGCCGTGGTCGGAGGTGTGCGCCGGGACGGTGCCGCACACCCGGATCGTGGTGGTGGGGGCCGCCGACGGGACCGGCGCCGAGCGGCAGCGGCTGCTGGAGGCGTTCGGGGCCGCCCTGTGCACACCCGAGGAGGTGTCGGACGGCGTGGCCTGGCTCTGGCGGGAGGACCACCTGGCGCCGTGGCTGGGGGCACGGACGGTCTAGGCGGCGCCGGCGTCCACGGGCCCCGGGGCCGGGAGCGTCGCCCGGACCTCGAGGCCGCCCTCCGGCCGGGCGAGGGCGCGGAGAGTGCCGTGGTGGGCGTCGGTCACGGCCTTGACGATGGCGAGGCCGAGCCCGAAGCCGGTGCGTGCGGCGCCGACCTCGACGGCCTGCGTGCGGTCGGCGCGGTGGCGCCGGAACGGCTCGAACAGGCCGTCCACCTCGTGCGGCAGCACGCGCGGGCCGGTGTTGCTCACGCATACCACCGCCGCGCCGCCCTCGGTGTCCGTGGACACCGCCGCCCAGCCGCCGTCGACGTTGTGGACGAGGGCGTTCTCGACCAGGTTCCGGACGAGCTGTTCCAGCAGCACGGGGTCGCCGGTGGCCGGGGCCGGGCGAAGGTCGGTGCGCACCTCGATGTCGTGCCGCTGCACCCTGGTGACGGTCGCGACCGCGGCGCGGGCGAGGTCGGCGAGGTCGACACGGACCGGGTGCTCGACCGGGTTCGCGCTGTCGGCCAGTACCAGGAGACGGTCGACGAGGGCGGAGCTCTTCTCGTTGAGCTCCAGCAGGGTCCGCCCGAGGTGGGCGGTCTCGCCGGGTACCGCGGGCTTCGTGATCTCCAGCTCGATCAGCGTGCGCTCCAGGGCCAGGGGAGTACGCAGCTCGTGGGAGGCGTTGGCGACGAACCGCCGCTGGGCGTCGAACGCGGCGTCGAGGGACGTGAGCATCGCGTCGAACGAGTCCGCCAGACGCCTGATGTCGTCCCGCGGCCCGGTCAGGGCCAGCCGTTCGGACAGGTCACGCTCCGGTCCGCGCGCGTTCGCGATCCGCTCCGCCGTCCTCGTGATGGCGTGCAGGGGCCGCAGGCCCCGGCCCGCCACCACCCACCCGGTCGCGCCCGCGGCCAGACCGACGGCGAGCACGACCAGGGAGCCCTGGACGAGCAGGGAGTCCAGCGCGGCGTCCTTGATGTCCTCACGGCCCTGCTGGATCTGGGCGGCGATGTCCTCGACGGGCACGGCGGAGCCGTCGGGCAGCGTGACGGTGTCCCGCCCGGACGCCGCGGCCTCCTGGCGCACCAGCGCCAGCCGGTCGTCCGCGGCCTCGCTGCCGAGCTCCGCCTCCAGCCGGTCCTGGACCACGAGGTACAGCAGACCGAGGATCGCGGCCCCGGCGACGAGGAACAGGGTGCCGTACAGGACGGTGAGCCGGCCGCGCAGCCCGAGGCCCCTCATGGGATCCGGTACCCCGCGCCCGGGACGGTGCGGATCATGTCCGGGTCGCCGAGCTTGCGGCGCAGCTTCATCAGCGTCACGCGCACCGTGTTGGTGAACGGGTCGGTGTGCTCGTCCCAGACCCGCTCCAGCAGCTCCTCGGCCGACACGATCGCACCGTCCGCGCGGAGCAGCTCGACCAGCACTGCGTACTCCTTGTTCGCGAGCGCGACCTCGACCCCGCCCCGGGTGACCTCCCGCGTGGACTGGACGACGCGCACGTCGCCCCGCTCCAGCACCGGGCGCACCGCCGGGAGCGCACGGCGGGCGAGCGCGTGCACCCTGGCCGACAGCTCGGCGAAGGCGAACGGTTTGGTGAGATAGTCGTCCGCGCCGATCGCCAGGCCCTCCACCCGGGCGCGGACGGCAGAGGACGCGGTCAGCATGAGCACCCGGGACCGGCCGGGGCCGGCCACGATCCGCCGGCACACCTCGTCACCGTGCACCACGGGCAGGTCGCGGTCGAGCACCACGACGTCGTAGTCCGTGACCGCGACCTTCTCCAGCGCCCGCCCGCCGTCCAGCGCCGTGTCGACGGCGAACGCCTCACGGCCCAGGCCCTCCGCGATCGCGGCCGCCAGGCGCGGCTCGTCCTCGACCACCAGCACCCGCATCGCCGGCCTCCCTCGTTCCTCGGCACCCGTGACCCAGTGTCGCCGATCACGGATAACGCCGGGATAACCAGGCTCACCCGTGGTTACCGCGGCGTTACGGGCGGCCCCGTGGACTGGTCCCACCGGCGGCGGACCACGCCGCCCCAGCCTGGAGGACGATGTGAGAACACGACGGAGCCTCGCCGCGGCGGCGGGCACGCTCATGGCAGCGCTGCTGCTGACCGGGTGCACCGCACCCGGGACGACGCCGGACGCCGGGTCGGGCACCACCGCCGGGACCGGCGACCCCGCGCAGCCGACACCCGACGCGCAGGCCTACGCCCAGTGCATGCGGGACCACGGCGTCGAGGTGTCCGACCCCGACCCGGAGACCGGCCTGCCGCAGTTCGCCGACTCGGTGGACCCGAGCAGCGCCGCCGTGCAGGACGCCATGGAGCAGTGCCAGGACCTGCTGCCCGCCGGCATCCGGGGCGAGACCAGCGGCCAGGACATGGACGTCTACCTCGCCTTCGCCGAGTGCATGCGCGACAACGGGCTGCCCGACTTCCCGGACCCGCAGCCCGGGCCCGAGGGGCTGTTCGGCGACACCGGCATCGACCGCGCCGACCCCACCTACCAGCAGGCCGCCGAGGCCTGCGGCGACATCCTGAGCGGGGAGTGACCGTGACACCCCGGACCAGGACACCCGGTCGCGAGCGGACGGCGCGTGTCCGACGGCGCCTGCTGGTCGGGGCGGGCGTCGTCGCGGCCGCCGGGGCGGCGCTCGTCGCTGCCCACGGCTTCGGCGGCAGCGCGGCGCCGCCCCCCGACACCGACGGGCTGCCGCCCGCCACGGCCGAGGTCACCCGCGGCACGCTCACCCAGACCCAGCAGGTCGGCGGGCTGATCTCCTACGGCGAGCCGGTCGGGCTCGTGGCGCAGCAGGACTCCGGCGTGGTGACGTGGGTCGCCGAGGCCGGCACGACCGTGGGCCTCGGGGAGCCGGTCTACGCCGTCGACGACGAGCCCGTGCTGCTGCTGCACGGCACCGTCCAGTCGTACCGGGTGCTCGGCGTCGGCTCCGTGGGCAGCGACGTCGAACAGCTCGAACAGAGCCTGCACGACCTGGGCCACACCGACCTCGAGGTCGACGACACCTACGACAGCGCGACCGCCGCGGCCGTCTCCACCTGGCAGGCCGACGTCGGCTGGCCGCAGACCGGCACCGTCGCCCCCGGCCAGGTCTTCGTGCACGACGGCGACATCCGGATCGCGCTCGGCGGTCTCGTCCCCGGCAGCCACCTCGGTGCCGAACCGAACCAGCAGGTCGTCACCTACACCGGCACCACGCCCGTGACGACCATCCCGCTGGACGTCGAGCTGCAGCACCTGGTGGCCGAGGGCGACCCGGCGACGATCACGCTGCCGGACGGGACCACCGTGGACGGCAAGGTCAGCAGCGTGGGCAAGGTTGCCCAGGAGATCGAGGAGGAGACGTTCGTGACCGTCGTGGTCCAGATCAAGGACCCGGAGGCGCTGGCCGGGGGGTTCGACTCCGCGCCCGTCACCCTGCGCATCGTCACCGGCGAACGGGAGGACGTGCTGATGGTGCCGGTCACCGCACTGGTGGCGGCCCCGGACGGCGGGTACACGGTCGAGGTCGTCGAGGACGGCACCACCGCCTTCGTCCCCGTCGAGACCGGCATGTTCGCGCAGAGCATGGTCGAGGTCAGCGGCCCCGGCATCGCCGAGGGCGTCACGGTCGGGGTGGCGGAATGAGCGCGCCGCCACCGATCGCCCTCCTCGACGACGCCTCGAAGGAGTACCCGGGCGGCGTCACGGCCCTGCGGCAGGTCTCGCTCCGCATCACGCGCGGCGAGCTCGTGGGCATCGTCGGCCCGTCCGGCTCGGGCAAGTCGACCCTGCTCAACATCCTCGGCACCCTCGACCGGCCCACCACCGGCAGCGTCGCGATCGACGGCCACGCCGTCCGATCGCTCGCGGACGCCGAGCTCTCCGCCCTGCGCGCCCGGACGATCGGCTTCGTCTTCCAGCAGTTCCATCTCGCGCCTGGTGTGCCCGTGCTGGAGGCCGTGGCCGACGGCCTGCTGTACTCCGGGACCCGGCGCACCGAACGGCTCGTCCGCGCACGGCGGGCCCTCGACCGGGTGGGCCTGTCGCACCGGACCGGGCACCGTCCGCACGAGCTGTCGGGCGGCGAGCGGCAACGGGTCGCGGTGGCGCGCGCCGTCGTCGGCGACCCGCTCCTGCTGCTCGCCGACGAGCCCACCGGGAACCTTGACTCGGCCTCCGGGAGCGGAGTCATGGACCTGCTGCGCGAGCTCAACGGTGCCGGCACCACGGTCGTGGTCATCACCCACGACCGGGACATCGCCGCCTCCCTGCCCCGGCAGGTGGAGGTGCGTGACGGCGCGAAGGTCGCCGACAGCAGCCCGGCCGGAGCCCCCTCGTGACCGCCCGACCCGCCCGGCTCCGGCCGGCCCGCCTGTCCGGCGCGGACCTGCTCCGTGCCGGCGGCTCCGGGCTGCGCTCACGTCCGGTCCGCATCGTCCTGTCGGCGCTCGGGATCGCGATCGGTATCGCGGCGATGGTCTCCGTGGTGGGCATCTCCTCGTCGAGCCGCGAGGACCTCGACCGGCAGATGGCCGCGCTCGGCACCAACCTGCTCACCGTCAGCCCGGGCCAGAGCCTGCTCGGCGAGGAGGCGCACCTACCCCCGGAGTCGGTCCCCATGGTCGAGAACCTGGACCTGGTCGAGACGGTGAGCGCCACCGGCGTGGTCGGCGGGGCCCGGGTGTACCGGAACGACCATGTGCCCACCGCGGAGTCGGGCAGCATCGCGGTGACGGCTGCCCAGCTCGACCTGCTGGACACCGTGGGCGGTGCGGTGCTCTCCGGCACCTTCCTGAACGACGCCACGGCCCACTACCCGGCCGTGGTGCTGGGGGCCGACGCCGCCGCAGGGCTCGGCGTCGGGTCGGTCGGCCCCGACCAGCAGGTGTACCTGGGCGGGCAGTGGTTCACCGTGGTCGGCATCCTGGGTCCGGTGGTGCTCGCCCCGGAGCTGGACACGGCGGCGCTGATCGGCTGGCCGGCGGCCACCGGGCTGCTCGGGTTCGACGGGTACCCGACCACGGTCTACGCCCGGGCGAACCCGGCCGCGGTGGGCACCGTGCAGGGCATGCTGGCCCGGGCCGCGAACCCGGCTGCGCCGAACGAGGCCGACGTGTCACGTCCGTCGGACGCGCTGGCCGCGCAGCACGCGGCGGACAGCACGCTGAGCGCCCTGCTCCTGGGCCTGGGTGCCGTGTCGCTCCTGGTCGGGGGGATCGGCGTGGCCAACACCATGGTCGTCTCGGTGCTGGAGCGGCGCGGCGAGATCGGGCTGCGCCGCGCGCTGGGTGCCACCCGGGGCGACATCCGCAACCAGTTCCTCGTCGAGGCGGTGCTGCTCTCCGCGCTCGGGGGAGCGGGCGGCGTGCTGCTCGGTGTCGCGGTCACCGCCCTGTACTCGACGCTCCAGGGGTGGCCCACCGTGGTCCCGCCGTGGGCGACAGGGCTCGCCGTCGGCGCGACGGTCGTCATCGGGGGGCTCGCCGGCCTCTATCCGGCGACCCGCGCGTCCCGGCTGTCGCCGACGGAGGCGCTGACGGCCGCGTGACCGTCGTCCTTGCCCGCCCCTGGTCGAGCGCCGGAGCGCCCGGACGGGCCGGCGCTCGCCAGGGGTGGCCCCCTCGAGGAGATGCTCGGGCACCGGACCGGCTGACGGGCGGTGGCCTCAGCGGGGGCAGAGGTAGGCGGCCGACGTCGGGCGGGTGCCCGACGGGGTGGTCCAGGTGGCCGGGCCCTGGGTCACGCGGGTCCAGCCCAGGCGTTCGTAGAGGCGGACGGCGGGGCCGTCGTCATCGACGACGTCGAGCACGAGACGGCGGCCGCGCCGGGTGGGCGTGTCCTCGACACGTTCCAGGAGCGCCGAGGCGATGCCCATGCCGCGTGCCGCCGGGGCGACGAACAGGCGGCTGACCCCGGCGAGCCCGACCAGGGGGACACCCGCGGCCTCGGCGAGCTGGCCGGCGTGCTCGACGGCGCCCCCCTCCACGAGCATCACGTGCCCGACGACGACCCCGTCCGACAGAGCGACCCAGGCGCCGAGCGTGCTGTCCGGGGTGAGCCAGGCCTTCGGGTCGTCGGGCCAGACCAGGGGGTAACGGTCCTTCTCGTGGACCAGTCGCAGTGCCTCGACGGTGCGATCCAGGTGGGCCGGATGGCGCGGGGCGATGAGGAGGTCGGGCACGCGGACAACGTAGCGGATGGTGGTCGGTTTGCGCTGAGCCCGAATTCGTTGCCTGACCTGCGCTCTGGTCGGCCTCGTGTGCTCGGTCAGCCGCAGGGATCCCCGCCCGAGTAGCACGGTTCGTAGTCCAGGTTCTGTTCCACGGGCGGCGGATCGTTGAGAGAGCGCCAGTCCACCTGGGGCACGACCAGCAGTCCGATCGCTCCGACTGCCACGACCGCCACGAGCGTGTGCCAGACGTACGTGAGGACGCGCGCACCCCGTCGCCGGGCCGACACGAACGTCCACACGACCCCGGACAGCATGATGGCGGCCACGACGGCATAGACCACGGTGTGCTTCGGCTCCGGGGTGGCGTCGGTCAGAAAGCCGTAGGCGTTCCAGGTGTTGAACAGGAGCACCCACGGTCCGGCGAGCGCGGCGAGCGACCCGAGGACTTCGCCCGCCACGCCAGGACCGGCGCCGGTGCTCTCGCCCGGGTGGCTCATCCCGGCTGCACCTGCTGCCCGCCTCGCCCCGCACAGTTCATAGCGCGGATCGTACGGCTCGGGGATCGTGGGTGGAAGGAATGTGGCGGACGCCGACGGCGCGACCAGGACGGCCGCGCCGTCGGCTGACCCGTCAGTACCGGAAGCAGTCCAGGTAGTCGAACGACCGCGCCGAGGACTCGAACGACGGTGCCCAGTCCCACTCGTACGTGTAGTACCGCACCTCGCCGCGCGCCGCACCGAGGATCCCGGTCAGGTCCATCTCGCCGTCGCCCAGGCCCACCTGCGTGAGCCCCTCCTCGGAGCCGATGTTCACGGCGTCCTTGACGTGCAGCAGCTCGATCCGGTCGCCGTGCTCCTCGATGAGGTCCACGACGTCGATGCCGGCCTCCGCGGCCCAGCCGACGTCCAGCTCGAAGGTGACGTAGCGCGGGTTCGTGTTCTCCACCAGCGCCTCCCACGCGGTGACCGTCTCGCCGGTGTCCGGGTGCGTGAACGTCCGCTCGAAGACGTCGGTGTGGTTGTGCACCAGCATCTTGCCCGCGCCGTGGTGGCGGGAGTACTCGCCGAGCCGGTCGAGGTAGGCCGCCGTCCCGACGGCGTCCTCGTAGGTGGCGGTGCTGCCCGGGATGCTGCCGGAGCCCACGTAGCGCTGGCCGAGCGCCTTCGCGTAGGCCACGGTCTGCGGCCAGGTCTCCCAGTCCGTGCTGCCGTGGCTCGACGCCGCGCGCAGGCCGTGCTCGCGCAGCAGCGCCTTGAGCTCCCCCACGGGCATGTCGTAGGGCTGGTCGTACAGCTCGACGTTGCGGAACCCGGCGTCGGCGACCTCGCCGAGCACCCGGTCCAGCGTGTCGGCCGACGGTGTTCCCGAGCCCAGCTCCCCGACGTGCGTGTAGAGCTGGATGGAGATCTGGGAGTCCGGGATGCCGGGGCCTGGCCCGCAGCCTGGTTCCGCGTGCCCCGGCGCAGCGGCGGTGGCTGCCGGGGTGCCCGCGAGGGTGCCCAGGGCGAGCGCCGCGACCAGCGCGGTGCCGTGCAGTCGTCGACGGTGGTGTCGTGAGCGCTGTCGTGTACCCCGCATCGTGCTCCTGACGTCGTTGTCGTGATCACCGCACGCCGGACTTTTGACGCGCGACGCACAAAAGAGTCTTGTCGGGTGAAATATGTCTGTCAAGGGGTGACTGGGGCGGCCGGGTGTCCCGCCGTCAGATCCGGCAGAGCTCCGCCGGGTACGGCGTCGCGCGGCTCTCTCGCTGGAACCGGCGGTAGAAGCTCCCCATCGCCGCGGCGACGGGCGCGTCACGGGTCAGGAGCGCGGCGACGGCCGCGGGCACACCCTCCGGCGTCTCGCCCTGGGCCCAGGAGCGCACGGCCGCCCGCCTTTCCTCCGGTGCGTGTCCGTACAGGGCGACGGCCAGCCAGTTCACCAGGTGCGTTGCGGCGTAGTGGTGGTCGTAGCCACGGTGGTCGTCGAGGAATCCGGCCTCGTCCGGCGTGAGCTCGAAGCGGGAGGAGATCGCGAGGCCGTAGTCGGCGAAGTACAGACGCGCGCCGTCGGTCAGGATGTTCTGGAAGTGGGCGTCGAAGTGCAGCAGGCCACGGTCGTTCATGAACGAGATCCCGGCTCGCAGCTCCTGGTCCACCATGGCGCAAGCCTCCGTCGCATCCGCGCCACCGGCGCGGACCCGACCGTCCAGCCAGTCGTGGAGGTTCTGCGGGATGTACTCCAGGAACAGCAGGATGCTGGCCGAGGAGTCGCGCAGCGCCTCGATCCGGCGGCGGATCGCCGCACCGCCGCCCCAGTAGGCGACGGCTCGGTCAACGTCGGCCAGCTCCTCCGGAAGCGGCTGCCCCGCGTCCGGCAGCACCCGCCAGTGGTGCATCAGAGGGAAGCCGTCGTGGTCACCGGCGATCACCCAGCCCGTGGTCATGGCGTGTACGGCCAGCTCCCGCCAGGCACCGAACCCGGGGCCGCCGATGGTGCCCACGCCGTAGTGGCAGAAGAGCGGCAGGTCGAACAGGTTGGCCGTGGAGCGGACGTTCTCCGCCTGTCGCTCCAGGTCGGTGAGGCGCACCTGCTTGACGAAGACCGGGGTTCCGTCGACGTCCACGACCACGGTCTGCCCGCCAATGCCGCTGCCGGCCGGCGTCCCGGCGTCCACGAGCTCGCGGAGCCCGCGGTCGCTGTGGAGTGCCAGCGCCGTGGAGACGGCGCCGTGGCGGGCCAGGCGCGCGTCACGGGAGCGACCTGTGGTCCGCGCGGGTGGGAGCTCGCGCGGTGTCGTCCACTGCCCGCGCGTCAGCGACCCGCGCGAGTCCGTACCGCTCGGCTCACCGCGCCCGACACTCACGACGTGGACCGTACCAACCTTGTGACCGGGCCGTGCGGACCCCAGCGCGTACGGGGGCCGTCGTCGGTGCCGGAGCGCCGTGACCCTGAGGGGACCCGGGGTCGGTTCCGGGTGGATCTCGGGAGATCACCGGAAGCCGCCACATCGGCCCGCGCCCTACGTTCGATGGCATGAGCGACGTTCGTGCCCCGGTTCAGGTGCGCGCCGTGACGAAGCACCATGGTGCCGGTGCCGCGCGTGTCCTGGGGCTGTGGGAGGTCTCGGTGGAGTTCGCGCCGGCGACGTTCACCGCGATCATGGGCCCGTCCGGGTCGGGCAAGACCACGCTCATGCACTGCGCGGCGGGGCTGGACGAGCCCGACGAGGGCAGCGTGGTGCTGGTCGGCCACGACGTGGCGGGCCTCGGCGACCGGGCACGTTCGCGGCTGCGCCGTGAGCAGGTGGCGTTCGTGTTCCAGGACTACAACCTGATGCCGACACTCCCGGTCTGGATGAACGTGGCGCTCCCGCGACTGGTCGGCGGTCGGCGTGCTGATCGGCGTGCCGTGGCGGCCGCCCTGGACCGTGTGGGGTTGTCGGGTGTCGAGCACCGCCTGCCCGGCGCGCTGTCCGGTGGTCAGCAGCAGCGGGTCGCGATGGCGCGCGCCGTCGCGCTGCGACCGCGTGTGCTGTTCGCGGACGAGCCGACCGGGGCGCTCGACACCGGCTCGCGCGCGCAGGTGCTGGGCCTGCTGCGGGGCCTGGTCGACGAGGCCGGCACGACGGTCGTGATGGTGACGCACGACCCGGTCGCGGCGGCCGCCGCCGACCGGGTCGTGTACCTGCGTGACGGGCGCATCGTGGGGGAGTCGGCCTCACGCGACGCGGTCGAGCTCGGTGGCCGTCTCGCCCGGCTGGGGCAGGCGGCATGATCGGCATCGCGGCGCGGAGCGTGCGCGCGCACCCTGCCGGGTTCGCGGGTGCGTTCGTGTCGGTCGCGCTGGCCGCGGCGCTGCTGACCGTGACGACCAGCGCCGTCGTCGCCGTGCGCCGTCCGGAGGTGGTCGGGTCCGACTCGGACCTGGCCACGCTGGCGACGACCCTGCTGGCCAATGCCACCGCCGTGGCGGTGCTTGCCGCGACCTTCGTGACCTCCTCGACCCTGTCGTACTCCGCGCTCCAGCGGCAACGCGAGCTCGCACTCCTCCGGCTGGCCGGTGCGAGCGGAGCGCGGACGGGTGCGCTCCTGCTCGTGGAGGCGTTCGTCGTGGGTCTGATCGCCGCGGTCGGGGGAGCATTGTGCGGTCTGCCGCTCGCGCCCCTGGCCGCCCGTGGCCTGTCCGACGCCGGCCTCGCCCCCGCGGCGCTGGAGACCGCCCTGCCGGTGTGGCCGGCCGCGCTGTCCGCCGGGGTCGCCCTCGCCGTGGCGTTGGCGGCGGCGGTCCCGGTGGCGCTGACCAGCAGTCGTGTGCCCGCGGCCGCCGCGCTGCGCGACGCCGGTGTACCGGTGGTCCGCACGGGGGCCGTCCGGCTCGTCGGCGTCGTGCTGCTGGCCGCCGGAGCGGTGCTGGAGATCGCGCTGATCGGTGGGGCCGACACGCCGTCGGCCACCGCCTACCTGGTGCTGCTGACGCTCACCCTGACCGCGCTGGCTGCCCTGTGCGGCCCGGTGCTGGCACGGGTGATCCTGGGTGCGACCGCGCTCCTGGCGCGCGGTGGGCCCCTGCTGCTCGCGCTGGCGGCGGCGCGGACCGACCTGCGCCGGACGGTGGCGACCGTCACGCCGGTCCTGGTCACGGTCGCCCTGGCGTCCGGAGTCCTTGCCGGGACCTCGACCATCGCCGGAGCGGGCCGGGAGGGGCTGACGACGGCCGACTACGTGGCCGTGGGCAGCGTGATCGGGCTCGCGCTCGTGTACACCGCGATCTCGGTGGCCGTCGTGTTCGCGATGTCCACCGAGCGGCGCCGGCGTGAGCTGGCCGCGCTCCGGCTCGCGGGCGCCGCGCGGGCGGACGTCCTGCGGGTCGTCGCGGCGGACGTGGTCCTGGTCCTGCTGGTCGCGGTCGTGCAGGCGGCGGTGGTCACCGTGGTGGTCGTGCTCACCGCGGCCGGGCACGCGTCGGCGCACGGGGCGGACCCCGGCCGGCCGGACTGGTGGCCCGTGCTCGCCGTCGCCGGGGCGTGTGCGGTCCTGGCTGCCGGCTCCGCCCTCCCCGTCGCCCGCTGGGCGACGGGCGGGGCCGCCGTCCGCCAGCCGCAGGGGCCCTGAGCGGCAGGGGCACCGCGCGAGGCCGGCCGTCCGTCGAGGGCGACGGCGGCTCGATCCGCGCCTCCGCCGTATCCGTCAGCTCACGACGCGCAGCGTGGGACGGGCCCTAGGCCCGGACCCGGCCCTCGAGCGCGAGGCCCGCGCCGAGCCCGACCATCGCGAGCCCGCCGGCCACGCTCAGGTGGTCCAGCCGCTTCGGCTCCCGGGAGAACCACGTGCGCGCCTGCGACGCGACCAGCGCGAGGATCGAGTCCTGGCACAGGGCCAGCACGCCGAACAGCAGGCCGAGGAACAGCAGCTGGGGTGCGGCGGGGGCGGCGTCGTTCATGAACTGCGGCAGGAAGGCCGCGAAGAAGACGATGGTCTTCGGGTTGGTGGCGCCGACGACGAACCCGGTCCAGACCGCCCGCCGCACGCTCGTGGGGCGGGCGCCCTCGGGCGCGGCCAGGGCGAGGCGGGCGTCCGCGCGGTGCCGGATCGCCTGGATGCCGAGATAGATGACGTACCCCGCGCCCACGAGCTTGAGCACGGTGTAGGCGGTGGCCGACGCCTCGACGAGCGCACCCAGCCCGACGGCCAGGAAGCCGACCTGGACGAGCAGGCCCAGCGCGTTGCCGCTCACGGAGAGGAGGGCGTCTCGGCGTCCGACGGTCAGGGCGCGGCCGATCGCGAACAGGACGCTGGGTCCCGGCAGCGCGATGAAGACGACGGACGCCGCCAGGAAGGCGACGAGCTGGGTGGTCCCGGGCATGAGGCGATGGTAGCGACCGGCTCGCGGGGCGCGTCAGGTGTTTTCGAGGTGACCTCGTGCGACGGCCCGGGTGATCGAGGTGCGGTACCCGTCGGGCATGGGGAGGCCGGCGACGTCGTCCGGGCGGACCAGGACGAGCTCCTCGTGCTCGTGGCTGTGGGCAGGGGCGGCCTCGCCGTCGTACGTGGCGAGGTAGGTGAGGACGAAGACGTGGCGGTGCGGGAAGACCTCGTAGACCCAGGCGTCGACGGGGTCGCCGACGGTGGTGTCCCAGGCGAGCTCCTCGCGGATCTCGCGGGCCAGGCATGACGCCGGGTCCTCGCCCGGTTCGAGCTTACCGCCGGGGAGCTCCCACTCGTCGCGCTCGTTGCGCAGCAGCGGGAGCAGTCCTCGCCAGGCGATGACGGCCTTGACGGAGACGGGGAGCTGGTACTCGAAGTAGCCGGGGTTGCGTTCGACGAGGTAGGGCTGCTCGGCGGAGCGGGCAGGGAACATGATTCCTTTCAGGTGCGAGCTTGAGGGGGCTATGACCAACTTGGGCGTTATGCCACTCTCGTGCTGTGGACGATTTCCTGGCGCAGATGCCCGCCCTCATCGGCGTGACGCTGGGGGTGGTCGGCACCTTGGCGACCACCATGGTCACAGACGCCGCACGGTGGCGCCGTGAGCGCTTCTACGACGCTTGCCTCCGATACTCGCGAGCGCTGCGTCGGTACTCGCAGCTCGTCGCGGCGATCACCGCCGACCGTCGGCCAGGCGCCACGACGACCCGGGTCGATCCCGCCGAAGGCCTGGCCGCGCTGTCGAACCAGGAGTTCGACCGGGCGGTGACCGAGGCATGGGAGGAGCTCTGCCTTCTCGCAGACACCGAGACTGTTCGTGCGGCACGCCGGATGAGAGCTGCCGCCCGACAGCTGGAAGAGTTTGCGCGGCTGGATCCGGCCGCCGAGTTCGACCACAGCGGATGGCTCGAGCAAGCTCTAGTTCTCCGCCGCGCCCGTGACGACTTCTATGCGGCGGCAAGATCGCGCATGGGGGTAAGAGGGCTGACGACCAGTTCGAGCCTTGTTCATCAGGACGGTGGGCTGGACCTCCACCGCGCGTAGGTCGCGTGCCGCGATGGTGCGTGTAGCCCTACAGTTCTCGAATGATCGGTGCAGTGCGCACCGTCCTGTTCCTTGACGTGGACGGGACGCTGCTTCCCTTCGGCGGCGCCGGCATGCCGGCGGTCCCGGAGGCGCCGGAGGTGTGGACGACGGCGTCCAACCCGCACCTCGCGCGCGTGGATCGCGCGCTGGGCCCACTGCTGTCCGGGCTGGGGTGCGACCTGGTATGGGCCACGGCCTGGATGGATGGTGCCAACGAGGTGATCGGGCCGCTCCTGGGGCTGCCGCCCTTGCCGGTTGCCGATCTGCCCGCCTACGCCGGGGGCCAAGGGGACGACCGGCTCCAGTGGAAGACGCGAGCGCTGGTACGGATCGCGGACGGGCGGCCGTTCGTGTGGGTGGACGACGTGATCGGTGATGCCGACCGGGAGTTCGTGGCCGCAGAGCATGACGGGGAGGCTCTGCTGTACAGAGTGCCGTCCGAGGTGGGAGTGACGGCTCCGGATCTTGCGGTGATCGCTGAGTGGATCGGCCGCTTCTGATAGCTGGCTTGTCCGACCAAGGCGCTGGGATTGCGGTCAGGCGAGGAACGTCTCCAGGAGCGGCCCGGGGTAGAGCAGGCGCCACACGTAGAACACGCTCGGTGCGCCACGATGGTGAGGTGACCAGGGTGCTGGGTGTCGACGGCGCGGGACGGTACTGGGTCGCGGTCGCGAGCGACATGCGAGCGTATGCCGATCTGACACTGACGGGACTGCTGGCGGCGGCGAGTGCCGAGGGGCCTGTCGAGGTGATCGGAGTCGACATCCCCATCGGGCTGCCCGTGAGCAACGAGCCAAGGTTGGCCGATCGGCTGGCACGCCAGGCTGTCGGCCCGCGGTGGCGGTCCGTCTTCGTCACTCCTCCGCGTCGCGTGCTCGACGCGGAGACCTATGACGCTGCCGGCCAGGTGGCGAGACGGATGACCGGCAAGGGGATCAGCCGGCAGGCATGGGCGCTCAAGCAGCGCATCCTGGAGGCGGATCTGACCGTCCGCTCAGGCACCTGGCGGGTGGTAGAGGTGCATCCGGAGGTGTCGTTCGTGACCATGGCGGGCCGTTACCTTCCAGCGCCGAAGTCGACGTGGGCCGGGCTGGAGGACCGGCGACGTCTCCTGGAGACTGCAGGTATCAGCCTGCCGGCAGATCTCGGTCCTCCAGGATTCGTGGCCGGCGCTGACGACGTTCTCGACGCTGCCGTCGCATGCTGGACCGCAGGGCGCGTCCTGACGGGGGCGGCGCAGCGGTACCCCGACCCGCCCCAGATCCTGGACGGCATGGTGGCATGCATTCATGCATGAGCGCGCGACCCGCGACAATCGGTGTACACCGACGCGGACCTGCTGTACGTCTGCGATCCCGCGCTGCGAGAGCGGCTGCGCCCCTACTTCTCGCCAGGAAGCTGAGAGAGGCTCACCCCTCCAGGTACCGCAGTATCGCCAGCACCCGCCGGTTGTACCCCTCCCCGGCGCGCAGCCCCAGCTTGTCGAAGATCGAGTTGGCGAACTTCTCCACCGCCGACACCGACACGAACAGCGCCGCCGCGATCCCCGCGTTCGTCCGCCCCTCGGCCATCAGCCCGAGCACCTCCAGCTCCCGCGACGTCAGCCCGCCCAGGGCGTGGGTGGTGGACCGGAACAGCTGCCCCACCACCTCCGGGTCCAGCACCAGACCGCCGGAGGCCACCCGCGACAGCGCGTCGAGGAAGTCGTCCACCTTCATCACCCGGTCCTTGAGCAGGTACCCCACGCCGTGCGCCTCGTCGCCCAGCAGCACCCGCGTGAACTCGCGCTCCACGTACTGCGACAGCACCAGGATCCCCACCTCGGGCCACTGCTCCCGGATCTGCACGGCCGCCCGTACCCCCTCGTCGGTGTGGGTGGGCGGCATCCGCACGTCCAGCACGACGACGTCGGGCCGCTCCGCCGCCAGCCGCGCCAGCAGGGGATCGGCGGAGCCGTACGCGGCGGCCACGTCGTGCCCCTCGTCCGTCAGGAGGCTGCGCACGCCCTCGCGCAGCAGGGCGGAGTCCTCGGCGAGCATCACGCGCACGGGAGCGTCACCTCGACCCGGGTCGGCCCGCCCGCGGGGCTGTCGACGGTGAGCGTGCCGCCCGCGGCGGCCACCCGGCCGGCGAGACCGGCCAGCCCGTGCCCGGCCTGAGGGCGCGCCCCGCCGACGCCGTCGTCGCTCACCACCACGCGCACGACGGCGTCGTCCCCGTCGTGGTGCGTCGCGGCACCGCTCGCCGCGCCCGGATCGGCCAGTGTCACACCGACCCGTGCGGTCCGCGCCCCCGAGTGTCGCGCGACGTTCGTCAGCGCCTCCGCGACCACGTAGTACACCGTCACCTCCACACCGCCGGGCAGCCGCGCCGGCTCCGCGGGGGTCCCCGCGGCGCCCGGCCCGGCGGGTCCGCGCCCCACCGCCCACTCCAGGACCGTCGGCACCGCCGCCTGCTGCACGAGCTGGCGCAGGACGGGTTCCAGCCCGTGCGTGTCCAGCGTCGTCGGCCGCACGCGCCATGCCACCTCACGCAGGTCGCTCACCAGCAGCTCCACCTCCCGGGCCGCCTGCTCCAGCAGCTCGGCCCCGGCGGACCCGGTCCCGGGAACCGCCTCACCACCCGCAGCAACCGCCCGGCGCGCCCGGTCCACCAGCAGCCCCACCGCGACGGCCCGCTGCTGCACCCCGTCGTGCAGGTCGCGCTCGATCCGCCCCCGCTCCGCGTCGAGCGCCGCCAGCAGCTCCGCCCGGCTCACCGTCAGCGACTCGACCTGCGCCGCCAGCCGTTCGCTCCGGCTCGGTGCCAGCCAGCGCGCCGCGGCGGCCCGGTCCAGCACCCCGACCCCGGCCAGGCCCATGAGGTCCAGGTAGAGCAGCACCGCACCGAGAGGCACCATCGCGAGCAGCGCGCCCGTGGTCAGCCCCTCGGCCCCGTCCGGGTCCACCACCGTGAAGCGGACGTCGAACAGCCACGACGCCAGACCCGCCACCACCGCGAACAGGCCGTAGGCCAGCAGTCCCAGCACCAGCGTGCCCAGCACACCGACTCCGGCACGCGCGAACAGGTACCCGGCCGCCCGCGCGGAGGTGAGCGGGGCGCCGTCGTCCACCCACCCCAGGAACTGCGACGTACGACGGCGGTGCCAGGCGACCAGAGCGCTCACCGGCCCGGACGGCGCAGCGCGCGCCGTCAGGGCGACGGCCGAGAGAAGAAGGTCCGCAGGCCACGTGACCGCCCCGAGGGCGGAGCCCCCCAGCATGCGGGCAGGCGTGCTGCGCCAGGCAGCGGGGGCGGAGTCCACGTCGCCAGGATAATGACGGTGCCGGCGGCGCGGACTGCGGCAAACCGCACCCCTTCCTCCGGCCTACCGCCCTGACCTGGGGGAGCACCGCAGTCCGCCGACCCCCTCGCGGTCACATAGCGTTGGGGCATGACGACACAAAGCTTCGCCACGACCGTCGCCGACTGGGCCATCGGGCTCATGGAGACTCTCGGCGCACCTGGCGCTGGCGTAGCGATCGCCCTGGAGAACCTCTTCCCGCCCCTGCCCAGCGAGGTGATCCTGCCCCTGGCCGGGTTCACGGCCTCGCAGGGCAGCCTCGTCCTGTGGCAGGTCCTTGTCTGGACGACGGCGGGCTCCGTGGTCGGTGCGATCGTCCTGTACGGGCTCGGCGCCTGGCTGGGGCGCGACCGACTGCGCAGCATCGTGGACCGCATGCCCCTGGTGAAGCTGGAGGACGTCGACAAGGCCGAGGCCTGGTTCAACCGGCACGGCGACTGGGCGGTGCTGATCGGCCGCGTCATCCCGATCGTGCGCAGCCTCATCTCCATCCCCGCAGGGGTGGAGCGCATGCCGGTCTGGCGGTTCCTCGCGTTCACGACCCTGGGGTCCGGCGTCTGGAACACCCTCCTGGTCGGGGCCGGGTACCTGCTGGGCGACCAGTGGCACATCGTCGAGGAGAGCGTCGGCGTGTTCCAGAAGATCGTCATCGTGGTCGTGGTCCTGCTGGTGGTGTGGTGGCTGGTCAAGACGCTGCGCGGCCGCCAGGACCAGGACACCCCGCGGCACGCCCGCCAGCGCTGACCGGGCATGATGCTGCTGTGACTGATGACCTGACTGACGACCGCACTGCACGCACCCTCCGCACCATCGCCCCCTACCTGGCCGACTGGGCCTCCTTCCAGGCCGCCTACCACGGCATGCCCGGCCTGCAGCTCGCCGTCGGGCGCCGGGGCGAGCTTTTCGTCGACCTCGCCTGGGGCAAGGCCGACCTGGAGACCGGCGAGGACCTCACCAGCGACCACCTCTTCCGCGTCGCGTCCCACTCCAAGACGTTCACCGGCGTCATGGTCATGCAGCTCGTCGAGCGCGGCGAGCTGCGCCTGGACGACGCCGTGGGCACCCTCGTGCCCGAGCTCGACGGCACGCGCGCCGCCGACGTCACCGTCCGGGAGCTGCTCGGTCACCAGGGCGGCATCGTCCGCGACTCGTCCGACGGGGACTTCTGGCAGCACCACAAGCCCTTCCTCGACCGGGAGCAGGTGCTGGACGTGGTGCGCGCCGAGGGGGTCGTCTTCGAGCCGAACGAGCACTTCAAGTACACGAACATCGGCTACAGCCTGCTCGGCGTCGTCATCGAGCGGGTCACCGGCAAGACGTACGACGAGGTGGCGCGCGCCGCCGTCGTCGCGCCGCTCGGGCTGACCCGGACCGGGTCCGAGCTCGACCCCGCCCGCGCCGCCGAGTACGCCGCCGGGCACACCGGCCGCATCACGCACGGCGACGTCCGCCAGGTCGTCCCGCACGTCGACACGCGCGCCATGGCCGCCGCCACCGGCTGGTACTCCACGGCACGGGAGATGGTCCGCTACGGCTCGTCCCACGTGCTCGGCGACACCACGCTGATCAGCGACGCCAGCAAGCGGATCATGCAGCGTGAGGAGTCCCGCGTCACCGTGCGCGGCAAGGAGCTCGGCCGGTACGGCGTCGGCATCGAGGTGGGCAGGGTCGGCGACCGCGAGCTCGTCGGGCACTCCGGGGGCTACCCCGGGCACATCACGCGCACCTGGATCGACCCGGTCGACGGGCTCGTCGTCTCCGCCCTCACCAACGCCGTCGACGGCATCGCCGGCCAGATCGCCAACGGCGTGATCCAGCTGATCGACCTGGCGCTCGCGGCCGCGGACGAGGTCGCGGCGTCTGCCGCACCGGGGAAGGGGGCCGACGGCGACCGTCTGGCGCCCGTCCCGGACGACGCGCCCGTGGGACGGTTCGCCAACCTGTGGGGCGTGGCCGACGTCGTCGACCTCGGCGGCATCCTGCACGCGATCAACCCGCGCTCCCCGCAGCCGGCCGAGGTGGCGCAGCGGCTGGTGGTCTCGGGCGGGAGCCTGCTCCACGAGCCCGTCGCCGGGTTCGGCACGGTGGGGGAGGCGGTCCAGGTGGAGCGCGACGCCGACGGCGCGATCGTCTCCGTGCGCATCGGCGCGATGACGGCGTGGCCGGTCGAGGCGTACCGGAGCCGCACGGGCCGCTAAAGAGGATCCGGCGCGGGTGAAGATACGGTCCTGGGGCGGTTTTCGGCCTGCGCCGAACGCCCTGGGAACCGCTCACGGCGCGTCCTACGCTCGCCACGGCCTGAGAGGCAGGCCGTCTGGTGACACGGGGAGAGCCGAGACATGAGCATTTCCAGCACTGGTGCGGGCACGAACCTGGGGAGACGGCTGGTCGCCGTCGTCGTCGCGCTGCTGTCGGTCCTCGCGGTGGGCGTGGCGGCGCCGGCCGTCGCGAGCACTGCGGCCGGAACGGCCCCGGCCGAGGCACGGCTCGACGGCGGCGGCACGGGCGGTGGGGGAGGTGGTGGCGGGGGCGGCAGCTGGTCGGCCGGCGACGACGGAGCGGCGTACGCGCCGGCCAAGGGCGACCCGTCGATCTGGCCGAAGCCGGAGGACGTCCGGGCCAACCTCAGCGAGCAGGACTCGCGGTACCTGGTCGAGGACTGCCCCCTGTACCGCCTGTGCGTGCGCAACCAGGAGGCCGACGGCCAGTGGACCGCCTACGCGCTCTACCACTGCCTGCAGCCCGGTCAGTACTACGAGCTGACCAACTTCACGGGCACCGTCTACGCCCAGAACAGCCAGGACGTGACGGCGCGGTTCCTGCGGGCCGACAACTCGGTGGCCGACACCATCGGCCCGAACACCGGCAAGGACATCTACTGGAACCCGATCTGGAAGATCGATCCTTGCTGAACCGCCTGAGCCGGGGCGCGGGGCGCGGCCGTACGGTCCGCGCCCCGCGCCCTACGCGTCGATCCGGGCGCGGACCAGCAGCTCCAGGACCCGCATGAAACGCTGTGCGCCGGCCCGGCCCAGGACGAACGGGTTGTCCCGGCCGGCGGACCCGTCCCGGAGCGCGCGCAGGCGTTCCAGCCCGTGGTCGGTCTGGGCATGGTTGTTCAGCTCGACGTCGACCCCGGCACGGCGCATCAGCGCGGCGTACCGGATCACGGACCGCAGGTAGTCACGCTTGCCCGCCGCCGCCTCCGGCAGGCCGGTCCCGCCCCAGAGCATCGCGGTGTGACGGCGTCCGTGCCATCGCACGGGGAACACCGGCGAGACGGTGCCGGGGGTGTGGCCCGGCGTGAGCCAGAGACGCACGGTGGTGCCGCCCAGCGTGAGCCGCTGACCGTCGGTGATCACCAGGTCCCGCTCGGGGACGTCGGGCGAGCCGTCGGCGGCGGCCACGTCCCAGTCGGCGGCGCTCATCAGCACGCGGGCACCGTACCGGTCGGCGAGGTACTGGGCGCCGCCGAAGTGGTCGGCGTGCCCGTGGGCCGCTACCACGTACCGGATCCGGGCCGGGTCGACGCCGAGCCGGCGCAGCCCCGGCACCAGGATGTCCGCCGCCTGGTCGCGGGACTCGAGCGCGTCGACCAGGATCACGCCGTCGGACGTCTCCAGGGCCGTGGCCGACACGAAGTCGGTGCCGACCACCGCGACGTCGTCGAAGATCCGCGTCGGCTCTGGGTCCGGGGCCGACGGCGGCAGCCAGCCCGGCGTCATCGCGGCCACCAGCGCGCGCAGCACGGGGTCGTCGCCCGCGAGCCGCGCGGCCTCCTCGGCGGGATCGCCGTGGACCGGGGTGCCGGCCGTCGCCTGCGTGGGTACCGCCGTCGGCGTGGCGTCTTCGGGCGTTCCGGGCGAGGGGGTGCGCGGGTGGGGGGATGCGGCTTGCGGGGATGCGGCTTGTGGGGATGCGGCGGGCGGCGACGCGGTGGTCGATGTCGTGGTCGAGGCGGTGGTCGCCTGGCCGGGATCCCGTGCGCAGCCGACGAGGGGGAGGAGCCCCGCGGCGAGGAGGGCGCGGCGGGACAGCTCTGCGTGACGCAACAGGTGCACCGACCGATCGTACGAAGAGGGCGGTCGATCGGCGCGACGGTGTGCCCGGGGATGTGCCCCTCGGGGGTGCGTTGCTGTGTGTAGACGATGTCTACGTGGAGTGACACATGCCCGGCCGAGGGAGTGTCTCCGCCTCGGCCGGCTCGCCCCGGCTGGCTCGGCACGTTCCGCCCCCGGCCGGCTCGTCCCGTCCCGTCCCGTCCGGCTCGCTTCGCCCGCCGGGACCCTCCTCGGCTCCCGGGTGACCTGACCCGGGCCGCGGTAGCGTTGGCAGGTGACGTTCAACGAGGGCGGGCAGTTCGAGGGCGGCCGCGTCCGCAAGGGCGGCGGTCGGCGTGGCGCGGTCGGCGCGGGGGTCGGCGGCGGTGGCGTGCTCATCGTTGCCCTCCTCTACATGGTGCTCACCGGCAACAGCCCCGCCGACATCCTCGGCGGCACCACCTCCGACGCCGGGGGCGGCGGCGAGCAGGGCTACATCGCCGGCTGTACGGCGGAGCAGGCGAACGCGGATCCCGAGTGCCGGCTCAACGCCGCGGTCCAGTCGCTCGACGCGTACTGGGAGACGACCCTCCCGCAGCAGGGCGGCGTCGAGTACCAGCTCCCCGAGGTCGTGAGCTTCACCGACGCCGTGAACACGGGGTGCGGGTCCGCGACGTCGGCGACCGGTCCGTTCTACTGCCCGGCCGACACCACCGTGTACGAGGACCTCACGTTCTACGACCAGCTCTCCAGCCAGTTCGGCGCCGAGGGCGGTCCGCTGGCAGAGATGTACGTGACCGCGCACGAGTTCGGCCACCACATCGAGAACCAGCTCGGGCTGTTCGAGCGGGCCGACCGCCGGGGGACCGGCCCCGAGTCGGACTCCGTGCGGATCGAGCTCATGGCCGACTGCCTCGCCGGCATGTGGGCGGGCAACGCCGCCACGACCGTGGACCCGGACACCGGCGTGACCTTCCTCGAGCCGATCTCCCAGGACGAGCTGGAGCAGGCGCTGTCCGCCGCCGCGGCCGTGGGCGACGACAACATCCAGCGGCGCTCCGGCGGCGGCGTCAACCCGGAGGCGTTCTCGCACGGCTCCAGCGAGCAGCGCGTCCGGTGGTTCACCATCGGCTACGAGGGCGGCACCATCCAGGACTGCAACGCGCTGGACGCCGCCACCCTGTGACGTTACGGTGAGCAGCATGCACCTCAGCGCACGCACGACGACGCCGGACCCCTCCGGCGCGCGCTGACCTGCACCCAGCAACCAGGCCCCGGAGCTCGCTCCGGGGCCTTCGTCGTGCACGACGGCGGTGACCAGGGTGGCTCCCTCCCGAAGGAGCACCGTGAACACTTCTGAACGCCCTGCCGACCATCCTGTCGACCACCGCGAGCTCGGCCGCGACATGCGGATCTTCGACACCAGCCCGCTCGTCGGCCCCGGGCTGCCGCTGTGGTTGCCGGCCGGGGCCGCCGTCCGGTACGAGCTGGAGCAGTACGCGCGCGAGGTGGCCCTGCGCACCGGCTGCGAACCCGTGTACTCGCCCGTGCTGGGCAAGCGCTCGCTGTACGAGCGGTCGGGACACTGGGCCAAGTTCGCCGACGACATGTTCCCGCCGCTGGCCGACGCCGGCAGAGACGCCGGCCGGGACGCCGACCCGGACGTCGACCCGCTCGTGCTGCGGCCCGCGAACTGTCCGCACCACGCGCAGATCTACGCCTCGGAACCACGCTCGTACCGGGACCTGCCCGTGCGGTACTCCGAGCTCGCGGCGATGTTCCGGGCGGAGCGGTCCGGCGTGCTGTCCGGGCTGAGCCGGGTGCGGCAGATCAACCTCGACGACACCCACGTCTTCTGCCGGCCCGACCAGGTCGAGGCAGAGGTGCGCACCGCGCTGACCGCCGTGCTGGAGGTGCTCGACACCCTGGGCATCGAGGTGTCCTACCTGCGGCTGTCCGGCCGCGACGGGTCGGACCGGTGGCTGGGCGAGCCCGGGCAGTGGGCCGCGGCCGAGGCGGCGCTGCGCGCTGTGCTCGACGACGTCGCGGGCACCCTGGCCTGGCGGGCCGAGCCGGGACAGGCCGCGTTCTACGGGCCCAAGGTCGACGTGCAGGTGCTCGACGCCCGCGGCCACGAGGAGACCCTCGCGACCGTGCAGCTCGACTTCAACCAGCCCGAACGGTTCGACCTCACCTACGTGGCGGCCTCGGGGGAGCGGGAGCGCGTGGTGATGATCCACCGCGGCACCGTCGGGGCGATGGAGCGGATGGTCGCCTTCCTGCTGGAGCGGCACGGCGGACGCCTCCCGTTCTGGCTGGCACCCGTGCAGCTCTGCCTGCTCCCCGTCGGGGGCGCCGGCTCACCCGAGGCCGGTTCGCCCGGTTCCGGTGCCGACGGCTCGCCCGCCGAGACCGCAGCCGACGCCGCAGCCGACGCCCTGGCCGCGGACCTGCGTGCCCGCGGCCTGCGCGTCCGGCTCGAACGGCATGGCTCGCTCGGCAACCGGATCCGCCTGGCCCGACGGCGCCGCGACGCCCTCCTCGGCGTGCTGGGCCCGAGGGAGATCGAGGCGGGCGTGCTCGCGGTGACCGACCCGTCGTCGGGCACCCGGCTCGACGTCCCGCTCGCCGCCCTGGCGACCCGCCTGGGCACCGCGGCCCGCACCCGCTCCCACCGCCCCACCCTCGACCGTTGAGTGCTGGATGTTCGCCCTTTTCAGTGTGCCAGCAGGGCGAATATCCAGCACTCAACGGCGGGGCAGGCGGGTCAGGAGGTCCAGGTGCGGCGGTCGCGAGCGGCGAGGTGGACGATCTCCAGCTCGCGGTCCGTCAGCATCGGGCGGCGGGACTCCAGCCAGGGGACCAGCTCGTCCTCGGTCAGCACCTCCACGTCGTCGCGTGGGCCGACGACGCGAGGCTGGTCGGTGCGCACGAACACGATGAGCGCCCGCACCGTGACCGGCACCCGCGTCGCCCGGTTCAGGATCTCCTGGGTGCGCCGGGCGGCCTCGCGTGCGGCGTCGGCCGTCACGTCCTCGACCGGCCGGTACACGGCCTGAACGACGAACACGCCCGCGGGGCCGAGCACGAGCTCGTCGAGCTCCAGGGGGCCGACCCGCTGCCCGGTCCGCGTGGAGACGTCGGTGCGGATCGAGTGGAGCACCCGCCAGGTCGGGTGCTTGGCCACCAGCTCCCACAGCTCGTTCGCGACGCCCCGCACCCCGGCGATGCGGCGGCTCAGCGCGCGGTGCCTCGGGTCGTACCGCCCCCGCAGCCGTCCGCGCACCAGGCTGGCGAGGTGCTGACGCCGGTAGGCCCGACGCTGGGCCACCAGGTGCATCGCGGGCCGATGGTTGGTCAGGTCGTCCGCCCGGGCCAGCCGCCCGGGACGAAGGTTCGGTAGCGCGTCGGAGACGGTGACGGGAACGCTCGGCGACTCGGTGCCCATGAGCGGACGGTACGTCCGGCACGCCGGCATCGCGCGCCCAGCCGGTGAACCCGCGGGATCGAGGCCGGAACAGGCATTCAGGTGGGTGGGCAAGCCGCAACAAAGGCTGTGATACCCGGGCAGGGGAGGCGTCTCGGACCAATTTCTCAAAGTGCTGTGACATCCCGGCGGCGCGAGCGTCTCAGGGGCATGAGGCACATCGAAGCGGTCCGCGGCCCGGCGATCCCCGGGTGCGACACCACGCGCGACACCGAGTGCGCCGCGACGCGTGCGGCGCTCGCCGACTACCTGAGGTATCGCCTGCTGCCCGGTCGTGGTCGTCGGCTCGAGGACCACCTGGTGGGCTGCGTGGCGTGCATGCGCGTGTTCGTGGACGTGCGCGAGTCGGCGTGGACGTCCACGGCGGCCGCGACGACCACCCGACGTGCCGCCCTCGCCCGTGCGTCCTGACCGGTGCGGGCCGCCGACCACGCCGACCGGGCGCACGTGACGTGGGTCCCTGTGCGTCGCGTGCGCTGCCGTGACCACCTACGCCTCCGGGCTGTCGCTGCCCGCCGGGAAGGCCCGCCGCCCGAGCAGCACCACCAGCAGCGCCACGCCGACGAGCGCCGCCCCGGTGTACGGCACCGCGGCCAGGCCCGCGCCGTCGAGCACGAGCGCCCCGAGCGCCGCGCCGCCGCCGATGCCGATGTTCGCCGTGGCGTTCACGAGCGCACCCACGACGTCGGGCGACGCGCCCCGTGTGCGGATCGCGGCGGTCTGGAAGACGGCGGCGACCGCGCCGAACCCGATGCTCCAGACGGCGGCCGCCGCCAGCGTGCCGACGGTGCCCGGGAACGCGAGGCCGAGCGCCAGCACACCGGCGCCGACCACCAGCAGGGTGACCACCGTGGTCTGGCGCGGGTGCGTGTCGAGGCGCGCGGCGGCGTACGCGGCGCCGATGAGGCCGAGGCCGCCGATCAGCAGCAGCGCCGGGCCGATCGCCGGGGCCGTGAGGCCGGCGGCCAGCAGCAGCACCGACACGTAGGTGTAGACGGTGTAGTGGCCGAGGTAGGCCAGTGCGTTCGCCGTCGTCACGCCGGCCAGCGCGGTGCGGCGGGCGCCGCGGGCGGCGTCGTCCGGGGGAGCGCCGCCGCCGGGCACCGACGGCAGGAGCAGGGCCGTGAGCAGCCCGGCCAGCGCGCAGGCACCCGCCAGGACGAGGAACGCCGCGCGCCACCCGACGGCCGTGCCCAGCGACGTCGACAGCGGCACGCCCAGCACGAACCCCGCCGAGGCGCCCAGGGTGACCAGCGCGAGCGCACGCCCGGCGAGGTGCGGGCGCACCAGGCGCGACGCGTACCCGATGCTCACCGAGAAGAACACCGCGTGCGACGCGCCGCCCAGGGCCCGCGCCACGGCGACGACGGCGAAGGTCGGGGCGAGCGCCACCAGCACGTTGCTGACGGTGTACACCGTGAGCGCGCCGAGCAGCACCGCCTTGCGCGGCAGCCGGCGGGTGGCCGACGTCAGGGGCACGGCGAGCGCCGCGACCATGAACGCGTACGCCGTGACCAGCAGCCCCGCGACGCCCTCGGAGACCAACAGGTCGGCGCTGATCAGGGGCAGCAGACCCACAGGGACCAGCTCGGTGGTGATCGCGACGAAGGTCGCCAGGCCCAGGGCGAACAGGCCGCCCGCCGCCTCCCGCACGTCGCCGGGCTGCCAGGGTGCGGGCCGGTGGCCGGGAGGGGTCATGGGTCCATCCCAGACCACCTCCCGGCGCACCGGCAAGGGGGCGACGCCGACGGGTCAGCGGATCTCGCGGATCAGCACCTCGTCGAACACCGCCGACGTGGCGGGCGACGCCCCGCCGCCCGCGTAGACGCCGACCTGTGGGTCGGTGCCCGCCGGAAGGGTCCACGTGGCGCCGAACCGCCAGCTCTTCCCGTCGCGGGACGACGACGCCCGGTACCGGTGCTCACCCGTGTCCGGGTCGAGCGTGTGGAACAGGCGCAGGTGCATCGTGTCCGCGACGGGCCCCGAGACGTGGCCGCCCCACCAGCGGCCGCCGTCGGCCGTGAGCTCCTTGCCGAACTCGACCTGCCGCGTCTGCCAGATCGACACGGGGGCCAGGCGCAGGAAGTCGTCGTCGCCCGCGTGCACCAGCAGGCCCGCCTGCTGGTAGTTGCGCACCGTGCCCTCGCCCAGCGGCAGGGTCACCGTGGTCTCCAGCACGTAGTCCCCGTCGGGGGCGTCGCGCAGCAGGACCGGTGCGTCGTTGGCGCCGCCGACCAGGTCGTGGCCCGTGAGCGGCCAGGACAGCGCGCCGTCCGCCACCGTGACGTCGGCCGGCGCGTGCAGCCAGCGCCAGCCCGGGTCGAGCTCGCCGTCGAACCGCTCGGCGAACGTCACGGCCCCCGCGCGGGGTTCGGCCACGCGGCGCGTGACCGGTTCGTGGGCCGCCACGACGGTGAGGTTGTCGACGTGCGCCTGGGCCCCGTCGGCCGTCAGGTGCACCGGCGCCCGCCCGGGGAGCGGCACGCGCGGTGCGAGGCGGACCTCGGCGTCGAGGTCGCCCAGGCCGCTGGACGACAGCCGGGCGGTGACCGCGCCGTCGGCCGCCTCGACGGTCAGCACGTGCCAGGACGTCAGGTCGGTGTTCGCGGGCAGGGTCGCACGGCGCTCCTGGCGGCCCTGCGCGACGACCAGGTCCCGTGCCCCGGCGTCCACCCGGACCGTGACGGCCGACCGGTCGGCGCCCAGGCCGACGGAGAAGGCGCCGGCGTCGTCGGGCAGCCGCACGTCGGTCTCGACCCGCAGGTCCCGCGGGGCGGGTGCCGTGCGCACCACCGCCGGGTCCCGGCGGCCGGGAACCAGCCGGGCGATCGCTCCGGCGTCACCCGCGTCGTCGGACCCGCGGGCCAGCGTGCCCGACACGCGGCGCAGGCCGGACCCGGACGCCGGGTCGGCGCTCACGATGCCCAGGTCGCTCGCGGCCACCGGCGCGGGCTGCGGCCCCTCGCTCGGCCCGGCGCCCGCGTTGACCACGGGCCAGCCGTCGATCCAGTCCATGCGGTCCAGCAGCGTGGGTCGCCGGTTGATGCCGCCGGGCTCGTTCAGCCAGGCGTCGTCCCGGTCGATGGCGTGGTAGAGCATCCAGTCCTGCCCCGAGACGTCGGTGAGCACCGCGTGGTGGCCGACGCCGATCCACCGGTTCCCGTTCTGTGCCACGACCTGGGTGCCGCCCACCCGCGACTCGTTCAGGCCCACGCCCTCGTGGTCCACGAACGGGCCGAGCGGCGAGCGGGACCGGCCCGTGTAGACGCTGTACCCCGTCACGGGGCCGGCACAGCAGTTCGCGGACGAGCCCATGAGGTAGTACCAGCCGTCCCGCTCGACCACGAACGCGCCCTCGTACCGGTCGGCGACCGTCACCCGGGTGGGCGAGCCGACGGCGCGCGTCCCGGTCTCGTCCAGGCGCGTGACCCAGATGCCGCCGTTGAAACCGCCGAAGTAGAGGTAGTGCGACCCGTCGTCGTCGGTGAACAGCGCGGGGTCGATGGTGTTCAGGTACCCGCCGCCGGACGCCGGGCGGGGGTCGAGCACCGGACCGCCGGAGTCGGTCCACGGCCCGGTGGGCGTGGGCGCGGTGGCCACGCCGATCGTGTAGTCCCACGGGTCGGGGTTCGCGGCGGTGTCCGTGACCGTGTAGTACATGACGTACCGGCCGTCCACGTAGCGGATGTCGGGCGCCCAGAAGAACGAGGCGCCGGCGGCCCAGGCGGGCCGGTTCTCCTCGTCGAAGATCGTGCTCACGTACTCCCACGTGGCCAGGTCCCGCGAGCGGGCCACGTGCATGTTCCCGAACGGGCCGCCCTCCACCAGCGGGTCGCTGGTGGCGTACAGGTACCACCAGCCGTCCTTGCCCCGGATCACGGCGGGGTCGGCGTAGGTGTCGGCGAACGGCTCCGTGATCGGGTTGGTGTAGGTGGTGGCGGGCGGCGGGGGAGCGGCCGCGGCGGGCGCGCTGCCCCCGCCGTCGGACAGGAGGGCCGTCCCCACGCCCAGCGTGAGCGTGGCGAGGGCGGCGACGAACCGTGTCTGCATGGGCTCTCATCCCTTCGGGCGGCGCGCCGCGTCGTCGATGACGCGGCCCGTCGCCTCCTTGTCGACGGTCACTGGTACAACGTAGTACCAGGCGTGAAGGTACCGTCGCCGGGCCGTCCCGTCCAGGACGAGGCCGAGCGGTGAGACACGCCACCGCTGGTCCGGGCCGGTACGCACTAGACTGGACCGGCCCCCGCCGCCGTGGGCCTGCCCGCACCACCACCCCCTGACCGTGAGGAACCCCTGCGTGATCACTGCCCATGGCGTCGAGCTGCGCGTCGGCGCGCGCGTGCTGCTGAGCGAGGCCACCTTCCGCGTCGCCTCGGGCGACCGGATCGGCCTGGTGGGTCGCAACGGCGCCGGCAAGACCACGCTCACCAAGACCCTCGCGGGCGAGACCCAGCCCACGGGCGGGCAGATCGTGCGCGGCACCGACATCGGCTACCTGCCGCAGGACCCGCGCACGGGCGACCTCGAGGTGCTCGCGATGGACCGCGTGCTGTCGGCGCGGGCCCTGGACCACGTCATCACGCAGATGCGCGCGACCGAGGCCGACATGGCGTCCGACGACGCGGCCACCCAGGCCGCCGCCATGGAGCGCTACCCCAAGCTGGAGGCGCGCTTCCTGGCCGCCGGGGGGTACGCCGCGGAGTCCGAGGCGCAGATCATCACCGCCAACCTCGGCCTGGACGAGCGTGTGCTGGGCCAGCCCCTGAGCACCCTGTCCGGCGGTCAGCGTCGCCGCATCGAGCTGGCGCGCATCCTGTTCAGCGGCGTCGAGACGCTGCTGCTGGACGAGCCCACCAACCACCTCGACGCCGACTCGATCATCTGGCTGCGCGACTACCTCAAGGCGTACAACGGCGGCTTCATCGTGATCAGCCACGACGTCGAGCTGCTGCGCGCCACCGTGAACAAGGTGTTCCACCTGGACGCCAACCGGGGCGAGCTCGACCAGTACAACATGGGCTGGGACGCCTACCTGGAGCAGCGCGAGACGGACGAGCGGCGTCGCCGGCGCGAGCGGGCCAACGCCGAGAAGAAGGCCGGCACGCTGCTCGCCCAGGCCGAGAAGATGCGCGCCAAGGCGACCAAGGCCACCGCCGCGCAGAACATGATCAAGCGCGCCGAGAAGATGCTCGGCGGCCTGGAGACCGAGCGCGCCGCGGACCGCGTGGCCAAGCTGCGCTTCCCGACGCCGGCGCCCTGCGGACGCACGCCGCTCACCGCCGCGGGGCTGTCCAAGGCCTACGGGTCGCAGGAGGTGTTCGCCGGCGTGGACCTGGCGATCGACCGCGGCTCCCGCGTGGTGGTGCTCGGCTTCAACGGCGCCGGCAAGACGACGCTGCTGCGCATCCTGGCGGGCGTCGAGTCGCCGGACACGGGCGAGGTCGTGCCGGGTCACGGCCTCAAGCTGGGCTACTACGCCCAGGAGCACGACACGCTCGACATGGACGCGACCGTCGTGGAGAACCTGCGGCACGCCGCACCCGACCTCACCGACACCCAGGTGCGTTCCGTGCTCGGCTCGTTCCTCTTCAGCGGGGACGACGCCGAGAAGCCCGCGCACGTGCTGTCCGGTGGTGAGAAGACCCGCCTGGCGCTGGCCACCATCGTGGTCTCGGGCGCGAACGTGCTGCTCCTGGACGAGCCCACCAACAACCTCGACCCCGCCTCGCGCGCCGAGATCCTGGGGGCGCTCAAGACGTACGAGGGTGCGGTCGTGATGGTCACGCACGACGACGGTGCGGTGGAGGCCCTGGAGCCCGAGCGCGTGCTCCTGCTGCCGGACGGCGACGAGGACCTCTGGAACGACAGCTACCAGGAGCTGGTCTCGCTGGCCTGAGCGCTTCGACGGCCCGGGCGCGGGGGGCCGGTCCCGGGATGGCCGGGCCGTCGGGCGCGGCCTGTCCGCTGTGGGCGGTGCCTGCGACGGCGGAGGGCGGCGCCTGCCATGGCGGCGGAGGGTGGCGCGTGCCGCAGCGGACGGTGCCGTGCGAGGGTGCCCCGCGCAGGTGCGTTGCACTGCGTAGACATTGTCTACTCACAGCAACCCACCCCCGCGGGGCAGGCTCACCGGAGACGCGGGGCAGGCCCACCGGAGGCCCGGGCCCGGCGGTGCGCCCGGCGCCTCAGCGCAGCTGCGCCTCGATGAGGGCGTCCTCCTCGTCCTCCGCGGTCGGACGGCGGTCCCGGGGAGCCTTGCGCGCCCGCACGCCCTCGCCGTCGGCGGCCTCGCCCGAGGCCAGCAGCAGGTCGCCCGCCGAGACCGTCTCACCGCGCAGGGCGCCGCGCTCGCGACGCCACAGCAGCACGTACCCGCCGATCGCGCCGATCGCGAAGATGCCCCACTGGAACGCGTAGGACAGGTGTGAGCCCGGGTCGGTGTCGGGCTTGGGCAGCGGGGCGAGCGCCGTGGCCGGCGCCGGGTCCTCGGCGCGCAGCGCGCCGTACGCCCCGACCGTACGCCCCTGCGCCCACGCGGCGCCCTGCGGCCCCGCTGCGAGCACCTGGGCGGTCGAGATCGCCTGCACCTGACCGGGCGGTGCGCCGCGGTCCGACGGCGGCTCGTCCGCTCGCAGCGACGTCACCACGATCACCTCGCCCGACGGCGGCGCAGGCACCGTGTCGGGCGCGGACCCGTCGGACCCGAGCGGCACGAACCCACGGTCGACCACGATCACGATCTCCTGGCCGTCGGCCAGCCGGGCCTCGAACGGGACCAGCACGTGGTACCCGCCGCGCCCGCCGACGGGCCGGTTGCGCAGCAGCACCGTGGCGTCGGTCGCGTACTCGCCGGTCAGCTCGACCCTCTGCCACACCTCGTCGTCCGGCACGACGCTGCCCGGCCCGGGCAGGATCTCGTCGACCGGGACCACGGGGGCCGACCAGTTGGCGTTGACCAGGTCGATCTCGGCGTTGCGCGACTCCGCCCGGTTCCACTGCCAGCGCCCGGCGACCAGGCACAGCGCGGCCAGCACCACGGCCGCCACCGCCAGGATCACCCACTGCCGGGTGGTGCGGGGGCCGCGGGACTCCTCGCCACCGCCGTCGTGCAGCACCCCGCCGTGGTGGGGCACCGGACCGGCGCCGCTCACGACGCGCGGTCCAGCTCGGCCACGGGCACGGTCTGCTTCCAGAACGACCGCGCCCCGAGGAACTGCTCGAGGTGCTCGCGGTGCTCGTCGCACGCGAGCCACACCTTGCGCCGCTCGGGCGTGTGCAGCTTGGGGTTGTTCCACAGGAGCCCCCAGGCCGCCGTCGCGCGGCAGCCCTTCGCGCTGCAGATCAGCTCGCCGTCGGGCACGGCGTCGGGCGTCGGGCGGGGATCGGGGGACGCGCCCAGGGATCCGAGGAGGTCCATCGGTCGTTCTCCTCAGTCGTCCACGTGGTCGATGACGCGTGCAGGGCCGGGCGTGGTGTACGTCGCCGCGGGCGAGGAGCCCGGGTCGGCGGGCGTCGTGGGCGGCGCGGCCGGGTCCGGGACGGACAGCTCCGTGAGGGCCGGGGCGGCGGCGGGGGTCACCGGCGAGGTCTCGTGGGTGGTGCGCTCCCGGCCGGCGTTGGCGACCAGCACGGCGGAGTACGGCAGCACGACCGCTGCGGCGACCAGGGCCCAGCGCAGCCAGCCGTCGACCAGCACCGCCCCGATGATGCAGACGACGCGTATGGACATCTGGATGAGGTAGCTGCGCGTACGACGTGCCTGGTCCACCGCCAGCGGCTCGGGGGCCGAGGTGATGGACGGGACCGGCTCGCTCATCCCGCCAGTCTACGTCCGCGGCAGGCCCGCCGGGCACGTCCCGCGGGCTGCCGGACAGCCAGGTTCGTCACCCCGGGCTGGCGCCGGATTGGAGGAAACCGACAAGAACCGCGGGATCCCTGTGGCCCGGCGCGCGCGGCGGGCCGCCGACGCGCGGGGTAGCGTCGCAGCGGACCTGGATCGACCCAGGTCCCGGCCGCGGCCCCAGCCTCGCGCGGCCTCTCCGTGCGACAAGCCATCACCACCGAGGAGCTTCAGGTGACCACCATGCCCGCCTCCCAGAGCATCGCCGCAGGTCCGACCGGGCGCGTAGTCGTCGTGACGGGGGCTGCCCGCGGCATCGGCCGCGCCATCGCGGAGCGCTTCGTGGCCGACGGCGACCGTGTCGCCACGATCTACCGCGGCGGGGAGCTGCCCAAGGGCGTCGCGCCCTACGTGGCGGACGTCACGGACACCGAGGCCGTCGACGCCGCGTTCACCGCCATCGAGAAGGACCTGGGCCCGGTCGAGGTGCTCGTGGCCAACGCGGGCGTGACCAAGGACCAGCTCCTCATGCGCATGAGCGACGACGAGTTCGAGTCGGTCGTCGACGTCAACCTCACGGGCACGTTCCGCTGCGTCCGCCGCGCCTCCAAGGGCATGATCCGCGCCCGCAAGGGCCGCATCGTGCTGGTCGGTTCCGTCGTGGGGCTGACCGGCGGCCCGGGCCAGGTCAACTACTCGTCGTCGAAGGCCGCCCTGGTGGGCATGGCGCGCTCGATCACCCGGGAGCTCGGCACCCGCGGCATCACGGCCAACGTCGTCGCGCCGGGCTACGTCGAGACCGACATGACGGCCGCGCTGTCGGAGGACGTGCGGGCCGGCTACCTCAAGTCGATCCCGGCCGGCCGGTTCGCCTCGGCGGACGAGGTGGCGCACGTCGTGTCGTTCGTGGCCTCGGACGCCGCCGGCTACGTGTCCGGCGCCGTCATCCCGGTCGACGGCGGGCTGGGCATGGGTCACTGACCCGTACTCTGAGGCCGCTACCTGCGGTTACGTCCTACATATCCAACATTCTGGACATCACTCACGGCGCGGAGTTTCGTTCCGAGCCGCGATCCGCATTACGCTCGCACCCAGCGCAGGGGTTGTCTTGGCACGCCTGCGCTCGAACGGAAGGACATCATGGGTCTCCTCGAAGGTAAGAAGCTGCTCGTCACGGGCGTGCTGACCGATTCGTCGATCGCGTTCCACGCCGCCCGCCTCGCGCAGGAGGAGGGCGCCGAGGTCGTTCTCTCGTCCTTCGGGCGGCAGATGAAGCTCACGCAGGCTTTCGCCAAGCGCCTGCCGGTCGAGGCGCCCGTGGTCGAGCTCGACGCCACCAGCCAGGAGAACCTCGACGGCCTGGCCGACGCCGTGCGCGCCGAGGGGTTCGACCGGCTCGACGGCGTGGTGCACTCGATCGGGTTCGCCCCGCAGTCCGTCATGGGCGGCAACTTCCTCTCGGGCACCTGGGAGGACGTCGCCACGGCGCTGCACGTGTCCACGTTCTCGTACAAGTCGATCGCCGTGGCGGCCCAGCCGCTGATGACCGACGGCGGCGCCGTCGTCGGCCTCACGTTCGACGCGCAGTTCGCCTGGCCGGTCTACGACTGGATGGGCGTGGCCAAGGCCGGCCTGGAGTCCGCGAACCGCTACCTGGCGCGCGACCTCGGGCCTGAAGGAATTCGCTGCAACCTTGTCTCGGCCGGGCCGATCCGGACCACCGCCGCCAAGTCCATCCCGGGCTTCGCGACGATGGAGGACGCCTGGCCCAACCGAGCTCCCCTCGGCTGGGACCAGACCACGGCGGAGCCGGCGGCACGTGCCGTGTGCGCGCTGCTGTCGGACTGGTTCCCGGCGACCACGGGCGAGATCGTGCACGTCGACGGCGGCGTGCACGCCATGGGTCAATAGACGCCACGGGCACTGGACGGGCAGGAGGCTTTGATGGGTAGAGGGCCGGGCACGGAGCCCAGCACGTCGCCGGTGCGGCGGCTGGTGCTGCTCCGGCACGCGAAGGCGGAGCCGCCGTCGGAACTTCCCGACGAGAAGCGGCCCCTCGCCCTGCGCGGCCGGGACCAGGCAGTGAAGGTCGGCGCGGCGCTGGTCGCGGCCGGCCTCGTGCCCGACGCCGTCGTCGTCTCCGGGGCGGTCCGCACCCGCCAGACGTGGGACCTCGCGCGCAAGCACCTGGGTGAGCCGCCGGTGGACTACACCGACGAGCTGCTGGGTGCGATGCCGCGAGGTGTCCTCGCGCTGGTGCGCGAGCTGGATCCCGCGGCGCGGACCGTGCTGGTGATCGGCCACGAGCCCGCTATGGCGGGTACGGCCGAGCTCCTGGCCGGTCCGGGCTCGGAGGACGGTGCCCTGGCCCAGGTGCGGGTGGGTGTCCCGACGGCGACGTACTCGGTCCTGGAGTCGGACCTGGACTGGCCGGCGTGGGACCGCCGGCTGGCCCGCCTGACCCTGGTCACGCGCCCCGGCTGACCTGCCAGACCACCCGACGGACGTGCCGGACGCCCGGTCGCTCCGGTGACCCGGGCGCCCGGCACGTCCGTCGTCGTCTGACCAGGGCGTCCGGGCCGTGGGTCAGAGAAGGTCGAGAACCCTGTCCAGGCGGCCCTCGACCGAGTACGGGGCCTGGGCACGCACGACCGGCTTGGCGTCGAACGCCACGCCCACACCCGCGATGCCGATCATGCCGAGGTCGTTCGCGCCGTCGCCGACGGCGACCGTGTGCTCCAGCGGGATCTCCAGCGCGGCGGCCCACTCGCGCAGCGTCGCGGCCTTGGCCTCGCGGTCGATCACCGGGCCGACGGTGCGGCCGGTCAGCACCCCGTCGGCCACCTCCAGGTGGTTGGCACGCACCAGCTCGATGCTCAGCTCGGCCGCGACGGGCTCGACGATCTCCGCGAACCCGCCGGACACCAGCCCGAACGCCCAGCCGCGCTCCCGGCACGCGGCGACGAGCTCGCGCGCCCCCGGGGTCAGCTCGACGGCGGCGCGCACCTTGTCCAGCGCCGCGACGGGGACGCCGGCGAGCGTCGCGACCCGTTCGTGCAGCGACTGCGTGAAGTCGAGCTCGCCCCGCATCGCCCGCTCGGTCACCGCGGCCACCTCGTCGCGGGTGCCGGCATGCTCGGCGATGAGCTCGATGACCTCCTGGCGAAAGAAGGTCGAGTCCACGTCGGTCACGATGAGTCGCTTCACGGGCACCAGTGTGCCGGAACGGCGCGACGCGTGGCCGCGCCGTCCAGGTCTTGCACGCCGAACACGCGCAGACGGGTCGATGCCGGGCGACCGTCGCCACCCCCGCGGCGGCGTCAGTCGACGACAGTCCCCTTCGGGACCACCACCAGCCCGCTCTCCGTCACCGTGAACCCGCGCGCGCGGTCCTCGTCGTGGTCCACGCCGATGCGCGCCCGCTCGTTGACCACCACGTTCTTGTCCACGATGGCGCGGTGCACGTGCGCGTACCGGTGCACCTGGACGTCGTCCATCAGCACCGAGTTGGACACGTTCGACCACGAGTGCAGGTGCACCCCGGGGGAGAGCACCGACCCGGCCGCCTGCGCGCCGGAGATGAGCACGCCCGGCGACACGATCGACTCGACGGCGTGCCCCATGCGCCCGGGCCCCACATGCACGAACTTGGCCGGCGGCAGCCCCGTGTACCCCGTGAACAGCGGCCACTCGTTGTTGTAGAGGTTGAACACCGGCGTCACGGAGATCAGGTCCATGTTGGCGTCGTAGAACGAGTCGATGGTCCCGACGTCGCGCCAGTACCCGCGGTCGCGCGCGGTCGAGCCGGGCACGTCGTTGCGGATGAAGTCGTAGACGCCCGCCTCGCCCTGGGCCACGAAGGCCGGGATGATGTCGCCGCCCATGTCGTGCCGGGAGTCGGGGTTGGCCGCGTCCTTGGTGACGGCCTCGACCAGGGCGTCGGCGTCGAACACGTAGTTGCCCATCGAGGCGAGGATCTCGCCGGGGGAGTCGGGCAGGCCCACCGGGTCGGTCGGCTTCTCCAGGAACTCGCGGATCTTCGTCGGGTCGGCCGGGTCCACGTCGATGACGCCGAACTGGTCGGCCATGCCGATCGGCTGCCGGATCGCCGCGACGGTCGCGCGCGCCCCGGACTCGATGTGCGCGTCCACCATCTGCGAGAAGTCCATGCGGTACACGTGGTCGGCGCCGACCACGACCACGATATCGGGCCGCTCGTCGTCGATGATGTTGAGGCACTGGTAGATCGCGTCGGCGCTGCCGAGGTACCAGTGCTTGCCCACCCGCTGCTGCGCCGGCACCGGGGCCACGAAGTTGCCCAGCAGCGGCGACATGCGCCACGTCTTGGAGATGTGCCGGTCCAGGGAGTGGGACTTGTACTGCGTCAGCACGACGACGTGCAGGTACCGCGAGTTGACGATGTTGGACAGGGCGAAGTCGACCAGGCGGTAGATGCCGCCGAACGGCACCGCCGGCTTGGCGCGGGCGGCGGTCAGCGGCATGAGCCGCTTCCCCTCGCCACCGGCGAGGACGATCGCGAGGACGCGGGGAGCGGAAGCCATACGCCGAGATTAGGGCCTTTCGGCCCGGTACGTCAGGTGGCGCGCTGACCCGCCGTGCGCGCTAGGTTGACGGTGTGTCCGACGCCGCAGCCGTTTCCCGTCCCGATCCCGCCGCCACGCTCCGTGTCGACCTGCTGACCCGTGAGTTCCCGCCGCACGTCTACGGCGGCGCGGGCGTGCACGTCGCGGAGCTCGCCGCCGTCCTGGCCCACCACGCCGACGTGCGCGTGCGCTGCTTCGACGGCCCGCGCGACGCCGCCACGGAGGCGGCCGGCGTCACCGGGTACACCACTCCGGCCGCCCTCTCGGGCGCCAACGCCGCCCTGGCCACCCTGGGCACCGACCTCGTCATGGCCGACGACGTCGCCGGCGCCGACCTGGTCCACTCCCACACCTGGTACGCCAACATGGCCGGGCACCTGGGCGGGCTGCTGCACGGCGTGCCGCACGTCGTCACCGCGCACTCGCTGGAGCCCTTGCGCCCGTGGAAGGCCGAACAGCTGGGCGGCGGCTACGCGCTCTCGTCGTGGGCCGAGCGTACCGCCTACCTGGGGGCGGCCGGCGTCATCGCCGTCTCGGCGGGCATGCGTGCCGACATCCTGCGCGTCTACCCGGAGCTCGACCCGGAGCGCGTGCACGTGGTGCACAACGGCATCGACCTGTCGGGCTGGCAGCGCCCCGCGGCCGACGACGTCGACGCGCGCGCCACCGTGCACCGGCACGGGATCGACCCCGACCGGCCCGCCGTGGTGTTCGTCGGCCGGATCACCCGCCAGAAGGGCCTGCCGTACCTGCTGCGCGCCGCCGCCGAGCTGCCGCCCGAGGTGCAGCTCGTGCTGTGCGCCGGGGCGCCCGACACCCCGGAGATCATGGCGGAGGTCCGGGGCCTGGTCGACCGCCTGCGCGAGACCCGGACCGGCGTGGTCTGGATCGAGGAGATGCTCCCGCGGCCCGACCTCACCGCCGTCCTGGCGGCCTGCACCGTCTTCGTCTGCCCCAGCGTCTACGAGCCGCTCGGCATCGTGAACCTCGAGGCGATGGCCGTGGGCCTGCCCGTGGTGGGCACGGCCACGGGCGGCATCCCCGAGGTGGTCGACGACGGCGTCACGGGCCTGCTGGTGCCGATCGAGCAGGCCGACGACGGCACCGGCACCCCGCTGGACCCCGACCGCTTCGTGGCCGACCTCGCGGCGGCGCTGACCGGAGTGGCGACCGACCCGGAGGGTGCGGCGGCCATGGGTGCTGCGGGTCGACGGCGGGCCGAGGAGCACTTCACGTGGACGGCGATCGCCGACCGCACGATGGACGTCTACCGAGCGGTCCTGGCCCGGTCCTGAGCGGTCAGCGGACGGCGCCGTAGGTGGCCGCGCTCAAGGCGTGCCGGGCCGTGCGGTCCACCTCGCGCAGCGCCGTGGAGCGCTGGTCCACCTGGAAGACGTTCACGGCGCCGCCGTCGTCGACCGTGCCGAGGGCGACGATCGCGCGCAGGCGGCTGGCGAGGTCCAGGACGCGGGCACGCCGGCCGTCCAGGTGCGGCACCGGCCAGGACGCCGTGCTGGTCGAGCGGATGCGTTCGATCGCGTCGGCCGCGTCGTCGCGCCAGCGGGCCACGTCGAGCTGGTCCAGGGCCTCCGTGGCCCGCATGAGGCTCGTGCGCAGCTCGCGCTCGGCGTCGGCGACCGAGCCGATCGTGCCCAGCACCAGGGTGGTCCACGCGGGGACCTCCAGCACGCGCCACGTCACCAGGTGGCCCGGCTCGATGTGGCTGCCGAACGCCCGGACCTCCGGCACGGCCGCCCAGCTCCCCGCCGGCGTGGTGACCACCACGCACTCGCCCGCCTGGGTCGCGTCGTGGTTGGCCGCGGCGGGGACGCCCGCGGGGTCGCCGGGTGCGGGCAGCAGCGCGCAGACCTCGCGCGGTCCCGTGGTCCAGGCCGTGAAGAGGGTGCCGAGGTCGGTGCCGTCGGCGAACCCGGGCAGCCCCTCGACGGTGTGCGGCTCGTCGTCGCCCACCACGGACTTCACGGCGTCCGAGGTGTCGCCCACACCCTGCAGCCACAGGGCGAGCAGCACGCTCCGGGGGAGGTCCTGATCGGTGTCCACCGCAGCACTGTAGATGACGTGGCGCGCCGGAACACCACAGTTCAGAGCCGTGCGGTCAGGTAGGGTCGATGCCCATGAGCTCGGTTCTCCACCTTGCGGGCGTCACCGTCCGGCGCGGCACCTCGACCATCCTCGATTCCGTGGACTGGCAGGTGAACGAGGGAGAGCGCTGGATCGTTCTCGGCCCCAACGGCGCGGGCAAGACGACCCTCCTCCAGATCGTGGCCGCGCGCCTGCACCCGACGTCGGGCACGGCCACGGTGCTCGGGTCGACCCTCGGTCAGGTGGACGTGTTCGAGCTGCGCCCCCGCATCGGTCTGTCCAGCGCGTCGCTCGCCGAGCGCCTGCCCACGGCGGAGACCGTCCGGGACGTGGTGCTGACGGCGGCCTACGGCGTGACCGGGCGCTGGCGCGAGAGCTACGACGAGCTCGACGAACAGCGCGCCAAGGACCTGCTGTCGGCGTTCGACGTCGACCATCTGGCCGACCGGACCTACGGCACCCTCTCGGAGGGCGAGCGCAAGCGCGTGCAGATCGCTCGCGCGCTCATGACCGACCCGGAGCTCCTGCTGCTCGACGAGCCCGGGGCCGGGCTGGACCTGGGCGGCCGCGAGGAGCTGGTGGCCACGCTGTCCCAGCTCGCGAACGACCCCGCCTCGCCCGTGCTGGTGCACGTGACGCACCACGTCGAGGAGATCCCGCCGGGCTTCACGCACCTGCTGCTGATGAAGAAGAGCGGCATCCAGGCGGCCGGCCCGCTCGAGGAGGTGCTGACGGCGGACAACCTGTCGGCGGCCTTCGGCCTGCCCCTCGTGGTGGCCCACGGTGGCGGGCGCTGGCTCGCGCGTTCGGCGCGCTGACGGAGGCGGTTCGGTACCAGTTCGGACACGTTCCGAACACGGCCCTCTGAAACGGCGATTTTGCTACCGCCGTGTCGGTGGACCTTGGTAAAGTCCGGGCAAAGGTCCGAGGTGGCGGTAGATTCACCGCGAGGACCCGCCGACGGAGTGGTTCCGTGGGCGACCGGTCGCCAGCCGGAGCGGACGCTCGGAGGGAGCACCCCATGGCCTGGTTGTGGTGGGTAGGTGCGGCACTGATCTTCGCCTTGATCGAGCTGCTGTCGCTCGACTTCGTCTTCATCATGTTCGCGGGTGGCGCGCTGGCCGCGTCCGTGGCGAACGCGGCGGGCACCCCGCTGTGGGTACAGGCGGTCGTCTTCGTGGTCGCCTCGGTGGTGCTGCTCGTGACCCTGCGGCCCACGCTGATCCGGCACCTGCGCAACAACACGCCGAAGGCGCCCACCAACGCCGAGGCGAACGTGGGCCGCTCGGCATCGGTCGTGCAGGACGTCACCACGGCGTCCGGGCTGATCAAGCTCAGCGGTGAGGTGTGGAGCGCGCGGTCGGTACCCGGGTCGCCCCTGCTGCCCGCCGGCACTAGCGTTCGTGTGGTCCAGATCGACGGCGCCACCGCCGTCGTCGAGCCGGAGGCGTAGCCGCATGCCGCCTGGGCGCGGCCACGGAGCAGTTCCCAGCAGCACAAGAAGTCCCAGGCAGTCCAAGTCAGAAGCTTGAAACCGTCCGTGCGGGCCTAGGTGCCCGCGTAAGGAGACGTCGTGGAGTCATTCGGGCAAGTCCTGCTCTACCTGATCATTGCCCTGGTCGTCATCGTCGGCATCGTCGCGGTGATCCGCGCCGTGCGGATCGTCCCGCAGTCGGTCGCGCTCGTGGTCGAGCGCCTGGGTCGTTACTCGAAGACGCTCGACCCGGGTCTGCACGTGCTGGTGCCGTTCGTGGACCGCGTCCGGGCCGGCGTGGACCTGCGTGAGCAGGTCGTGTCGTTCCCGCCCCAGCCGGTGATCACCAGCGACAACCTGGTGGTCGAGATCGACACCGTCATCTACTTCCAGGTGACCGACGCCAAGTCGGCGGTGTACGAGATCGCGAACTACATCACGGCCATCGAGCAGCTCACCGTCACCACGCTGCGTAACGTGATCGGTTCGATGGACCTGGAGCAGACGCTGACCAGCCGCGACCAGATCAACGGGCAGCTGCGTGGCGTGCTCGACGAGGCGACCGGGCGCTGGGGCATCCGCGTCAACCGCGTGGAGCTCAAGTCGATCGACCCGCCGCCGTCGGTGCAGGGCTCGATGGAGCAGCAGATGCGCGCCGAGCGTGACCGGCGTGCCGCGATCCTCACCGCGGAGGGTGTCAAGCAGTCCGCCATCCTCACGGCCGAGGGTCAGAAGCAGTCCGAGATCCTCAAGGCCGAGGGTGACGCGCAGGCACAGATCCTGCGCGCCGAGGGTGAGTCCCGCGCCATCCTCCAGGTCTTCGAGGCCATCCACCGCGGCGACGCGGACCCCAAGCTGCTGGCCTACCAGTACCTCCAGACGCTGCCGCAGATCGCCAACGGCACGTCCAACACGACCTGGGTCATCCCGACCGAGTTCACCGCGGCCCTGGGCAACATCGCCTCCGGCTTCGGCGGCGGTGCGGGACCGGCCGGTCCGGGTGGGCCGGGCGTCCCGCCGGTGCCGCCCACCGACGGTCCCACGGGCCCGCGCGAGCCCGCCGACTCGGTGCTCGACGAGCCCCTGCTGCCGCCGCCCGCCGAGGCACTGGCCGAGGCGCAGCGCCAGGCGGAGGCCGCCGTGGCCGACGCGACGAGCGCGGGCACCCGCTCGGGCGAGCCGTTCGACCCGAGCCAGGAGCGCGGTCAGCGCCCGGGTGGCGGCACGCCGCCCCCGCCGCCCGCTCCGCCGGCAGGCTGACCCACAGCCCGACCCCGGCGGCGGGCGGACCCACAGCCTGACCCCGGCGGCGGGCTGACCCACAGCCCGGGGCGGGGGGGGGGGGGGGGGGGGGTGGTGGCGGTCACGGGGGCCGTAGGGCGGGGCGGCGGCCTGGCACAGTCGGAGGG
>NZ_JBITFV010000008.1:75745-215047 GCF_044456525.1 Promicromonospora sp. NPDC050880
GCGCGGCCCCCCCCCCCCCGGGGGGGGGCGGCGCCCCCCCCCCCCCCGCGGGGGGGGGGGGGCCGCCGGGGCCCCAACCCCCACGACCTCGCAGTCGTTTCCAGAGCCCCTGGTGCCACGTGCCGCAGGGGCTCTCGGCGTGTCTGATCTGCTCAGAGCCGAACCAGTTGCGGAGTGAGTGCTCACTCATTTACTGTTCCTGCTATGCAGAACGCGCGCCCTCGGGCATCCCGCATGTCTCCCGACGACCGCAAGGCGGCCATCGTCGACGCGGTGCTGCCGCTGGTCGCCGAGCGGGGGCACGACGTCACCTCCCGCGAGCTGGCGCAGGCTGCCGGGGTCGCGGAGGGCACGCTGTTCCGGGCGTTCGGCGACAAGACGGCGCTGGTGGGTGCCGTCGCGATCGAGGGCCTGTCCCGGGCGGGCAAGCCCGAGGAGACTCTCGCCGAGCTCACCGGCATCGATCTGGGGCTACCCCTCGAGCGGCGCCTGGAGCTCGTCATCGAGCTCGGCCGCCATCGCGTGGCGGAGGTGCTGCGGTGGATGTCCGTCCTGCGCAGCATGGCACCGACGCCCGGGGCGCCGCCGGGCCCGCCGGGGCCCCCGGCCGGTGCGGCGGTGACGCCGGGTGTACCGGGCTCGACGGACGGCCCGCCGTTCATCCCGGGCGCGGTGCCGGGCCGGCCGCTCGCCCCCGGCGTGCCGGGCTCGGACGACGGGCCGCCGATCGTGCCGGGTCCGCCGCCGGGTCGGCCTGTGCCGCCGGGCTCTCCGCCCGACCGGCCCGGCGCGCCGGGGCCGCCGTACACGGGTGCCGGCACCGCCGCCGACCAGCACGAGCGGATGCTCAGCTACCGCAAGACGCTGCTGGAACAGCGCACCCGGCAGCGGGCGGCTACCGTCGAGGGCATCACCGCCGTCCTCGCCCCGGACGCGCACCGCCTGCGGGTCCCCGTCGAGGTGGCGGTCTCGCTGATCGAGTCGGCCATCGCCGGCGCACACCTGCGGATCGACCACCTGCAGCCGGCGGTGCCGGCCGACGTCCTGGCCGACGCCCTCGTCAACGGGCTCGCCGGCCCCGCGAAAAAGTCTGGCCCGCGCTCCGTGGACGGTGCAGCCTCCACTGCGGGACCGGATGCACCAGGTTCTCCAACCCCCAGCCCTGAAGGGAACTCTTGATGCTAGTCACGCTCGCCCGGAGATATCTGGGCCCGTACCGCTGGGCGGTGGTCGCGGTGCTCGTGCTGCAGCTGGTGCAGACGCTCGCGGCCCTGTACCTGCCCAGCCTCAACGCGGACATCATCGACCAGGGTGTCGTGCTCGGCGACATCGGCCACATCTGGAGCACCGGCGGCTGGATGCTGCTGGTGTCGCTGGGCCAGGTGGCCGCCTCGGTGGTCGCCGTCTACTTTGGTGCGCAGGTGGCCACGGCGTTCGGTCGTGACCTGCGGCGCGACCTGTTCCACACCGTGCAGACCTACTCCGCGCGGGAGATGGCCAAGTTCGGTGCGCCCACGCTCATCACGCGCGGCACCAACGACGTGCAGCAGGTGCAGATGACGGTGCTCATGACGTTCACCATCATGGTGATGGCGCCGATCATGCTGGTGGGCGGCGTGATCCTGGCGCTGTCCGAGGACGTCACGATGTCGGGGCTCCTGCTGGTCATCGTGCCGGTTCTGGCGGCCACGGCCGGCGTCATCGTGTGGCGCATGGTGCCGCACTTCCGCCGCATGCAGAAGCGCATCGACGCCATCAACAGCGTGCTGCGCGAGCAGATCACCGGCCTGCGGGTGGTGCGTGCGTTCGTGCGCGAGCGCCGCGAGACCGAGCGGTTCGGCGTGGTGAACGAGGAGCTGTTCGACACCTCGCTGCGCGCGGGCCGGCTCATGGCGCTGACGTTCCCGGTGGTCATGCTCATCATGAACATGTCCTCGGTGGCGGTGCTGTGGTTCGGTGCGCACGAGATCGAGGCCGGGGGCATGCAGATCGGCTCCCTGACGGCGTTCCTCAGCTACCTCATGTACATCCTCATGGCCGTGATGATGTCCACGATGATCTTCATGATGATCCCGCGCGCCGCCGTCGCGGCGGACCGGATCGGGGAGGTGCTGGAGACCAGCTCGTCCGTGGTCGACCCGGACGCCCCCGTCGCGCTCTTCCCCACGGAGGACGACGACGCCCTGCCCGCCCCGCGCGGTCAGGTCACCTTCGAGAACGTCGAGTTCCGGTACCCGGGCGCCGAGGAGCCGGTGCTGCACGACCTGTCCTTCACCGCGGAGCCGGGCCGGACCACGGCGATCATCGGTTCGACGGGGTCCGGCAAGTCGACCCTGCTGAACCTGGTACCGCGCCTGTTCGACGCGACGGACGGCGCCGTGCGGGTCGACGGCATCGACGTGCGCGACGTGACCCAGCGCGACCTGGGCTCGCTCATGGGGCTGGTGCCGCAGAAGGCGTTCCTGTTCAGCGGCACGGTGGCGGACAACCTGCGGTACGGCAAGCCGGACGCCACCGAGGAGGAGATGTGGGCCGCGCTGGAGGTGGCGCAGGCGCGCGACTTCATCGAGGCCCTGCCGGACGGGCTGGAGTCGGTCGTGGCGCAGGGCGGTGCCACCTTCTCAGGCGGGCAGCGGCAGCGCCTCGCCATCGCGCGGGCGGTGATCCGCCAGCCGCGGATCTATCTGTTCGACGACAGCTTCTCCGCGCTCGACTACGCGACCGACGCCCGGCTGCGCGCCGCGCTGCGGCCGCAGACCCGCGAGGCGACGGTGATCGTCGTCGCGCAGCGCGTGGCGACCATCCGGGACGCCGAGCAGATCCTGGTGCTCGACCACGGCCGCATCGTCGGCCGGGGCACGCACGCGGAGCTGCTGGCCGAGAACGAGACGTACCAGGAGATCGTGACGTCCCAGATGAGCTTGGAGGAGGCCGCATGATCAACGATGGCGAAGCCCTGATCGTGCGGGCCGACCGGGTGTCTTGCAAGGTAGAGGAGGAGGCGGCGTGAGCGCGGAAGAGAAGCCGCAGGGCGGCACCACCACGGCCGCTCCGGCGGCACCCGGGCGTGGTCCCGCCGGCGGGCGCGGCCCGGGTGGCGGCGGCCCGATGGGCATGGGGATGGGCATGCCCGTCCAGAAGCCGATGAACTTCAAGGGGTCGCTGCGCCGGTTCGCCGGGGCGCTGCGCCCGGAGCGCCTGAACATCGTGGTGCTCATGATCCTGGGTATCGGGTCGGTGGCGCTGACCGTGCTGGGGCCCAAGCTGCTGGGTAACGCGACGAACGTGATCTTCGCGGGTGTCGTGGGGGCGCAGCTTCCCGCGAACCAGACGGTCGAGCAGGCGGAGGCCGGGCTGCGCGCCGCGGGCCAGGACCAGATGGCCGACCTGCTCACGGGCGTGGTCGGCGTCGTCCCTGGCCAGGGCATCGACTTCACCCTCTTGATGCAGACGCTCGGCTGGGTCGTCGCCGCCTACCTCGGGGCCTTCCTGTTCGGCTGGCTCCAGGCCCGGATCACCACCGGCGTCGTGCAGCGGACCATGCGGACGCTGCGTGACCAGGTCGAGGCCAAGCTGCACCGCATCCCGCTGTCCTACGTGGACAAGCAGCAGCGCGGCGAGATCCTGTCGCGCGTCACCAACGACATCGACAACGTGGCGCAGACGACCACGCAGACGCTCGCGCAGCTCGTGACCGCCGTGCTGACGGTGATCGGCGTGCTGTTCATGATGTTCTGGATCTCGCCGATCCTCGCCCTGGTCGCGCTGGTGACGGTGCCGCTGTCGGTGATCCTGACGGCGCAGATCGCCAAGCGCAGCCAGCCGCAGTTCGTGGAGCAGTGGGCGGCCACCGGGCGGCTGAACGCGCACATCGAGGAGTCGTTCACGGGTCACGCGCTGGTGAAGGTGTACGGGCACCAGGAGAGCACCGCCGAGGCGTTCGCCAAGGAGAACGGTGCGCTGTACACCTCCAGCTTCAAGGCGCAGTTCATCTCGGGCACCATCCAGCCCGCGATGGGGTTCCTCGCGAACCTGAACTACGTGATCGTGGCGGTCATCGGTGGCCTGCGGGTCGCGTCGGGCACCCTGTCGCTGGGTGACGTGCAGGCGTTCATCCAGTACTCGCGCCAGTTCACGCAGCCGCTCACGCAGGTGGCCTCGATGATGAACCTGCTCCAGTCCGGCGTGGCCTCGGCGGAGCGGGTGTTCGACCTGCTGGACGCGCCGGAGCAGTCGGCGGACCCGGCCGAGTCGCAGAAGGTCGAGCCGGTGCGCGGCCGGGTCGCGTTCGAGGACGTCCAGTTCTCGTACACGCCCGACCAGCCGCTCATCACCGGGCTCAACCTGGTGGCCGAGCCGGGGCAGACCATCGCCATCGTCGGCCCCACGGGCGCCGGCAAGACGACGCTGGTCAACCTGCTCATGCGGTTCTACGAGGTGGACGGGGGCCGCATCACGCTCGACGGCGTCGACACGCGCGACATGTCGCGCGACGACCTGCGCTCGTCGATCGGGATGGTGCTCCAGGACACCTGGCTGTTCAAGGGCACCATCGAGGAGAACCTCCGGTACGGCGTGCCCGACGGCGCCTCGGTCGACGAGGACAAGTTCCTCGCCGCCACGCAGGCCACCCACGTGGACCCGTTCGTGCGGACGCTGCCCGACGGGTACGACACCGTCGTGGACGAGGAGGGCTCGTCGGTGTCGGCGGGCGAGAAGCAGCTCCTCACCCTCGCCCGCGCGTTCCTGGCCGATCCGGCGATCCTCGTGCTCGACGAGGCGACGTCGTCGGTGGACACCCGCACCGAGGTGCTGGTGCAGGAGGCGATGAACCGGTTGCGCAAGGACCGCACGTCGTTCGTCATCGCGCACCGGCTGTCCACGATCCGCGACGCCGACGTGATCCTGGTGATGGAGCACGGTGACATCGTGGAGCAGGGTTCGCACGACGACCTGCTCGCCGCGAACGGCGCCTACGCACGGCTGTACGCGAGCCAGTTCGCGGCCCCGGTGGTGGAGGAACCGGCGGCCACGTAGGCGGGTGGCGCAGTCGTGGTGACCATGCGGTCGCTGCCAGGACGAGCCCCGTCCTGGCAGCGACCGCTTGGTCGTTGGCGGCTGGCACTAGGGTCGCCGCGTGAGCTCTCTCTTCAGCGCGCCCGACGGCGGGCGCACCCCCGACCCGGCCCTGGCGCACCGGCGCGCCGACGTCACGGTGACCCTGCACGGGCCGGACGGCGCCCCGCTGGCCCATCACGACGTCGTCGTGCGGCAGACGCGGCACGCGTTCCTGTTCGGCTGCATCGGGTTCGACCTGGTGGACCTGGCGAACGGCACCTCACCGGACCTGGAGTACGACGGCCGCCTGGCCGACGCCTGGTTCGACGTCTTCAACCAGACCACCCTCCCGTTCTACTGGGGCACGTTCGAGCCCGAGCGCGGGGCGCCCCGGACCGAGCAGCTGCTCCGCGCGGCCCGGTGGTTCGCGGCGCGGGGCGTCGTCGTCAAGGGGCACCCGCTGGTGTGGCACACGGTGCAGCCGGACTGGCTGCTCGGGCTGCCCGACGCCGAGGTCGAGCGGCTCCAGCGGGAGCGCATCCGGCGCGACGTCGCGGCGTTCCGCGGTGTGATCGACACCTGGGACGCGATCAACGAGGTGGTGATCATGCCCGTGTTCACAGCGCAGGAGAACGCGATCACGCCGCTCGCGCGCCGCCGGGGGCGCGTCGAGATGATCCGGATGGCGTTCGAGGAGGCCCGCGCGGAGAACCCGGGGGCGACCCTGCTGCTCAACGACTTCGACATGTCGACGGCGTACGAGTGCCTGATCGAGGCCGTGCTGGAGGCCGGGATCCGGATCGACCGGCTCGGGCTGCAGAGCCACATGCACCAGGGCTACTGGGGCGAGGAGAAGACCCTGGAGATCCTCGACCGGTTCGCCCGGTACAACATCCCGATCCACCTCACCGAGACGACGCTGCTCTCGGGCGACGTCATGCCCGCGCACGTCGAGGACCTCAACGACTGGCAGGTCGAGTCCTGGCCCTCGACGCCCGAGGGGGAGGAGCGGCAGGCCGACGAGGTCGAGCGGCACCACCGCACGCTGCTGTCCCACCCGGCGGTCGAGGCGACCACCTACTGGGGGCTGTCCGACCGGGGGATGTGGCTCAACGCGCCCGGCGGCCTGCTGCGTGCCGACGGTTCGCCCAAGCCGGCCTTCGCGCGGCTGCGCGAGCTGGTCAAGGGGGAGTGGTGGCTTGCGCCCACCACGCTGCGCACCGACGCCGAGGGCCGGATCCGCGTCGAGGGCTTTCTCGGCGACTACGAGGTGGAGGCACCGGACGCCGGCACGACACCCCTCACGCTGGCGACCCCGGGCCTGTCCGCGGCGGCCGTCACCCTGCCGCCGCGCTGACGTCGGCGTCCGCCACCGTCGAGACCTGGTGGTGCCGAGACCTGATGGTGCGCGGCCAGATCTCGGCGCCACCACCGGGTCTCGACGGGTTCAGGCGGAGGCCGCCGCGTGCGGGTCCGTCGCGTTCAGCGCCGAGACGACCTCGTCGTAGTCGCCGCGGACCTCGCCGTAGCGGAGGAACTTGACCCGCTCGACCTGGATCTCGTGCGCGTCCGGGTGCGCCTCCAGGAGCGCGGTCGTCTCGTCGATGTACTCGTCCAGCGGCATGGCGTGCGGGTTGGTCTCCTGCCCCGGCATGAGCTCGGTCTGGACCGACGGCGGCACCAGCTCCACCACGGACACGCTGGTCCCGGCGAGCTGGAGCCGCAGCGACTCCGACAGCATGTGCACCGCCGCCTTGGTCGCGTTGTACGTCGGGGTCACGCGCAGCGGGGCGTGCGCCAGGCCCGAGGACACGGTCAGGATGGTCGCGTCGGGGCGGCTCTGCAGGTGCTCGGTGAACGCGGCGATCAGCCGGATCGGGCCCAGCAGGTTGGTGACGACCGTGGCCTCGGCATCCGCGAGGAAGCCGGGGGTGCGCCAGTCCTCCGCGCGCATGATGCCGGCCATCGGCACCAGCACGTTGACGTCGGGGAACCGCTCGATCACCTCGGCCGACGCCGCCGCGATCGACGCGGCGTCCGTCGTGTCGATCCGCACGGTGGCGAAGCCGTGCTCGGCGGCCAGGGCGTCCAGGGCCGAGGCGCTGCGGCCGCCGACGATCACGGTGTTGCCCCGGTCCCGCAGCCGGACGGCGAGAGCCAGCCCGATACCGCGCGTGCCGCCGGGGACGAAGATGGTGTTTCCGGTGATGTTCATGCCACCACCGTGCTCCGGCCCGCCCGGCGGCGGGAGAGACCCGGTGAACCAGGGACCGGCGGTCCCTGGTTCGTGCGGCCCGCCTGGCGCACGATAGGCACATGAACCGCCCCGCCCTCGCCGACTTCCTCCGCCGTCGCCGGGAGGCCCTGCGCCCGTCCGACGTCGGCCTGGTGCCCGGGCCGCGCCGTCGTGCACCCGGGCTGCGCCGCGAGGAGGTCGCGGCCCTGACCGGGATGTCCGTGGACTACTACGCGCGGCTGGAGCAGCAGCGCGGGCCGCAGCCGTCCGAGCAGATGCTCGCCGCGCTGGCCCGTGCCCTGCGCCTGACCGCCGAGGAGCGCGACTACATGTTCCGGCTCGCCGGTCACGGAGTGCCCCGGCGCGTGCCGCTCGAGTCCCACGTGGCACCCCCGCTGCTGCGTGTCCTGGACCGGCTGGAGGACTCGCCGGCCCTGATCCTGTCCGGCCTGGGCGAGGTGCTGGTGCAGAACCGGCTCGCGGAGGCGGTCTTCGGCGAGCCGCCCGCGAGCGGCCTGGCCCGGGCCTCGGCGTACCGGTGGTTCATGGAACCGGAGTCCCGGAACGTGTACGCGCCCGAGCACCACGAGCAGCAGGGGCGCAGCCAGGTCTCCTCCCTGCGGGCGGCGCACGCCGCCGCGGGTCCGGGCTCGTTCGCCGACGAGGTGCTGCAGGCGCTCCTGCGGGAGAGCGAGGAGTTCGTCCGCATCTGGGAGCGGCACGAGGTGGCGCGCCGGTTCGAGGACCACAAGACGCTGGTGCACCCCGAGCTCGGCCGGATCGACGTGGACTGCCAGGCGCTGTTCACCGAGGACCAGTCGCAGGCGCTCCTCGTGCTGACCCCGGCGCCGGGCACCGAGGCGGAGGAGAAGCTGCGGCTGCTGGCGGTGCTGGGGCACGAGACGTTCGCGTGATCGACCGGGCGCGCCGTATGGACTGCTACGAGTGGGGCGTCTCGCAGAGCGTGCACCGCATCTCTAGGGGAGAATGGAATTGCCCCGGCGCGGCCACCGTCAAGCGGTGTCGTCCGGGGCTTACATTCGTGACGCTAGCAGATCGGCCGTACCGGTGCCACAGTTCAGCCTCCTCGAGGATCCGGCGCTCCCACCCCTGCTCGGAAGCGGGCGCCACCACGTCTATCTGACGCGAGCCGGTGGAAGCCACGTGGGTGCAATGCGCCTCTACACCTGGAACATCGCGGTCTCCGGAGCGCTGTGGGGTGGGTTCCATGTTCTCGAGATCGGTCTTCGAAATGCGCTGCATGCGCAGATGTCCGCGTCGACAGGACGGGAGGACTGGTGGAACTCGATCAGTCTCCACACGCTCGAACGTCGGAAGATCGACGCAGCCGTTCGGTCCGTCGATCGCGAGAAGGGTGCGCGAGCCACGCCAGGGCATGTGGTTGCAGAACTCACGTTCGGATTCTGGGTGGCACTGCTTGCGAACCGCTATCACCAGCGTCTCTGGGTTACGACGATCGAGGCGGCTTTTCCGCATCTCCGCGGAACTCGGCGTGCGCTTCATACGAAGCTCGAACGTCTCCGCATGCTGCGGAACAGGGTCGCGCATCATGAACCTGTCTTTGCGCGGGACATCTCTGCCGACCATGCCCTGATCCTCGAGGTGCTCGACAGCATCGACCCCACCATGAAGCGCTGGGTGCGCGAGTATTCGCGCGTCCCGCATCTTCTCGAGTGCCGCGACGACATGGTCGACGGCCACTGGCCCATGACGTTCTGACGTCCGGTGCGCCGGGGTGCGAGGATCGTCCCGTGCACGACGACGACCGCTGCCCCTGCCTCTCCGGCGACACCTACGGCGCCTGCTGCGGGCGCTACCACTCCGGTGCCGCGACCGCCCCGACCGCCGAGGCGTTGATGCGTTCCCGCTACTCCGCCTTCGCGGTGGGGGACGAGGCCTACCTGCTGGCCACCTGGGCACCCGGGACCCGGCCGGACAGCGCCGGGCTGGGGGCCGAGGAGTGGCGCCGCCTCGACGTCCACCGCACGGAGCGGGGCGGTCCCTTCGACACGGCCGGCGTGGTCGAGTTCACCGCCCACTACCGCGACCCGGCCACCGGCACCCGGGGCCGCCTGCACGAGACCAGCCGCTTCGTCCGCACCGGCGGGCGCTGGTTCTACGTCGACGGTGCACGCGAGGCCCGCTGAGACCGCTCAGATCCAGCCCTCCTCCCACGCGCGGTGGGCGGCCGCGTGCCGGGTCGCGACGCCCAGCTTGGCCATCGCGGAGGACAGGTAGTTGCGCACCGTGCCGGGCGCGAGGTGTACCGCGGCCGCGATCTCGGAGACCTGAGCCCCGGCGCGGGCCGCACGCAGCACCTCCAGCTCGCGGTCCGTCAGCGGGCACTCGTTCTCGGTGAGCGCGGACGCCGCGATCTCCGGGTCCACGTACCGGTGCCCGGCGGCGACGTCGCGCACGATCTGTGCGAGGCGTGCCGCGGGCGTGGACTTGGGCACGAACCCGCTCACCCCGGCGGCCAGCGCCCGGCGCAGGACGGCGGGGCGGGCGTGCCGCGTGACGACGACGATGCGCGGCGGCGTGCCGTCGGCGGCTGCCAGGATCTGCCCGGCCGCGTGCAGACCGTCCGTGGGCGGCATCTCCAGGTCCAGCACGGCGACGTCGGGCCGGTGCCGGGCGGCGAGGCGCACGGCGTCCGTCGTGGTGGCGGCCTCGGCCACGACCTGCAGGTCGTCCTCCAGGTCGAGCAGGGCGCCCAGGGCCCCGCGCAGGAGCTCCTCGTCGTCGGCGAGCAGGAGGCGGATCATGCGCTCACCGTCGCGGTGACCACGAACCGGCCGTCCTCGCCCGCCCAGGACAGCCGCCCGCCCACCGCGGCGAGACGTTCCGCGAGCGAGACGAGGCCCGTGCCGTCGCCTGCGGACGGCCCGCCGGGCGACGCGCCGTCGTTGTCGATGACGAGGCGCGCCCCGGCGTCCTCGGGGAGCAGGACGAACGCCGCGCGCGTGGCGCGGCTGTGCCGCAGCAGGTTGGTCGTGGCCTCACGCACCACCAGGCCGAGCAGCCCGCGCGGAGCCTCGGGCAGGGCGGCCGCGAGGTCGGCGTCGACGTCGGTCCGGACCGTCACGCCCGCGGCGGTCAGCACCCTGGACGCGTTGCTGATCTCGGCCGACAGCGTGGTGCGCCGGTAGCCCTGGACCAGGGCGCGGGTCTCGCGCAGGGCGTCCCCGGCGAGCTGCTGGACCTCGCGCATCTGCTCGGCGGCCCGGGCCGGGTCGGCCTCGGCGAGCCGTGCGGCCAGCTCGCTCTTCAGGGCGATGACCTGGAGGTGGTGGCCCTGGATGTCGTGCAGGTCGGCGGCGAACCGGAGGCGCTCGTCGGCCACGGCGAGCCGGCCGGCCATGCGCCGGGCGTCGTCGAGCCGGGCCGCGACCTGCCAGCCACGCAGCATGCCGAGCATCGCCGGGCCGAACGCCACCACCATCAGCGCGGGCATCCACGCGGCGTGCCCCACGTGCGGCTCGCCCGCGGCCAGGGCCGTGGCCACACCGACCGCCGGCAGCACGACCAGCGCCGCGGCCAGCGCCTGCCACGCCCGCCGCGGCGGCAGGAACATCACCAGGACGGCGATCGTCGCGGCCGGCGCGATCGACCAGATGCCGAAGTTCCCGGCCGCGAGCGGCACCGCGCCGGCGAGCACCGCGGCGCCGCACGCGGTCACCAGCCAGCCGGCCGACGCCGGCTCGTCCCGCATGCGCCGGCCGAGCAGCACGGCGCACGCCACGATCGTGGCCGCCGTCGCCAGGCCGGTGACGGCGCGCAGGCCCGGGTGGACGCCGGGATCGAGCACCCAGTCGCCGACGGCGAAGCCGAGCACGCACGCCACGGTGCCCGCCAGCGCCCACCAGACGTTGCGGCGGAAACCGGCGAGCCCGCCGGCGCCGTCGTCCGCGGGTGCGCTGACCGTGCTCATGGCGCCATCCTGCCAGCGCCCGTGCCCGGCCGGGGCGGCGGCGCGGGTCTTGATGACATCTGTCATGCGAGGTCGTGACAGATGCCCGTCCGCGGGTGCCGTCCGGCACTACTGGGCGCCCGCGGGACCGGACAGCGTGGAGACCGGCGCGGCGAACGACGCCGCCCCGGACGACGAGGAGACGACGATGACGCAGACGACGACCCGGCAGACGGACCGGACGACGATCGCGCCCGTGCCCGGCACGGTGCACGGGGGACCCCCGGCGCGGACCCACGCCGGACCGCACGGCACGCACCACGGTGCGCGACCCGCCACCCGGACGCGCAGGACCCTGCGGTTCCTCGCGCACCTGGCCGAGATGGTCGTGGTCATGGTGCTCGGGATGATGCTGCTCGCCCCGGCCTGGGACGTGGCGGGAGCGGCCCTGGGCGTCGCGGCCCTGCTCGCCCGGCCCGACGTCGCCGCGGTGGTGATGGTGGCGGACATGGTGGTGGCGATGACCGTGTGGATGCGGGTCCGGCGGCACGGCTGGGCGGCGGTCGGGGAGATGAACGCGGCGATGGCGGCGCCGTTCGCGGTGCTGCTGGTGCTGTTCTGGACCGGCGTCGTCGGCGCGGGCGGCCTGATGCTCTGGGGCCACGTGCTGATGGTGCCGGCGATGGCGGCGGCGATGCTGCTGCGGCCGGCCGAGTACACCGAGCACGTGCACGGCGTCGACCTCGCGTGGCTCGCCCGGCGGTGGCCGGTGCTCCTGGCGCTGCTGCTGCTCGCGGGCACGGTCGCGGGCGGCGCGGGTGACGTGCCGGCCTGGCTCGTCGCGGCGATGGCGCTCGTGTACCCCGTCGTGGGCGTCCTGCGGAACCGGGTCCGCGGCCGGTCGATGGTGGTGCTCCAGGCGGCGGGGCTCGCGGTGTTCGCGGGCGTCAGCCTGCTGGCCGGCGCGCTCGCGGGACAGGACGCCGGGGCCTGGGTGCTCGCGGCCGGGCTCGTGGGGCACGGCGTCTGGGACGTCCTGCACCACCGGGCCGGCGCCGTGGTGTGGCGCTGGTACGCCGAGGCCTGCGTGGTCTACGACGTGCTCCTGGCGGCGGCCGTGCTGGCGACGACGTTCGGTTCCTGACGGCGTCACGGCCCGGGTGTGTGCGGGATTCCCGCAGGATGCGGGCGGCGCGCGCGTGGCGGCACGCGTGGCGCCGTTCGTCCGCTCTACGTTGGTGCGCTATGGACAGCGCGCCGCCCGGCACTCCGACCAGCCCCGGACCCGACCCCCGACGTGACCCCGGACGTGACCCCGAGGAACGCCCGGCACCTGCTCCCGGTGCCTCCGGGGCGACCGTCCTCGAGCTGCGCATCCACGGCATCGCGAACGCCGTACCGCACAGCTCGCTCGACCTGCCGCGCGGCGAGGTCACCCAGTCCGACGGCGACAGCCTCGGCAGCTTCTGGACGCCGCGGCCCGAGGCCGAGGCCCGCGACAAGGCGCTCCCGCCGGGGCACGTGCACGCGATCCGCCCGGACGTGCGCCGCGAGGCCTACTCCTGGGGTGCGATGGCGCGCCTCGGCGGGCTCCCGTTCGGCGGCGTGCTGGGCCTGGTGGGAACCGTCGCGGTGCGGCTCATGTGGGCCGCGATGGTCCCGTTCGGCCTGGCGAACGCGGGGTACTGGGCGCGGCGCATCCCGGCGCCGGACACCGGCTCCGGCGCTGCCGGCGGCACGGCGGCCACGCCACCCGCCGACGCCGGCCGTCCGCCGTCGGGCAGGCTGGTCCCCGAGGCGACCGCCGCGCTGACGCGGCTCTTCGCGCTCGGGCTCACCCTCCTGTTCGTGTCGGCGGTGGCCACCGTCGCGCTGTCCGTGGTCGGCACGCGCTGCATGGGCCTGGCGACGCCGGGCCCCGACTCGGTGGTCCCCGTCTGCGCCCGCATCCCGGACGTCCTGTACGGGCTGGCGCGGATGGACGTCGGCGACCGCCTCGCCCTGCTGTCGCTCGTCCCGGTGCTCCTGGTCGCGGTGCTGGTGCTGGTGGCCCACGGCGGGCAGGTCCGGTTCGAGTCGAAGTTCTCGGTGATGCGCGCCGGGGGAGTCGTCCCGCCGTCCGGCCCGCCGCTGCACCGGGCCGGCTTCTGGTCGCAGCGCACCGGCTCCGGCCTGCTCTGGGCGCACCTGGGCGCGGCGCTCGCGCTCACCGGCCAGTTCCTCACCTGGACCCGGTACGCCGACGTCGGCCTGCCGATGCCCGGTCTGCCCGTGGCCGCCCTGGTCGTGATCCTAGGGGCGTGCGCGCTGGTGGCCCTGCGCACCGACGACGACGGGGTCCAGGCGCACGCACCCCGCTGGAAGGGGCGGGCCGCCCTCGCGGTGTTCGCGGCCGGCCTGCTCGTCTGGGTGCTGGCCTGCTGGGCGGCCTTCGCCGGGCCGCAGCCGGCGCGCATGCCCGCCCTGATCGGCGTGGACCTCGTGCCCGCGCTGCTGGGCGTCGGCCTGTTCGGCATCGCGGCCACCGGCCTGGCCTGGCGCACGGCGCGCCACGTCCGCGCCGTCGCCGCGTGGACCCTGGTCCCGGTCGTGGCCACCCTCTGCGTGGCGGTGGTGCTGGTCACCGAGCCGGGCGCCCCGCTGCGGCACCTTCTCGTGGGCCTCGCCATGCTCGCCGTGCTGAGCCCGGCCGTCGTGGTCCTGGTCGCGATGCTCCTGCGCCGCCGCGTCCACGAGGGCTGGAACGGCGCAGGCCCGGGCGTCTTCCTGCTCGTGTCGGCGGCGGCCGCCGCCGTGTACTCCAGCCTGCTGGTGCTCGGTGTGCAGTGGTTCCTGCGCACCGGCGAGCCCGCCGCGCCCGAGCCGCTCGGGGAGGGCCTGGTCGGTGTGGTCCGCCGGGTGCCCGACCCCGACCTCGTCCGGGTGCCGCCCGTCTACACCGAGTTCGGCACCGCGTCCGTGGTGATCGCGCTCGTGTTCCTGGTGCTGCTGGTCGTGGCGCTCGCCGGACCGTACGTGATGGACGTGCTGCGCTCGCGGCCCCTGTGGATCCCCGCCGCGCCGCGCACGTCCGGGCCGCCGTACGGCCCGGCGGCGCCCGCCTGGCGCGCCGTGGCCGACGCCCCCGACCCCGACGGCGGCCCCAGCCCCGTGCTGGAGCGCGTGCTGCGCGGCCGGCAGGTCGCGGCCATGTCGCACCGGGCGGAGCTCGCCGTGGGCGCGCTGGCGGCGGCCGCCTACGTGGCGGCCGTCGTGGCGCACATCCCGCTGATCGCCCAGCACGACGACACGGGCAGCGTCCAGATCCCGCTCTGGCTGTCCGGCCTGGCGGTGCCGGCCCTGGGGGTGCTCGCCGCGACGCTGGTGGTCAGCGCGATGGCGGGCGCCGCGGGCGGCGGACCGTCCCGTCCCTGGGGCCTGCTGTGGGACCTGCTGTGCTTCCTGCCCCGCAGCGCGCACCCGTTCGGACCGCCGAGCTACGCCGAGCGGGTCGTGCCCGAGGTGCGCTCGCGCGTCGACGCCTGGCTCGCGGGTGCCGACCTCACCGACGACGCCGAGCGCGCCCGCGTGGCCCCGACGCGGCGCGTGGTGCTGTCGGCGCACTCGATGGGCGCCGTGCTGGCCGCGGCGGTCGTGCTGATCCGTGCGGGCAACCCGGTGCCGGGTCTCGTGGACGGCCGGATCGGCCTGCTCACCTACGGCACGCAGCTGCGCCCCTTCTTCGGCCGGTTCTTCCCGGACCTCCTGGGTCCGACGACGACCGGCACGCCGCCGTGCACCGGTCCGGCCTGGTCGGCGGACCCGTGGGGCGGTCAGGTACTGGGTTCCGGACCCGGGGCGGACCCGGCGGCGCCGTTGACGCCGGGACGCCCCGAGCCCGGCTCGGGGGAACAGGTCACGCTGATGTCCCTGCTGACCTGCGGTGCGAAGCCCGCGTGGGTGAACCTGTGGCGGCGCACCGACTTCCTGGGCTTCCCGGTGGTGGGGTACGGGGAGAACGAGACGGACCGCGGGGCCGAGGAGATGGACCGGTCGGCCTATCTCTTCGCCGTGGCCGCCCATTCGGGCTACCAGTCGTCGTGGGCGTACCACGAGGCGCTGGACGAGGTGATCTCTCGGCTGAGTCGGAGGTGAAGCGCAGGGTGAGGGCCGAGGCACGAGGCACTCGCCCGGAGCGGAACCGCAGACTCAGGCGACACGGGCATGGCTGACGCCGGCTGGGCCGTCGGGAGCCCAGCCGGCGGTCACGCGGCCAGCGGTGCGGGGGTGACGACGTCGCGCAGGCGGGCCAGCGCCCGCTCGAGGATCTGCGCCACGTGCTCCTTGGTCACACCGAGGCGGCGGCCGATCTCGTCGAGGGTGCGCGTGGTGCCGTCCAGGAGCCCGAAGCGCATCTCCAGCACACGGGCCTCGACGCTGTCGAGGTGGGCGACGGCCTGCCGGATGCGGCGGCGCAGCATGGTCTGCTCGGGGGTGGGGCCGGCCTGGCTCGCGGGAGAGGCCTGCTCGGCCGCGGCGACCGCGCGGACGATCGAGCGGCGTACCCAGCGGTGGGCGTAGGCGGCGAACGTGCCGTGCGCGGGGTCGTAGGAGTCGGCGGCGCGGACCAGGCCGACGTTGCCCTCCTGGACCAGGTCCATGAACGGCATGCGGCCCGAGTACGAGCTCGCGATCGCCGGTACGAGGCGGAGGTGGGCGAGGACGAGACGCTCCTTTGCGTATTGCCCGTCCTTGACCCGCGCTTCGAGCTGTGTGCGGAGGCTGGGGGAGACCGCGGTGGACTCGAGGGTGCGTGCGGCGTCGGCGCCGGCGACCGCCCGCTCGAGGAGGGACTCGAGCTGCGCCTCGTCCAGCGACGGCGTGCGCTCGATCATCGCAGCGTAGGACGGAGGTAGCGCGGGATGCGGAACGGTGTCCTTGCTGCGGCGTGCGCGGGACGACCGGGGAGTCCGGGTAGTTCTCATCGCAACTCTCCTCTTGAGTGAGACGAACTTTCCTTGCCCGGAGCATATGGAATCTTGGGCCGTTGTGGGAAGCCGAGAGGATTTCGCTGTGAGAGATAACGGGACGATAACGGCGTCCCGGTGCGGCGCGCCGTGGAACCCGAGTTCCAGGACGGGCCCCGGTGCAGGGAGAATGAGCCGGTGACCACCCCCGACGTCGTCCACGTGGACGACCCCGCCGACGAGCGGCTCGCCGACTACAACCGCCTCACGGACGTCGTCCTGCGCTCCCGGCACGAGCCGGCCAAGGGCCTGTACATCGCGGAGAGCTCGACGGTGATCCGTCGGGCGGTGGCCGCCGGCCACCGGCCCCGCTCCTACCTCATGGCGCCGAAGTGGCTGGACTCGATGGCCGACGTGATCGCTCCCGGTGTGCCCGTCTACGTCGCGGAGGAGCCCGTGCTGAAGGAGATCACGGGCTTCCACCTGCACCGTGGCGCGCTGGCCGCGATGCACCGGCCGACGCTGCCGGACGTGCGGGACCTGCTGGCGGGGGCACGGCGGGTGGTGATCCTGGAGGACATCGTGGACCACACGAACGTCGGCGCGGCCATGCGCGCCTGCGCGGCGCTCGGCGTGGACGCGGTGCTGTTCACCCCGAGCTGCGCGGACCCCCTCTACCGCCGCGCGGTGCGCGTCTCCATGGGCACCGTGTTCCAGGTGCCCTGGACGCGGATCGACCCGTGGCCGGGCGGGATCGACGTGCTGCACGAGCACGGCTTCACCGTGGCCGCCCTGGCCCTCGAGGACGACTCCGTCTCGCTGGACGACCTGGTGGCGGACCCGCCCGCGAAGCTGGCCATGGTGCTCGGCACCGAGGGGGACGGGCTGAAGCCCAGCACGATCGCCGGCTGCGACCTGACGGTCCGGATCCCGATGTCCGGGGGAGTGGACTCGCTGAACGTGGCCTCCGCGGTGGCGGTGGCCGCCTGGGCGACGCGGGTACCGGGCCACGCCGCCGAGTAGGCGGCGCGGCGCGCGGGGTCAGTTCTCGGCGCGGCCCTTGCGCCAGTAGCCCATGAACGCGACCGACTTGCGGTCCACCTGGCACTCGTTGACCAGGTAGCGGCGCAGCGACTTGATGACGCCCGCCTCGCCGGCGAGCCACGCGTACAGCACGGTCTCCTGCACCAGGGGCTGGCCGGTGCCGTCGACGGGCACCTCCCAGAGGATCCCGGCGTCGATGTCGACGTCGTCCGCCTCGCCCGAGAGGTCGAGCCCGGCGGCGGTGAGGGCCGGCGTCGTGTCGGACGCCGACGGGCGCACGCCCATCGCGAGCAGGCGGTCGGCGGCGTCCTGCACGGCCGGGACCAGCACGTCGCCGTGCTCCTGTCCGTCGCGGGCCAGCCAGTGCACGCGCACGCCCTCGGGCGCGGCGAGGTCCCAGCCGTCCTCGGGGTGCGGCACCTCCAGGAAGACCTCGCCCACGGCGTCGGCGGGCAGGGACTCGCAGATGGCGGCGATGGCGGGCACGGCGGTCTCGTCGCCGGCCAGGAGCAGCGCGTGGCTGGTCGACGGCGGGGCGAACTCGACGCCGCCGTGGATGCCGTCGTACTCGGCGTTGGGGCCCATGATGACCAGCGGGTCACCGGCGGTCGCGTTCAGCGCCCAGCGCGAGGCGGGGCCGGTGTCACCGTGCATCACGACGTCGACGTCGACCTCGCGCAGGTTCTGCCGCACCGTGCGCACCGTGTAGGTGCGCATCGGGTTGCGCTCCTCGTCCGGGAGCGAGCGCCAGGCGGCGTACCAGTCGGGGTCGTCGCGGCGCAGGCCGTCCCAGCCGCCCCGCGGCGACGGGAGCAGGAGCTTGATGCGCTGGTCGCGGCCGTTGTCCGCGAACTTGTCGAGGTCCTGGCCCCGGAAGGTGATCCGGACGAAGGACGGGCACAGGCGCGTCACACGCGCGACCTCGACGTCGAACATGCGCGAGGGCCTGGTGTCGAGCCCCCCGGTCTTGGTGGTCACGACGGTGAGCCTAACCTAAGTTCGCCACCCCTTCGCAACGGTTCGAGAATGCGACACGGGTCACATCCCCGGTCGGCGCGCGAGCGCACGTCGAGCGCCGGAAGATCACCCGCTCGCGCGGGAAGTTCACCCAGTACAAAGGGTGCATTGCGTCATATTCGGCCTATTTACTGTGCATGGTCTCTGCCCGGGTGACGTTCCGGCAGGTCCTCAGACGCCGGGACGGCTCCGTCCGGCGCGCTCTGCCTTGTCCCCACTCGCTGGAGAGCCCCACATGATCGACCACTTCGCGCTGGGCTGGGTCACACCGGTCCTGTCGTTCCTGCTGTCGTGCGCCGGGTGCGCCGTCGGTCTGACCTGCACGGCCCGTGCCCGGGTCTCCCGGGGTGCCGCCAGCACGGGCTGGCTCGCCCTCGGTGCCGTCTCCATCGGCGGCACGGGCATCTGGGTCATGCACTTCGTCGCGATGCTCGGGTTCCACATCCGCGGTACCGAGACCCGGTTCGACGTGCCCCTGACGATCGCCAGCGGCGTGCTGGCCGTCGCCGTCGTGGGGCTCGGCCTGTTCATCGTCCGCGCGGCGGGCGTCGGCATCGGCGCGCTCCTCGCGGGCGGCACCGTCACCGGCCTGGGGATCTCCGCCATGCACTACCTCGGCATGCGCGCCCTGCACGTCGGCGTCGAGGTCACCTACGACCTCGTGACCGTCGCCGTGTCGGTGCTGGTCGGCATCGTCGCGGCCACCGCAGGGCTCTGGCTGTCGGCCAAGGTGCACACGATGGCCGCGGGCATCGGGGCCACGCTCATCATGGGGATCGCGGTGTCCGGCATGCACTACACGGGCATGGCGGCCATGCGCGCCGAGGTGGTCCGGGGCGGCATGGTCGTGGCCGACGGCGGCGTGTCCGTGTCCGCGCTGCTCGGGCCGCTCATCATCGGCGTCACCATCAGCACGATCCTGCTGCTCCTGGTGATCGGCGTCGCGCCCAGCGCCTCGGAGCTGGAGGCGCAGGAGAAGTTCAAGGGCTGGCAGGACCGGCAGGAGCAGCTCCGGCGCGAGGTGACCGACCCGCGCCGCCGGTCGCTGCTGCGGTGACGCCCCGCCCGTTGACACCGTGCTGCCCCGGGTGGCGTCCCAGGGCAGCACGCCGGGCGTGCGGGGGTCTGCCGGCTCCGTGCGGTCAGCGCAGCACGCCCAGGTCCTCGGTCACCTCCACGCCGGGCATGGCGCACAGCAGCGGCCCCGGCATGAGGAGCTTGGACCGGCGCACGCCCGAGCCCATCAGGGCCATGGTGCCGTCCTGCGCGAAGCGTGCGTCGACGAGCACGCGGTAGCTCCCGGGCAGGCCGACGGGCGTGATGCCGCCGTACTCCATGCCGGAGTCGGCCACGGCGCGGTCCGTCGGCAGGAACGACGCCTTGCGCACGTCCAGCAGCTTGCGCACGCGCTTGTTGACGTCGGCGAACGTGCTGGCCGGCACCACGCACGCCGCGATCCGCTCCTCCTCGCCGCGCTTGCCGGCCACGAGCACGCAGTTGGCCGACGCCTCCGGCGGCAGGTCGTGCAGCTCGTTGAGGGTGGCCGTGTCGGCGTGCTCGGGGTCGATCTCCGTGACGGCGACCTGGCCCGCGACGCGCGGGTCGGCGGCGGCCCAGGCGGTCAGCGCCGCGCGCACAGGGTCGGCGAGCAGCTCCGGGTGGTCGAGCGCGGGCGCCCAGGCGAGGTCGCCCAGGGTGGGCAGGGTGGCGTGCCGGCTCATCGGCTGTACGTCGCCGTCAGCGTGGCGCGGCCCAGCAGGTGGAAGTACACGTTGAACGCCACCTGCGCGTTGCTGTTGTCCGGGCCCAGGCCCAGCTCGCCGGGTGCGACGTCCAGGGCGTGCACGGCGAAGATGTACCGGTGCGGGTGGTCCCCGGGCGGCGGGCCGGCCCCCTCGAAACCGGGCGTGTGACCGTCGCTGTGCGTGTGGAACGCGCCCGCGGGCAGGCCCGAGCCGTCGGGTGCGCCGGCGCCGGTGGGCAGCGACGTCACGTCCGCCGGGAGGTCCACGACCGTCCAGTGCTGGTAGCCCATCGGCGTCGGGGCGTCCGGGTCGTAGCAGGTGACCACGAACGACCGGGTGCCCTCGGGGAACCCGCTCCACTCCAGCGCGGGCGAGACGTTCTGGTCGTGCGCCGCGTGCGCGTCCGGCATGCGCTCGCCGTCGGTGAGGTCGGCGCTCGTCAGCGTGAAGGTCGCGGGTGCGGGCAAGAGTGTGTACGGGTCCGGGGGATAGGGGCGAGTGAAGTCCATGCCCTCACTCTGCCGAATCCCCTGCTCACCTGCCAACGACACCTCACCCACCGGCCGCGGGCCTGCTGAACCGGTCTCAGGAGGTCTGGGCCACCCGCAGGAGGTGGCGGAACGCCGTGCGGGCGCGGGCCGGGCTCGGTTCGTCGCCGGTGATGAGGTCTGCGTAGGTCAGGGACTCCGACACGCGTACCAGCAGGTAGGCCAGCTCCTCGGGCGTGATGGTGCCGTCGAACGGCGCCTCGCCCAGGTCGCGCACCACGAGCCACTCGACCGTGGCGACGAAGCGCCGCTGGATGGGGCTGTCGGCGGTGGTGAGCAGGCGCAGGGAGCGGGCCGGCTCGCGGCGCAGGAAGGCGCGGAAGTAGTCCGCCTCGATGAGGTCTCGGGCGAACGTGGTCAGCAGGTCCGCGAGCCGTTCCGCACCGGTGAGGTGCTCGGTGGCGCGGTCGGCCTGCACGAGCGTGGGCACCGCGAGCGACCACAGCACCTCGCTCAGCAGCGCGTCCCGGTTGCCGACCCAGCGGAACACCGACGTGCGGTCGACGCCGAGGCGCGCGGCCAGCGGGGCCATGTCGATGCGATAGCCCTCGATGAAGGTGTCGCGGGCGATGTCGAGCACCCGCTGCGCCTCGGGGCGCGTGCCCAGGCGGGCCGACAACCGGCTCGGCGCGGCGTCCAGCCCGACGGTCGCGACGCTCGGCGTCGTTGTCGTCATCCACTCATCCAACCGCGACGGAGGGGGCCGTGCAACAAAATGCAGAACGATGCATTCGGGACACTCGACCTGATGCGTCGCACTCTATCGCCGGGCGCGGGGGCATGCTACGGTCCTCGCACAAACCGACCGGCCGGTATGGAGGGCGCTGTGGCAGACGACGACGTCGCCGAGGACGGCACGTTCAGGGGCAGGTTCGACGGCAGGGTCGTGCTCGTCACGGGCGCGAGCCGTGGGATCGGCCTCGCGGTCGCCCGCCGTGTGGTGGCCGAGGGCGGCCGCGTGGTGATCACCGGCCGGACCGCCGGCGCCCTGGCGGAGGCGGTGACCGGGCTCGGCGCGGACCGCGCGCTCGGCGTGCCCGGCAAGGCGGACGACGCCGCCCACCGCGCCGACGTCGTCGCGCGGACCACCGAACGCTTCGGGCGGTTGGACCACCTCGTGAACAACGCCGGGATCAACCCCGCCTGGGGGCCGCTGGCCGGCCTGGACGCGGGTGTGGCCCGCAAGATCCTGGAGGTGAACGTGATCGCCGCGCTGGAGTGGACGCGCGCGGCGGTCGCGGCGGCCGGGCCTGCGGGCGGGCTCCGCTCCGTGGTCAACATGGCGTCGCTCGCGGGGACGGTGTCGGCGCCGAACATCGGCTTCTACGGTGTCTCGAAGGCCGCCCTGGTCAACCTGACGGTCCAGCTCGCCGACGAGCTCGCCCCCGCGACCCGGGTCAACGCGCTCGCACCGGCGGTGGTCCGGACCCGGCTGGCGCGCGCCCTGTACGAGGGTCGCGAGGAGGAGGCCGCCCGCGGCTACCCGCTGGGCCGGCTCGGCGAGCCCGACGACGTGGCCGGCCCTGCCGCCTTCCTCCTGTCCGACGACGCCGCGTGGATCACGGGCCAGACCCTCCTGGTCGACGGCGGCGCGAGCGTGCGGGCGGCCTGGTGAGCCGCGCGGCCGTGGCGGCGGGGACGGTGAAGGATGTGGCCATGCGCACCACGAACGTCCGCGAGCAGGTGCTGCGGGCCGCCCTCGACCTCTTCTCCAGCCAGGGGTACGCCACCACCAGCGTGCAGCAGGTGGTCGCCGCCGCCGGCGTCACCAAAGGCGCGATGTACCACTACTTCACCTCCAAGGACGACCTGCTCTTCGCGATCTACGAGCGGATGCTGTCGCTGCAGAAGGCGCGCCTCGACCAGCTCGTGGCGGCGGGCGCCGAGCGGGGCGACGGCGTCGAGCAGGTGCTGCGGGCCGTGTGCGAGGACGTGGTGACCACCTCGATCGAGCTGATGGCCGAGGGCACCGTGTTCACCCGCAGCCAGCACATGCTCGCGCCCGAGCGCCAGGCGGAGGTCAAGCGCAGGCGCCGGGCCTACCACGACGACTTCGCCGCGCTCCTCGAGCGCGGCATCCAGGAAGGGGTGTTCCGCGACGACGTGCCCACCGCGGTGCTCATCGCGCACTTCTTCTCCGACGTGCACTACCTGCCCCAGTGGTACTCGCTGACGGGCCCCGAGACCACCGCCGAGGTCGCGGCGCAGCTCACCGAGATGTTCCTGCGCAGCATCCGCACCGGCGACGCGAGCACACGGAAGGAATGACGCGTGAACCCACCCACGGCGACGAAGGCGTGGCGCGTGGTCTCCCACGGGGAGCCCGAGCAGGTGATGGAGCTGCACGACCTCCCGGTGCCGGAACCCGGCCCGGGCGAGGTGCTGGTGCGGGTCCGGGCGGTCGCGGTGAACTTTCCCGACGTGCTGCTGGCCCGCGGCGAGTACCAGGAGCGGCCCGAGCTGCCGTTCGTCCCCGGCATCGAGCTGTGCGGCGACGTCGTCGCGCTCGGCCCCGGCGTGGCCGAGGGGGAGCGCGTGCGGGTGGGCGACCGCGTGGTCGGCTCGAAGATCGGGGTGCTGGCGCAGTACGCGACGGTGCCGGTGCAGGCGGTGCACCCGGCGCCGTCGGCGCTGGACGACGCGCAGGCTGCCGCGCTGACGATCGCGTACCAGACGGCGTGGTTCGGGCTGCACCGGCGGGCCGGGCTGCGGGCGGGCGAGACGCTGCTGGTGCACGCCGCCGCGGGCGGCGTGGGCACGGCCGTGTGCCAGCTCGGCAAGGCCGCCGGAGCACGCGTGGTCGGGGTGGTGGGCAGCGACCGGAAGGTGGCGGCGGCCCGCGCCGCGGGCGCGGACGAGGTGTTCCTACGCGACGACGACTGGGTGGGTGCGCTGCGCCGCCCGGGCGTGGACGTGGTGTTCGACCCGGTGGGCGGCGACTCGTTCGAGCGCTCCACGCGCTGCCTGGCGTTCGAGGGCCGGCTCGTGGTGGTCGGGTTCGCCAGCGGGCGGACGCCGACGGTCCGGCCCGACCTCGTGCTGGTGAAGAACTACGCGGTGCTCGGCCTGCACTGGGCCCTCTACCAGCAGCGTCGCCCCGACCTGGTGGACGCGGCGCACGCCGAGCTGGAGCGGCTCGCCGCCGACGGCGTGCTGCGGCCGGTGCTGGGCGACGTGGTCGGGTTCGACCAGGCGCCCGCCGCCGTGGCGAGGCTCGCGGGCGGCGCGACGACGGGGCGGCTCGTGATCAGGGTGGCCGACGACGCCGTGGTCGGCGCCGGCGCCGGCGCGGACGAGGGGGCGGGCGCATGACCGGCGAGCAGGCGGCGCGCCTGCACGACCTGAGCGGCCGCGTGGCCCTGGTGACCGGCGCGGCCCGGGGGATCGGCGCGGCGTACGTGCGGACCCTGTACGACGCCGGGGCGCACGTCGTGATCACCGACGTGCTGGAGGCCGAGGGCCGGGCGCTGGCCGACGGGCTGGGGGAGCGGGCCCGGTTCGCGCACCTGGACGTCACCGACGAGGACGCCTGGGAACGCGTCGTGGGCAAGATGGTCGACGAGCTCGGCGGCGTGGACGTGCTGGTCAACAACGCGGGCATCGCGAACGCCGCCCCGATCGAGCACTTCACGCTCGCCAAGTGGAACACCGTCATGGCGGTCAACGCCACGGGCGTGTTCCTGGGCTGCCGGGCCGTGGTGCCCGCGATGAAGGCCGCCGGGCGCGGCTCGATCATCAACGTCTCCTCGGTCGAGGGGCTGCGCGGCAGCCGCAGCCTGCACGGGTACACCGCCTCGAAGTTCGCGGTGCGGGGTCTGACCAAGTCGCTCGCCGTCGAGCTCGGCCCCGCCGGGATCCGGGTCAACTCGGTGCACCCCGGCCTGGTGCTGACCGAGATGAGCACGCGGATCGACCCGGAGGCGCTGATCATCCCGCTCGGCCGCCCGGGCGTGCCCGCCGACCTGGCCGGGACGGTCCTCTTCCTCGCGAGCGAGGCGTCGGCCTGGATCACCGGCCAGGAGATCGTGGTCGACGGCGGCATGACCAGCGGGATCCCGCACCGGTAGACCCGCCCGGCTCCACCCAGCACGCCGAGGTGCCACGAGAGGGGAACCATGACGCACGAACTTCCCGGCCTGGACGTCGCCGGCCTGGCCGCCTGGCTGGCCCGGGAGCACCCGGAGCTCGCCGGGCCGGACTCCGGCTCGGGCTCCGGGGAGGCTCCGGGCCTGACCGCTACCCTGATCACCGGCGGGCGCAGCAACCTCACCTACCGGGTGGACGGCGTCGCCCGCCCGCTGGTGCTGCGGCGCCCGCCGCTGGGGCACGTGCTGTCCAGCGCGCACGACATGCGCCGCGAGCACCGCGTCATCACCGCCCTGGCGGGGACGATCCCGGTGCCGCCCACCGTGGCGGTGGTGGACGACACCGGCCCGGGAGAGGTGACGGGCACCGTGTTCTTCGTCATGGAGCACGTCGACGGCGCCGTCCTGGCCCGGCCCGAGGACAACGCGGCCTGGACCCCCGCGGGCCTGCGCGCGCTGTCCGTCGAGCTGGCCGAGGTGCTGGCCGACCTGCACGCCACCGACCCCGCGGCCGTCGGGCTGGCCGACTTCGGCCGGCCCGCCGGGTACCTGGCCCGCCAGCTCACGACCTGGCGGCGTCAGTACGACGCCTCCCGGTCGCGGCCACAGCCGCTCCTGGACACCCTCCAGGAGCGGCTGGGCGCCACGGTGCCCGACGACGGGGCGCGCACCGGGATCGTGCACGGCGACTACCGGCTCGACAACCTGCTGGTGTCCGGACCGCCCGACGCGCCGCACGTCGCGGCGGTGCTGGACTGGGAGATGGCCACGCTCGGGGACCCGCTCGTGGACCTCGGCATGCTCGGCATGTACTGGGACATCCACGAGCTGACGCGGGCGGTGGGCGTGGTCGGCGTCGCCGGGGCGATCGTGCCGGGTGCGGGCTACCCGGACTTCGCCGAGGTCGTCGACGCGTACGCCGCCCGCGCCGGCACCACCGTGCCGGACCTCGCCTGGTACCGCGCGTTCGCCTGCTACAAGCTCGCGGTCATCCTCGAGGGGATCCACTACCGGTACACCGGCGGCCAGACCGTCGGTGCCGGGTTCGACATGATCGGCGCGCTCGTCGAGCCGCTGGCGGGCGAGGGGCTGGCCCGGCTCGGCGCCTCGCCCGGCGACGGCGCCGGCACGACCGGAGGAGCCTGATGGACCTCGCACCCGACGCGACCACGCGGGAGATCACCGCCCGGGTCCGCGACTTCCTGGTGGACGAGGTGCTGCCGGCCGAGCCCGTGCTCGGCGCGCAGGTCGCGGCCACGCCCGAGGACTGGTCGTTCCGGCCCGTCGTCCGGCAGCTCCAGGCCACCGCCCGGGAGCGGGGGCTGTGGAACCTGTTCCTGCCGCCGGGCGGTCCGGCGGGCGCACACGGCGGCGGCCTGACCACCCTGCAGTACGCCCCCGTGGCCGAGCTGACCGGGTACAGCCCGCGGCTCGCGCCCGTCGCCATGAACTGCGCAGCGCCCGACACCGGCAACATGGAGCTGCTCGCGCACTTCGCCACGCCCGAGCAGCGCGAACGCTGGCTCGACCCGCTGCTCGACGGCGCCCAGCGGTCCGCGTTCTGCATGACCGAGCCCGCCGTCGCGTCGTCGGACGCCACCAACATCGCCACGCGGATCGTGCGCGACGGCGACGAGTACGTGATCACCGGCCGCAAGTGGTTCGCCACCGGCGCCATGAACCCGGACTGCGGGCTGCTGGTGGTCATGGGCAAGACCGACCCGGACGCGCCCCGGCACCGGCAGCAGTCCATGGTGCTCGTACCCCGTGAGACCCCCGGCGTCACCGTGCTGCGCGGCCTGACCGTGCTGGGCTACGACGACCGCGACCACGGCGGCCACGCCGAGATCGTGTTCGACGACGTCCGCGTCCCCGCGTCCGCCCTGCTCGGCGGCCAGGGCGAGGGGTTCGCCATGGCTCAGGCGCGCCTCGGCCCCGGCCGGATCCACCACTGCATGCGGGCGCTCGGCACGGCCGAGCGTGCCCTCGACCTGGTGCGCGAGCGCGCCGCCGAGCGGGTCGCGTTCGGCGGTCCGCTCGCCGACCAGGGCGTGGTCCGCGAGTGGGCGGCCGCCGCACGCATCGAGATCGAAGCCCTGCGCCTGCTCGTGCTCAAGACCGCCTGGCTCATGGACACCGTCGGCAACAAGGCCGCCATGACCGAGATCCAGGCCATCAAGATCGCCGTGCCCCGCGCCGTCGGGCAGATCCTGGACCGCGCCGTCCAGGTGTTCGGCGCCGCCGGCGTGTCCGGCGACCACCCCCTGGCCGAGCTGCTCGCCGGCGTGCGCACCCTGCGCCTGGCCGACGGGCCCGACGAGGTGCACCTCGCCTCCCTCGGCCGGGCCGAGCTGCGCCGTACGCCCTACCTTGCGCGGCCGGCGGGCGGTCCGGCCACCTGATCCTCGCCCCGGTCCGCTGCTCGGTCCCTCAGCCCGTCCCCTCACCCGGCCCCTTGTTCAGCCCGTCGCCCCGTTCGTCGACCGTCGAAGGAGACCTCAGATGACGCACGCACCCGACACCCTGCCGCCCGCCGCGCCGGATCCCGCCGTCGACGGGCCCGGGTACGGCACCCTGTCCATCGCGAGCATGCTGGCCGAGGCCGCCCGCCGGTACCCCGACCGCACCGCCCTCTACTTCCTGGGGCAGGCCACCACCTACGGCGACCTCTGGGACCAGACCCGGGCCTACGCCGGGGCGCTCGCGGCCCGGGGCATCGGGCCGGGCTCGCGCGTGGCGATGATCGTGCCGAACGTGCCCGACTTCGCACGCGTCTACTACGCCACGCTCGCGCTCGGCGCCGTCGTCGTACCCGTGCACCTGCTGTTCCGCGCCGACGAGATCGAGTTCGTCCTGCGGGACGCCGGGGCCGACGTCGTCGTGGTCGCCGCCCCGATGCTCGCAGAGGCCGCGCCGGCGGCCGCCCGGGCCGGGGTGCCGCTGCTGACCGTGCTGCTGCCGTCCGACGCCGCCGGCCTCGCCGAGCGGGGCACCCCGGTGGCGCGGCTGGAGGACGAGGCCGCCGCGGCGACCCCGATCGAGCGGCACGCGGGCGTGAACCCCCTGGCGGCGGCCACGATCCTGTACACGAGCGGCACCACGGGCACCCCCAAGGGCGCCGTCGGCTCGCACCTGGCGATGGTCGAGCAGGTGCACTGCTCGCTGATCGACTCGTTCGACCTGCGGCCCGACGACGTCGTGTACGGCGGCCTGCCGTTCTTCCACTCGTTCGGGCAGATGGCGGTGCTGAACATGGCGTTCCGGCGCGGCGCGTCGATCGTGCTGCTGCCGAGGTTCGACCCGGACGAGGCCCTGGAGCTGCTGGTGGCGCACGGCGCGACCGTGTTCACCGCCGTCCCCACCAACTTCGCGGGCATGGTCGAGGCGGCCCGGCGCACGGCGGCCCGGCCCCCGCTGCGGTTCGCCGTCTCGGGCGGCGCAGCCCTGCCGGTGGCGCTGCTGGAGGCGTTCGAGCAGGAGTTCGGTGCACAGGTGCACGAGGGGTACGGGCTCACCGAGACGTCGCCGTCGTGCACCTTCAACGTGACGTCCGAGCCCATCCGCCCCGGCACCGTGGGGCGGCCCATGTGGGGCGTCGACGTGGCGGTGGCCGTGGCCGAGGTGGAGGACCGGGTCGAGCTGCTGCCGGTCCCGGCGCGGGGTTCGGCGCCCGGGGAGCAGAGCGACCTGGGCGAGATCGTGGTGCGCGGGCACAACCTGATGAAGGGGTACCTGGGGCGGCCCGACGCGTCGGCGGCCGCCGTCGTGGACGGCTGGTTCCGTACGGGCGACCTGGGCACCGTGGACGTCGACGGCATCGTGACGATCGTGGACCGCAAGAAGGACATGATCATCCGCAGCGGCTACAACGTGTATCCCACGGAGGTCGAGGCGGTGCTGGCCCGCTACCCGGGCGTCGCGCTGGCCGCGGTGTTCGGCGTGCCCGACGCGACGCGCGGGCAGGAGGTGCACGCGGCCGTGGTGCCGTCCGACGGCGTGGCGGTGGACCCGGACGCCGTCGTCGCCTACATGCGCGAGCACGTGGCGGCGTACAAGTACCCGCGGGTGGTGCACGTGTCCGCCGACCTGCCGCTGGGCCCGAGCGGCAAGGTGCTCAAGCGCGAGCTCACGGCCCGGTACTCGGCGCAGGGCTGACGCCCGATGCGTCAGAGGTGCGCTTCTACCCAGTCATCAGGCCCAGGAACGGTGGTTTTCTGGGCACGATGGCTGGGTAGAAGCGCACATCGTGCGCCCCCGAGCCCACCTCCTGGACCGGGTTCAGGCCGGGGGCAGGCCCGGGTGGCGCTCCACCGCCGTGCGGATCACGTCGGGCACGGGGACCGGCCGCCGTGCCACCTGGTCCACGAAGACGTGCGTGAAGGCGCCCGTCGCGTACGCCGCGCTCCGGTCGGGGGCGCCCGCGCGCAGGATCGCCAGGTCCCAGGTGAGCGAGGTGCGCCCGAGGCGCCCGACGGCGACGTCGACCTCCAGCTCGTCCGGGAACGACGCCGGGGCCAGGAACTCGCACGAGGACGCCCGGGCGAGCCCGATCACGTCGCCCGCGGGGTCCAGGCCGGCGTGCCTGATGAGCCAGGTGTTCACCGCGGTGTCCATGGCCTCGTAGTAGACGGTGTTGTTCATGTGCCCGTACTGGTCGTTGTCGTTCCAGCGCAGGGGAAAGGGGTGCCGGTAACCCATGGAGGCATCTCCTTCGAGGTCGGGGTCCGTCGCAGCGTAGCCCCGCACCGGAGGGGGTGTGCAACGTATTCGCAGATGATGCATACTGGACATGCAGATCGACGACGATCGGAGGACCGATGACGCTCTCACCCGAACCGCCCGGCGGCACCCTGCTGGAGGCGGACTTCTACGCGTTCCAGGACCTGCTCACCCCCGCGGAGCAGAAGAAGGCCCTGGCCGTCCGCGAGTTCATGGAGCGCGAGGTGCGCCCCATCGCGGACGACTACTGGGAGCGCGCCGAGTGCCCCGTGCACCTGTTCAAGCCCTATGCCCAGCTCGGCACCATCGGGTCGGGCTGGGCCGAGACGCAGGGGGAGGAGACCTCGGCCGTGTTCCGTGGCTGGGTCGGCATGGAGACGGCGCGCGTCGACTCCTCGTTCTGCACCTTCATCGGTGTCTCGGGCGGCCTGGCGATGACCTCGATCGGCGTCGGGGGCAGTGCCGAGCAGCGCCAGAAGTGGCTGCCGCCCATGGCGGCCGGCGACCTGATCGGCGCGTTCGGGCTCACCGAGCCCCTGGCCGGCTCCGACACCGCCAAGGGCCTGCGCACCACGGCCACCCGCACGGGCGACACCTGGGTGCTCAACGGTGCCAAGCGCTGGATCGGCAACGCCACGTTCGCCGACGTCGTGGTCGTCTGGGCCAAGGACACCGCCGACGACCAGGTCAAGGGCTTCCTGGTGCGCCAGGGCACGCCCGGCTTCACGGCGACCAAGATCGAGCGCAAGCAGTCGCTGCGCATCGTGCAGAACGCCGACATCGTGCTCGAGGACGTCCGCGTGGACGAGGCCGACCGGCTGCAGGGCATCGACAGCTTCCGTGACGTCGCCAAGGTGCTCCGCATCACGCGCGACGGCGTGTCCTGGCAGGCGCTGGGCACCATGATCGGCGCCTACGAGGCCGCCGTGGCCTACACGAGGCAGCGCGAGCAGTTCGGCAACCCGATCGCGAGCTACCAGCTCATTCAGGACAAGCTCGCCACGGCGTACGCGAACGTCACGGCGAGCTTCGCCATGTGCGTGCGCGTGGCCCAGCTCCAGGACCTCGGCACCCAGAAGGACGCCCACGCCGCGATGGCCAAGGCGTTCGTCACCACCCGCATGCGCGAGACCGTCGCGCTGTGCCGGGAGGCGTGCGGCGGCAACGGGATCACACTGGATCACGGCGTCGCCCGGTTCTTCGCCGACGCCGAGGCCGTCTACACGTTCGAGGGCACCAAGGACATGAACCAGCTCATCGTGGGCCGGGCGATCACCGGACACGCGGCGTTCGTCTGAGGGCACCGCCCACCGACCTGGCTCATCGGCTCAAGGAGGAGTTATGACCGAGGCGTACATCGTCGCCACCGCGCGCTCGCCCATCGGGCGCGCCCACAAGGGGTCGCTCAAGGACGTCCGCCCCGACGACCTCGCGGCGCAGATGGTGCGGGCCGCCGTCGACCAGGTGCCGGGTCTGGACCCGGCGCGCATCGACGACCTGCTGCTGGGCTGCGGCCTGCCCGGGGGCAAGCAGGGCATGAACCTGGCCCGCATCGTCGCCGTGCTGTGCGGCTGGGACATGGTGCCCGGCGCGACCGTCACGCGGTACTGCAGCTCCAGCCTGCAGACCACCCGCATGGCCTTCCACGCCATCAAGGCGGGGGAGGGCGACGTGTTCGTCTCGGCGGGCGTGGAGTCGGTGAGCTCGTTCGCCACCGGGTCGAGCGACTACATCCCGGGCGTGGACCTGCACAACCCGGTCTTCGCCGACGCCCTGGCCCGCACCGAGAAGCGCGCCGGGGCCGGCACCGGGCTGTGGACCGACCCGCGGCTGGAGGGCGCGCTGCCCGACGCGTACATCGCCATGGGCCAGACGGCGGAGAACGTCGCGGCCCTGCGCGACGTCACGCGCGCCGAGCAGGACGAGTTCGCCGCCCGCAGCCAGCAGCGCGCCCAGGCCGCCATCGCGTCCGGCTTCTGGGCCCGGGACATCACGCCCGTCACCCTGCCCGACGGCACGGTCCTGGCCGCCGACGACGGCCCGCGCCCCGGCACGACCGTCGAGACGCTGGCGACGCTGGAGCCGGTGTTCCGTCCGGACGGTACCGTCACCGCGGGCAACGCCTGCCCCCTGAACGACGGCGCCGCCGCGGTGGTGATCGTCTCCGGCCGCGTGGTGGACGAGCTCGGCCTGACCCCGCTGGCCCGCATCGTGTCCACCGGCGTGAGCGGGCTGTCCCCGGAGATCATGGGGCTCGGCCCGGTCGAGGCCAGCCGGCAGGCGCTGCGGCGCGCCGGGCTCACCGTCGACGACATGGACCTCGTGGAGATCAACGAGGCGTTCGCCGCGCAGGTCATCCCCTCGGCGCGCGAGCTCGGCGTCGAGCCTGAGCGGCTGAACGTCAACGGCGGCGCCATCGCCGTGGGGCACCCGTTCGGCATGACCGGCGCGCGCATCACCTCCACCCTGATCAACGCGCTCGCGGACACCGGGGGCCAGTACGGCCTGGAGACGATGTGCGTGGGCGGCGGCCAGGGCATGGCGATGGTGCTGGAGAAGCTCTGATGCGGATCACCGGCGCGGTGCTGGAGCGCTGCGGCGCGCCCGCGCCCTACACGGAGTCCCGGCCGGTCACGGTCGGGCCGCTGGAGCTGGACCCGCCGGGCGAGCGCGAGGTGCTGGTGCGGATCGAGGCCGCAGGGCTGTGCCACTCCGACCTGTCGGTCGTGGACGGCAACCGCGCCCGGCCCGTGCCGATGCTGCTCGGCCACGAGGCCGCCGGGATCGTGGAGGCGACCGGCCCGGGAGCGCGCCTCGCCGTCGGGCAGCGGGTGGTCATGACGTTCCTGCCGCGCTGCGGGCAGTGCGCGCAGTGCGCCACCGACGGTCGGCTGCCGTGCGGCGTCGGCTCGGCGGCCAACTCCGCCGGGACGCTCGTCGGTGGTGGGAGGCGGTTGTCCCGGGAGGGGCAGGAGGTGCACCACCACCTCGGGGTGAGCGCGTTCGCGACGCACGCCGTGGTCTCGGAGACCTCCGTGGTGCCCGTGGACGACGACGTCCCGCCCGACGTCGCCGCCCTGCTGGGCTGCGCGGTGCTGACCGGCGGCGGCGCCGTCGTGAACGCCGGGCGGCCCGCGCCGGGCGACCGGGTCGCCGTCGTCGGGCTGGGCGGCGTCGGCATGGCGGCGCTCCTGGTCGCGGTCGCGCTGGGGCACGAGGTCGTGGGCATCGACGCCGTGCCCGCCAAGCTCGACCTGGCGCGCGAGCTCGGCGCGAGCCTCGCCGTCGGGCCGCAGGAGGCCGTTGACCAGGGGCTGCGTGCGCCCGTCGTGATCGAGGCCGCGGGATCGGCCCGCGCCTTCGAGACCGCCTACGCGCTGACGGCCCCGGGCGGCACCACCGTCACGGTCGGCCTGCCCCACCCCGACGCCCGGGCGAGCGTCTCGCCGCTCAGCCTGACCGCCGAGGCCCACACCGTGGTGGGGTCCTACCTCGGCTCGGCCGTGCCGGGCCGCGACATCCCGCGCTACGTGGAGCTGTGGCGGGCCGGCCGGCTGCCGCTGGACCGCCTGGTCTCCGACCGCATCACCCTGGACGACCTGCCCGCCGCGCTCGACCGCCTCGCCTCCGGCGCGGCGTTGCGGCAGCTCGTGATGTCCTGATCCTGACGCGTCGCACAACGACGTCCACCGAAGTTCACGCAACGAGAGGAAACCCCTGATGACTCGTACCGCCATCGTCACCGGAGCGGCCCGCGGCATCGGCGCCGCCACGGCCCGCCGGCTCGCGCAGGACGGCTTCGCCGTCGCCGTCCTGGATCTCCTGGAGGACCAGGCCAAGGGCACCGCGGAGGCCATCGTGGCCGACGGCGGCCGCGCGCTCGCGGTGGGCGCCGACGTCGCCGACGAGCAGTCGGTGGCCGACGCCGTGGCCCGCGTCGCCGCCGAGCTGGGCGCCCCCACCGTGCTGGTGAACAACGCCGGCATCCTGCGCGACAACCTGCTGTTCAAGATGTCCGTGGGCGACTGGGACGCCGTGCTGGGCGTGCACCTGCGCGGCGCGTTCCTGATGGCCCGGGCCGTGCAGGCGCACATGGTGGAGGCCAGGTACGGCCGCATCGTCAACCTGTCCTCGACCTCCGCACTCGGTAACCGCGGCCAGGCCAACTACTCGGCCGCCAAGGCGGGCATGCAGGGCTTCACCAAGACCCTGGCGATCGAGCTCGGCAAGTTCGGCGTCACCGCCAACGTCGTGGCGCCCGGCGTGATCGAGACCGACATGATCCGCGAGACCGCCGAGCGCATCGGGGTGTCCCTCGGTGACTACCTGAGCGTGGCCGCCAAGGACGTGCCCGTGGGGCGCGTGGGTCAGCCCGAGGACATCGCGAATGCCGTGTCGTTCTTCTGCTCCGAGCAGTCCGGGTTCGTCTCGGGCCAGGTGCTGTACGTGGCAGGCGGGCCGAAGGCGTGAGCGAGGCCGGGGCCGGTGCCGTGGCGGGCGGCGCGGAGGCCGGCGCGGGCGGCGTCATCGTCGTCGCCTCGCCGGACGCGCTCGCGGACGCCGTGGGCCGGACCGCCACGGGCGAGTGGTTCGAGGTCACGCAGGAGCGCATCGCCGCGTTCGCCGACGCGACCGAGGACCACCAGTGGATCCACCTCGACGCCGAGCGGGCCGCCGCCGGGCCGTTCGGCTCCACGATCGCGCACGGGTACCTCACGCTGTCGCTGCTGCCGCACCTGGCGTCCTCGCTCGTGCAGGTGGGTGGCGTCGCCATGGTGATGAACTACGGCATGGACCGGCTGCGGTTCCTCAGCCCGGTGCCCGCGGGGTCGCGGGTGCGGGCCGTCACCGAGATCCTCTCGGTCGAGCCGGCGGCCGCCGGCGTGCGGCTCGCCTCCAAGGTCACCGTGGAGATCGAGGGTGCGGAGAAGCCGGCGCTGGTCGCGCACACGCTGTCGCTCTACGTGCCGGAGACCTGACCGGCGCGGAGCCGTGTTGCTGTGAGTAGACGTTGTCTACTCACAGCAACACCCACCCGGGGCAGTGACCTCCCCGGCATGCCTCCGCCGCAGTGTTGTGGCCTGGATGGTTTGACAGCGCGCACCGGGCGCTGTGTACTGGTGTTCTATCGAACATGCGTTCGTAGAGTGCTCCACCACCGGTCTCCTGCCGGCAGGCACCATCGCTGGAGGGACATGACCGTCGTAACCATCTCCTCGAGGACCAGCCCCGACGCCCGGGAAGCCGACGCCGCCGCCACGAAGCACGCACAGGCGCTCGCGGCACTGCGGCACGCCGAGGCACGGACCGGCGTGCGCAGGCAGGCCACACCTGCCCGGGCCGGCCAGGCGCCGCCGGCCGAGCGCCCGCACGAGCCGTCCCACGAGCCGTCCCAGTCGCCCCACGGGCCCTCCCGGGGGCAGGTCCGGGCGCTACGGGGCGGGCTCCTCACCGAGCCGGTGCCGGGACCGGTGCCGGTGCCGGGACCCGCGGCTGCCGAGGCGCGCCCTGCGGAGCCCGCGCCGTCGTCGCACGGCCGGGTGGGGCATCCGGACGAGCGGGCGCGCGTGCTGCCCGTGCACCCGCACCTCGCGGACCTCCTGCCCGACGGCGGTCTGCGGGCCGGTACCACCGTGGCGGTCCGGGGGTCTACGTCGTTGCTGCTGACGCTGCTGGCCGAGGCCTCCCGCGACGGGGCGTGGACGGTGCTGGTGGGGTACCCGGCCGCCGGGATGGCCGCCGCGGCCGACGCCGGGTGCGACCTGGGGCGCACCCTGATGGTGCCGCTGCCGGCCGGGTCGGGCGTGGACGCGCCCGCGGTGCTGGCCGCGCTGATCGACGGCATGGACGTGGTGGTGGTCGGCCCTGAGGTGACCCTGCTGGACCGGGACCGCCGTCGGCTGGCGGCCCGCGCCCGCGACCGGGGCACCGTCCTGCTCTCCTCCGCTCCCGCGCTGAGTGCTGGATCTTCGCCCTCTCGAACCGGTTTGACAGGGCGAAGATCCAGCACTCAACGTGCAGGGTGGGTGGGGGCGGACGTGGTGCTGGAGGTCGTCGGCGGGGAGTGGGGCGGGATCGATCATGGGGTGGGGTGGCTGCGGCGGCGGACTCTCCGGGTGCGGCGCACCGGGCGGGGGAGCGCGGCGCGGCCGCTGCACCTGGACGTCGAGGTCCCGGTCTGCCGGGCGGCCGGGGGTACGGAACCCGTCGGGGCGCGGGACGAGGGTGTCGGGGGCCGGCCGTCGCTGGAGCTGGTGGGATGACCACCGGCGACGGGACCGCCACCCGCACGGCGGCCCTCTGGGTGCCCGACTGGCCCGTCGTCGCGGCCCTGGTCGTCGCCGGGCTGGGGCCCGAGACGCCGGCGGCCGTCACGGGCGGCCCCGGCGGGCGGATCGTCGCGGTGTCCGCGCCTGCCCGCAGCGCCGGGGTGCGCCGCGGCATGCGCCGGCGCGAGGCCCAGGGACGCTGCCCCGACCTGCAGCTCTGGGTCGCGGACGACGCCCGCGACGCCCGCGAGTTCGAACCCGTCGCCGTGGCTGCGGAGACCGTGGTCTCCGGGCTGGAGATCGCCCGCCCGGGGCTGCTCCTGCTGCCGTCGGGCGGCGCGGCCCGGTACCACGGCTCGGAGCACGACCTGGCGCGCGAACTGACCGAGCAGGTCGCCGTCCGCACCGGCCACGAGTGCCAGGTCGGGGTGGCCGACGGCTTCCTGGCCGCGGTGCTGGCGGCCCGGGACGACGCCGTCGTGCCGCCGGGGGAGTCGCGGGACTACCTCGCGCCCCGGCCCGCCGCGACCCTCGTGCACGCCCGGCCCGCCGACCGTTCCCTGACCGAGCTGGTCGATCTGTGGCGCCGGCTCGGCGTGCGGACGCTCGCCGATCTCGCCGCCCTGCCGGACGCCGCCGTCGCCGCCCGGTTCGGCGACCTCGGCGTCTGGGCGCAGCGGCTCGCCCGCGGGCAGGACGTGCGCCCGCCTGCCCGGCGCCGGCTCGTCGAGGACCTCACCGTCACCGAGGAGCTGGACCCGCCGGCGCACCGGGTCGACGTCGCGACGTTCGCCGCCCGCCGCCTGGCCGAGCGCCTGCACGACGACCTGCACCGGCGCGGCCTGGCGTGCGGCCGGCTGCGGATCACGGCGCGCGCCGTCGACCCGGTCACGGGCGAGGTCCGCACCCTGGAACGGCTGTGGCGCGCCGACGACACGCTCGGCGGGCTGTCGGCCGCCCGGATCACCGACCGGGTGCGGTGGCAGCTCGAGGGCTGGCTCACGGCGTCGTCCCTGCGGCAGGGCGAGGCGCCTGCCCCGATCGCGGGCCTGAGCCTGGCTGCCGAGGAGGTGACCCCCGCCGGGGCGCTGCAGCCGCGCCTGTGGGGACCCGGCGCGGGCGAGGACCTGCGCGCCCGCCGCGCCGTCGAGCGCGTCCAGGCGCTGCTCGGCGGCGATGCCGTGCTCACCGTGCGGCTCCAGGGCGGGCGTGACCCGCGCGACCGTGTCCAGCTCGTGCCCCACGGCGAGCACGTGCCGCCCGAGCGCGCGCCCGACCGGCCCTGGCCCGGGGCCCTGCCACCGCCGGCGCCGTCCGTGGTGCTGCCCGAACCCGTCCCCGCACGGGTGCTCGACGCCGAGGGACGGCCGGTGGTGGTCGACGTGCGGCTGGCGGTCAGCGGGGACCCGGCGCGCGTCGTCGTGCCCGGGGACGGTGCCGGCGGCGGGGTGGCAGGCGAGGCGGGAAGCGGCCTCGACGTCGTGGTCGTCGACTGGGCCGGGCCGTGGCCCGTCGCCGAGCGGTGGTGGACGCCCCGGGGCAGACGCCGCGTGTTCCTGCAGGTGACGACCGATCTGCCCGGGGACGTGGGCCTGCTGCTGTCGTCGTCGGCGGGGGAATGGTCGCTGGAGGCGCTCTATGACTGAGGGCGTGCCGTACGCCGAGCTGCACGCGCACTCCGCGTTCAGCTTTCTCGACGGCGCCTCCCACCCCGAGGAGCTCGCCGCGGAGGGCGCGCGCCTCGGGCTGGAGGCGCTCGCGGTCACCGACCACGACGGGCTGTACGGGGTGGTGCGGTTCTCGGAGGCTGCGAAGAAGGTGGGGCTCAGGACGGTGTTCGGGGCGGAGCTGCACCTGCCGGTCCCGGCGGGTTCCGGCGGCGCCCCCGTGCTCGACCCGCCCACCGGGATCCCCGACCCGCGCGCCACGCACCTGCTCGTGCTGGCGCGTGGGGACCAGGGGTACCGCAACCTGTCGAGCGCGATCGGCACGGCGCACCTCGACGCGGGCGTCAAGGGGGCCGCGAACTACACGCTCGAGGCGCTGGGCGAGGCGTCGGGCGGCGAGTGGCTGGTCCTGACGGGCTGCCGCAAGGGCGCCGTCCGCCGGGCCCTGACGCCCTCGTCGAGTGCTGGATATTCGTCCTCTCACAACGTTTCGGCAGGGCGAATGTCCAGCACTCAGCTGGCGGGGAACCGGGCCGACCGGTTCGACGCCGGGCGGCGGGAGATCGAGCGGCTGATCGACGCCTTCGGGCGGGACAACGTCGCCGTCGAGATCACCGCCACGGGCGACCCCCGGGACGCCGACCTGCACGACGCGCTCGCCCTGCTGGCCGCCGACGCCCGCCTGCCGCTGGTCGCCACCACCGCCGCGCACTACGCGCGCCCCCGGGACGCCGACCTGGCGGGAGCCCTGGCCGCCGTCCGTGCCCGGTCGAGCCTGGACGACCTGGACGGCTGGCTGCCCGGCGCACCTACCGCCCACCTGCGCAGCGGCGCCGAGATGGCCCGCCTGCACCGCCGGTACCCGCAGGCCGTGGCGACGGCGGCCGCGCTCGGGGCGGAGTGCGCGTTCGACCTGGACCTCATCGCGCCGAACCTGCCGCCCTACGACGTACCGCCTGGGTACAACGAGGCGTCCTGGCTGAGCGAGCTCGCCCACCGGGGAGCGGAGGGGCGGTACGGTCCCCGGACGGGCAACCCGAAGGCGTGGAAGCAGATCGAGTACGAGCTGGACATCATCATCCGCCTGGGTTTTCCCGGGTACTTCCTCGTGGTCTATGACATCGTGGAGTTCTGCCGCACCCACGGGATCCTCGCGCAGGGCCGGGGCAGCGCCGCGAACTCGGCGGTCTGCTACGCCCTGGGCATCACCGCGGTGGACGCGGTGAAGTACGGCCTGCTGTTCGAGCGGTTCCTCGCCGAGGCGCGCAACGGCCCGCCGGACATCGACGTCGACATCGAGTCGGTGCGCCGCGAGGAGGTGATCCAGCACGTCTACGAGAAGTTCGGGCGTACGCACGCGGCGCAGGTCGCGAACGTCATCTCCTACCGGCCGCGCTCGGCGGTGCGCGACGCCGCCCGCGCGCTCGGCTACGACATCGGGCAGCAGGACGCGTGGTCCAAGAGCATCGAGCGCTGGGGGTCGCTGAAGCCGCCGTCGGCCCCGGCGCCGTCGGGCGGCACGATGCCCGACGAGGCCGGCAGGGGCGGCGGGACAGGCACCGGTGGCACCGCGGCGTCGGCAGCGCCGCGGAACAAGACCGCCGCCAAGGATGCCCGCGTCGCAGCGCTGTGGGGCCCGCGGGAACCGCGCCCGCACGCCGGGCACCGGGACGGGGGCCGGCCTGGCCCGGGGCGTACGAACGTGGGCGCTCCCGGCGTCTTCGTCGACGTGCTCGCCGAGGAGCCGCGTGCCGCCGGCGAGCCCCGGCCGGCCCGCGCCGACGACACCCACGACGTGGTGCCGTTCCGCACGCCGCCGACGGCCGCGGAGGAGGGGGAGATCCCCGACGACGTGCTCGACCTGGCCGACCGGATGCTGCGCCTGCCCCGGCACCTCGGCATCCACTCGGGCGGCATGGTCATGTGCGACCGGCCGGTGATCGAGGTGGTCCCCGTGGAGTGGGCCCGCATGGAGGGCCGCACCGTGCTGCAGTGGGACAAGGAGGACTGCGCCGACGCGGGACTGGTGAAGTTCGACCTGCTGGGCCTGGGCATGCTGACCGCGATCCGGTACGCGTTCGAGTTCGTCGAGGAGCACACGGGCGAGGTGCTCACGCTGCACGGGCTGCCGCAGGACGACGAGCTCGTCTACGACCTGCTGTGCGCCGCCGACACCGTGGGCGTGTTCCAGGTGGAGTCCCGCGCCCAGATGGCGACGCTGCCGCGCCTGCGGCCCCGGACGTTCTACGACATCGTCGTGGAGGTCGCGCTCATCCGGCCCGGACCCATCCAGGGCGGGTCGGTGCACCCCTACATCGAGCGGCGGCGAGAGCGGCAGAAGGTGGAGTACCTGCACCCCCTGCTGGAGAACTCCCTGGGTCGCACCCTGGGCGTGCCGCTGTTCCAGGAACAGCTCATGCAGATGGCGATCGACGTGGCCGGGTTCTCCCCGAAGGAGTCCGACCAGCTGCGGCGGGCCATGGGGTCCAAGCGGTCCCAGGAACGCATGGAGGCACTGCGCGAACGGCTCTACGCGGGGATGACCGAGAACAAGATCCCGTCCGAGGTGCAGGAGGAGATCTTCGAGAAGCTCAGAGCCTTCGCCGACTTCGGGTTCCCCGAGTCGCACGCCTACTCCTTCGCGCACCTCGTCTACGTGAGCTCGTCGCTCAAGGTGCACCACACCGCCGCGTTCTACGCGGGACTGCTCGCGGCCCAGCCCATGGGGTTCTACTCGCCGCAGTCCCTGGCCGCCGACGCGCGCCGGCACGGGGTGCGCGTGCTGCGGCCCTCGGTGGTGAGCTCCCGTGTGCTCGCCTGCGTGGAACGTTTGACCGACGGCGCCGGCGACGGCGACGGCGACAGCCAGGCCGGGCCACCGGCGGAGTCGGTCCCGTCCGCCGTGCGGCTCGTCCGGGCCGACCCGGCGCTCGCCGTCCGCATGGGCCTGGAGTCGATTCGCGGCATCGGCAAGGACAAGGCGGAGGAGATCGTCGCGGCGCGCGCCGAGCGGCCGTTCGCCTCGCTCCGGGACCTGGTGCGCCGGGTCGAGCTGTCCACGGCGCAGCTCGAGGCGCTCGCCACGGCCGGGGCGCTGGAGGCGCTCGGCGTCGACCGCCGGGCGGGCCTGTGGGCCGCGGGCGCGCTGGGCCAGGAGGGGCCGACGACGCTGCCCGGCGTCAGCGTCGGCGTCGACGCCCCGACCCTGCCCGGGATGAGCGAGGTGGAGCTGGCGCAGGCCGACGCCTGGGCCACCGGCGTCACCCCCGACTCCTACCCGACGCAGCACGTGCGCCCGGGGCTGGAGGCCGCGGGCGTGCTCACCGTGGCGCAGGCGCTGGCGACCGAGTCGGGTCGCCGGGTCGCCGTCGGCGGGGTGGTGACGCACCGGCAGCGGCCGGGCACGGCCGGGGGAGTGACGTTCCTGTCCCTGGAGGACGAGACGGGGCTGCTCAACGTGATCTGCACCGTCGGGCTGTGGCAGCGGTTCCGGAGGGTGGCGCGGTCGGCGCAGGCCATGGTGATCAGGGGGCGGATCGAGGCGCAGGACCCGGAGGACGACGGCGCCCCGCTGCCGGAGGGTGGCCGCGCCGTCAACCTCCTGGCGGAGCATCTTGCGCCGCTGACGATGGCGGTTGCGGGGCGGTCGCGGGACTTTCGGTAGGTGTGGAGCCAACTCGAACGCTGAGGCGCGAGAAATCGCATACGCACCCGAGAGCACTGCGGGTGTCGCCGGCCGCCCGGCGCCGAGTGTGATCCGAGATCTGGACCGGCGCCTCCGTCAGCGTGGGCGAGGTGTACGCGAGCCTCGCGCGCGACATCACCGACGGCACCCACCACACCCCCGGCTTCGCGCACGCCGCCCACAACAGCCGCCTGGTCGCCCGGGTCGAGCAGGCCGCACGCGCCGGCGTCCGGCAGTAGTCACAACCAGGACCGGGCCGGGCAACTTGACCGAGCTCAGTGCAGCCGACATCGACACCCTCCTGCACCTGAACATCCGCGGCACCGTGCTCACGACCCGGGCCGCCATCCCGCACCTCGGCTCCGGCGGACGGGTCATCACCATGGCTCCACACACGGCGACCGCGTCCCATTCCCCGGCGTCACGCTGTACGCGCTGACCAAGTCCGCCCACCACTCCTTCACCCGGGGCCTCGCCCGCGACCTCGGGCCGGCCGGCGTCACCGTCAACCTGGTGCAGCGCGGCGCCATCGACACCGCGCTCAACCCCGCCGACGGCGAGTCCGCCAACTACCTGCGCAGCCTGGTCCCGCTCGGGCGCTATGGGACGCCGGAGGAGGTCGCGGGCGTGGTCGCCTTCCTGACCGGCCCCCGGGCAGCCTTCATGACCAGGTCGGTCCTCACGATCGACGGCGGCATGAACGCGTGACGGTCCGCTATCGGGAGCTCCAGTTCCAGGGGCGGCGAGATCAGGCGGGGAGCACCGCGGCCGCCCGGTGCTCCCCGCCTGCGCTCCCGTGGCGCGCCACCAGCAATCGTCGAACGCGCTGGTCCCGGCCAGGGAACTCCCGCCTACGTGACGTGCGCCACGAAGAGGTGTGACATTTCGTCACTACCCCGCGCGACCGGCGGACAGGACGCTGATGGCTATGAAGTTCGTCGACCTCGTACTGAGCTTGATCATCGTGCTCTCGGCGACCGTGGTCATTGCCTACGTCTCGCTGTACTACGGCGATTTCGGACTGCTGAAAACACTCCCGGATGATGTCTCAGACTTCTTCATCACCAACAACGCCCTACAGCATCTGGCACTCGGTCTCCTGATAGCGGCCGTTGCGGCGAAGTTCCCTACCGGCCGCGCGATCAGACGGCACGACACGCACAATCGAACCTGATGATCGAAACCATGTGCAAACAAGAGACACCAACCATCGGTCACATGCGGCGGCTCGCGATGCTGACGGCAGTCGCCACCATCGCACCGTTGTGCGTCTTGGGCGTCGCCCTTACTGCGAACACCTGGCTGGAAGGACTGATCATCTCGGCCTGCTTCCTGCTCACACTGGGCTCGGTGCGCGAGTGGAGTCTGGACGAGTATCCGCGCCATTCGATCTTGGCACTCGGTGTCACAGGGGCGTCATGGGCAGTCGGCGCGTTCACCGTCGCCAGCCCCCTCGGCTTCGTCCCGCTATCCCTCGCCTGCGCACTCATGGTCGCGCGAACAAGACGACGGGCGCTGTGGGTCTTCATCTCAGCGCTCAGCGTTGCGGGCATCGGCGCCACAGTGTTCGTGCTGCATCCGGTGACGCTCGAGCTCGCCGCTGCGTACGTCGCCACGCCGCTGGTCGGCACTTTTTTCGTGGCCGGCGTGATCCTTGTGAGCGAGCAGGCGTGGTTGGTCGCTCGCCGGCTCGAACTCGCCAAAGACACGGAGGCCCAGTTCGCCGTGGCGCGCGAGCGCATTCGCTTCGCGGGCGACTTGCATGATATCCAGGGCCACTCGCTGCACATCATCAAGTTCAAAGCTGAGCTGGCGCACAGCCTGGTTCACAGCGAGCCCGAACGAGCCGAGGAAGAACTGAACGAGATCAGGCGACTAGCCAGAGAGACAATCGCTGAAACCCGATCCCTCACGTACGCGCGTCATGAGCTGAATTTGGCAACGGAGATCGAGAACGCGAAACGACTGTGCGAGGCTGCAGGCATCTCAGTTGGTGCACGCAGCGACCTCGATCCTGGTGCCGTGGCACATCCGCTGCTTGCTCAGGTACTTCGCGAGGCCACTACAAACCTCCTTCGGCATGCACGTCCGACCACGGTCCGGATTGAAGCATCGACGACAGCCGTAGCGGTCACGAACGACGGGGTGCTCGACAGCAGCTCGACACCGCTGCGCGGGCTCGCCCGCCTTCGCGAGCGCCTCGAGGCGGCGGGCGGAACACTGCGCATCGCGCGAGAGAGCAACACTTTCGAAGTGAGAGCACAGCTGGTTCCGGGTGGAGGCAAGGAACTAGGGCATGACTGAAAGCCGCCCGATACGGATCGTTCTGGCCGACGACGAACATCTTCTGCGCACCGCACTGGCCGCTCTCCTACCCCTGCACGGAACGATCGAGGTCGCGGCCCAGGCCACGGACGGCGCTGAGGCCGTGGCACTGACGCTCGCGCACCGACCAGATGTCCTGGTCATCGACCTCGAGATGCCCGGAACGGACGGCCTCGCGGCGACTGTCGACATACGGAAGCAGATACCTGAGCAACGCGTCCTGATGCTCACCCGACATGCGCGCCCTGGCGTCCTGCGTCGTGCACTCAAGCTCGGCGTGACGGGCTTCATGAGCAAGAATGCCGAGGCGCACGACATAGCCGAGGTCGTTCGACAGGTACACGCGGGACGGCGTTGGATCGCACACGAGGTGCTGGAAGCGTCGGTCGTCGACGATTCGCCTCTGACGGATCGCGAGCTCGATGTACTTCGTGAGACGTTCGAGGGCTACTCGGTCAAGGACATCGCGCGGAAGCTCTACCTCGCACCGGGCACGGTTCGAAACTATCTCTCGAGCGCGATGCAGAAGAGCGGGACCTCTAATCGTCATCACGCGGCGCGTGTTGCTCGAGACCGCGGCTGGCTCTGAGAGATTCAAGCTGTCCGTTCCAGGATTCAAGGATCCGGCATGACATTTGTCATCTCTTCGGATGATCCTCGGCACTGCCAGCAATTGTCTGCCCCATCGATGCTGGGAATGTCAGAGTCGCAGGGTGACAGAGCTCGCCGTCGTATCGGCGAAGAGCCCCGTCAGCGACCACCTTCCAGATGAACAGGACAGTAATGCCGATGGACAACTCCCGAATCGACGCCGGCGACGGCGTGCTCGCCGCGCGGCGAGAAGGCGAATCGCGCGCGAATGCCGTTCCACCCGGAGTCGAGTATCACCGCGTCCTAGCCGGAGACGAGCGACGGATCGGACGCGGCATCCTTGCGATCGTGCTCCTCGTCGGTGGCATGTGGGCGGCAATCTTGGGGTTCTCCGTGCTGGCGCACTGGCTGGACGGAGTGATCGGGACGCCGGACACTGCGCCCGGCCGCGGACCCCTCACGCCAGCACTGCATGCCTTCGGGCTGGTCGGCAACGCAGTGCTGCTGCCGTGGGCCATGGTCATCCAGCGCTGGTTGTATGGAGTGCCGGGCGCGTCGCTGCACTCCGTCTTCTCCCGCTTTCGGTTCGATCTGCTGACACGTGCGTTGCTGATCATCGCCCCCGCTTTCGTCGTCCTCAACGTGGTCAGCAACTACGTCCTGCCTTCCGAGTCGACCGTCTGGGTTCAGAACGACCTTCTGTGGATCTTGGCGGCCACCCTTGTTCTCATGCCGCTGCAGGCAGCTGGCGAAGAGTACGGGCTGCGCGGTCTAGTGTTCCGCGTGGCCGCCAGCTGGGGCCGGGGCCCGCGTGTGTCGTTGTTTCTTGGCATCGCGGTCTCCGCCGCGGTCTTCGCCGCCTTCCACCTGGCGGGAGACCCGTGGCTCTACATCTGGTACTTCGTGCTCGCTGTCTCCACGGCCCTCATCACATGGCGCTCCGGAGGCATCGAGATCGCAGTGGCCATCCACGTTGCCTTCAACACCCTCAGCTTCGTCTTTGCGATCGCCCTGAGTACCGACCTGGGCGCGGGCATCGACCGCTCTACAGCGAATGCGGCTAACGGCATCGCCTTGATCGGTCCCGCGCTGGTGGTGATCGCCACCGCGATCGTGGTGTGGATTCGCACCCGCGCAACCGGCCCGGCCAGAACGCCGCTCACCAGCTAGGGTGCGGTGCATCTGCGTGGATCTCGCCAGTGGTGTCCCGCGCGCGAGATCCACGCGGTCATTTGATCGTCAGGCGGTGCTACGCAGGCGGCGTGCCGTGCACCCACGAGCTGTGGCGCGACCCGACCAAAGAGCGAGACTGATCCCGACCGGTGACTGTGGTCGCTGACCGTCATCACCATGAACACCACCCGGCATTGCCGGATCGGGTGTCTGTGCCAAGGAGGTACTGGCTTGGGGCGTCACCGCGGTAGTCCGTGCCCCGATGTGTGATGTTCACCCGGTTATCCCTCCCGGATCGGTAGCCCGCTCGCGTGCCCTCGTCCACTTGTCATGGTCCGCGTGGAGGTACACGCCGCAGAGGAGATCCTTGTCTCGCCCTGGGTGGTGGAGGCTCGGAACTGACGCGAAGAAAGCCCGTGCGGCAGCGACTGAGCTTCCGTGACGGGCCGATCCGGTGGCGTTCACGAGCGAGGCCTGGACGGTTGTTCGTGACCAAGGATAGGAGCGTGGCCGGAATCGGCGATCTGCAGTGCTATCCGCCCTGCTGCCTCGCGCACCCGTAGGCCCGTGAGCTCGTCGATCCGGTCCAGCCGCTTGCGCACGGTGTTCGGGTGCAGGAACAGCGCCTCCGCCGTCCGGGCCACGGATCCGTCGGTAGCCACGAACGTGCGGGCCGTCGCCAGCAGACTGTCCGACCGGCGCTGGTCGTGCTCCATGATCGGCCGTAGTACATGGTCCAGGAACGGCGTGACCTGCTCGTGCGTCAACCGCCCCAGCAACCCGTCCAGCGTGGCGAGGTCCGCCGCTCCGGCGGACCGCCCACGCCGGGACGCGACGTCGAACGCGGCGACGGCCTCCGCGAGCACGCGGCGTACTTCCTGCCGGGGGGCGGGCCCGCCGTAACCGAGTACCAGTGCACCATCGACCGCTTCGACGAGGCCGCTGACGACGCTCGCGGGGCCGAGCACGATCGTCCGGTCCCTGACGTAGCCGACCCGGTGCGGACCGGCTACCTCCGGCAGGCGCTCACGTGCCGCCCAGCATGCCGCCGCGAACTCGATGCCGGGCCGGTCGAGCTCGACGAACCGCTCGAACAGCACGAGCGGGTCCGCGAGTCCTCGTCGGACGGCGTCGAACAGGTGGCCGGCTTCCAGACGGTCCTGGGCGAGCACCCACAGCCGGGTCTGCTCCTGGGCGAGACGCTCGGTGAAGGTGAGGAAGGGGACTGTCCGGGGAACGCTCAGGACCGGCAGGCCCGCCGCGTTCGCACGGTGGACGAGGGCAGGTGGCGGCGCGGTGGTGACGACGTCGATGCCGTAGCCGATCGCCACCGCATCGGCCGCGACGAGAGAGTCGACGAAGTGCGCGCAGTCTGCCGGGGTGCGCAGCTCGAGGCCGGTGGTCAGCACGATCTCGCGGCCGCGCAGGAACGGCTCCGGGTCGATGAGCTCGGTCGCCTGCGCCCACCGGACGTGGCGATCCATGCCGACGGCGTCTCCGACGAGGTCGAGCGGGACGTCGGCCCACCCGAGCATGTCGCGGACCTGGACCTGGAGCGGTGCTGCCACCGACATGGCTGTGCTCACGCGTCTCACCGTAGGGACGCCCGATGTCCCTCGTGTTACGGCCAGGTGTGCGTCCTGACACCGGTCGGCGCACCGCGGTGTGCGGCCGCCCACCGTTCCGCGCGAGATCTTGGCGCCGGCGCCGGCCACCCTTCTACTCGGTGCACGGGCAAGCTCGCCCGGACACCCAGGAGAGGGCACCGCAATGACCGCCACAGAGCCACCGCAGAACGACGTGGCCGCGCCACCGGGCGCTGTCGACCCCGACTACCCCCTCGAACGGGTCCCGGCCGGGAGCCGGCGCGGTCCCGCCGCGGTGGCGATCGTGATGGCGGGCTTCTGCTTCTTCACTCCGACGATGGTCACCGGCGGGCAGGTCACCGCCGCCTTCGGCTTCTCCGCGTACCTCGCGGCCGCGGCCATCGCCTCGCTCGTGCTGGCCCTCTACGTCGCCACGCTCGGCCTGATCTCGGCACGCACCGGCCTGTCGACCGTCCTGACCGCCAGGCTCGTGCTCGGCAGGGCCGGCGGCAAGTGGGCCTCTGTCCTGCTCGGCGGCACGCAGGTCGGCTGGTACGGGATCACCATCGCGGTCCTCGGTGACCTCTTCGGCACCGCCTTGGGGTGGGAGACGACGTGGCCGGTGGTCGTCGCCGGTGGTGTCCTGATGGCCGTGACGGCCTACAAGGGATTCCGTGGGATCGAGCTGCTGTCCTGGGTCTCGGTGCCCTTGATGCTCGTGCTCTGCGTGTGGATCACGCTGCGCTCGTTCGAGGAGGCGGGCGGCTGGGCGTCGCTGCTCGCCGTCGAAGGCGACGGATCCCTCTCGGCCGCGACCGCGATGACGATGCTCATCGCCACCTTCATCTCCGGCGGAACCCAGGTGGGCAACTGGGCGCGGTTCTCGACGCCGAAGATCCGGACGTTCTGGCTACTTCTCGTCGGTGTCGGCCTCATCCAGGGCGCGATGCTCTTCTTCGGCGGGGTGGGCACGGCGGCCTTCGGCATCGCGGACTTCGCGGAGCTCCTGCTCTCCATGGGCCTGATCGGCGTGGGCCTGTTCCTCGTCGTGGCCAACCTCTGGACCACCAACGACAACACGGCGTACGCCTACGGCGTAGCCGGGGCCGAACTCTTCGACAAGGACGACAAACGGCCCTTCGTGATCGGCGGCACCGTCGTCGGCATCATCCTGGCAGTCAGCGGACTCGGCGACGCGATCGGCGGCTTCCTCACCCTGCTGGGCACGCTCGTCCCGCCGCTCGGCGGCGTCATGATCGGCACGTTCTTCCTCGTGTGGAAGGGGCGTGACCCGGGTACGGTCCTGGACGCCGCGCCACTGGTCGTCTGGCCCGGTGTCATCGCCTACCTGCTCGGCGTCGCCACCGCGTTCAGCACCAACGCCCTGGCGATCGGTATCCCTCCGCTGCAGGGCATCCTGGTCGCCGCGGTCGCGGCCCCCGTGTGCTCCGCGGCGGCGCGCGTCGTCACCGACCGGGCGGAGACCCAGTGAACGCCACCGTCATCAAGGCTGCCACCGTCATCACCATGGATGCCGTGACCGGGAGCAGCCCGGTCACCCGGTCTATTCGGATCGAGGACGGCGCCATCACCCAGGTCGCGCCGGCTGTCGACGTGCGCGACGGCGACGAGGTGATCGACGGCACCGACCGTCTCGTCGTGCCGGGCTTCGTCAACGCGCACACCCACTCGTGGGAGTACCTCTACAAAGGCCGGTACGACAACCTGCCGCTCGAGCTGTGGATGCTGTACTCCTACCCGATCCTGGGCGGCAGAGCGCTCAGCCCCGAGCTCGTCGGTCTGCGCAGTCGGCTGTTCGCCATGGAGTCGCTCAAGAACGGGGTGACCACCCTCGTCGACGACGTGCTGGAGACACCGACGCAGGACCGGGCGCAGCTCGCCGCGGTCTTCGACGCCTACGACGAGGTCGGGATCCGCGCGAACATCTCGGGACATGTCATCAACCGGCCCTTCGTCGACACGCTCCCGTTCGCGTCCGACCTGTTGCCCGCGGACCTGGTCGCCCAGGTGCGCGCCCAGCCCGTGCTGACCGCGCAGGAGTACCTCGACTACTCCCGTGCCGCGATCCGGGACCAGCACGGCCGGGCGGGCGGGCGGCTCCGGTACATGCTGGCGCCGTCCGGTCCGCAGCGGTGCACCGACGACCTGCTCGCCGGCGCCACGGTGCTGGGCCTGGAGCACGGCCTCGAGGTGCACATCCATGTGCTCGAGACCCGGGTGCAGGCCGTCACGGGTCAGGACCTGTACGGCACCACCCTCGTGCAGCACCTCGCCGACATAGGTGCCCTGTCGTCCGGTACCACGTTCGCCCACGGGATCTGGGTCACCGACCACGACATCGAGCTGATGGCCTCCGCCGGGGTCAGCGTCTCCCACAACCCGATCTCGAACCTGAAGCTCGGCTCCGGGCTGGCCCCGTGGCGTCGTTATCACGACGCCGGCGTGCCCGTGGGCCTCGGCTCGGACGGGTGCTCGTCGTCGGACACCCCCCGGCTGCACGAGGTGGTCAAGATGGCGGCGCTCCTGCACAAGGCCGGAGGGCCGGACCACACGACCTGGTCAACCGTGGACGAAGCCCTGCGCGCCGCGACGATCGGGGGTGCACGGACGGCATCGCTGCACAAGGTGACCGGATCGATCGAGGTCGGCAAGCGGGCCGACCTCAACGTCTACGACCTGGGCACGCTCGCGTTCACACCGCGCTCCCGGGTCGACAACCAGCTCGTCTACTCCGAGAACGGGTCATCTCTGGAGTACGTCCTGGTCGACGGCCGGATCGTCGTCGATCACGGTCGGCTGACCACGGTCGACGAGCACGCCGCCATCGCCGAGCTCCGCGAGCGGATGCCGGCGGTCGCCCAGTGGCAGGACAAGCTGGACCTGCTCAACGACGGGTTCGCCGGCGTGTTCGACGAGGTGCACCGGCGGTGCGCGGCCGTGGACGTGGGGGTCGAACGCTGGACGGCCCAGGAGCGGGGGCGGGTGGCTCTCCGCCTGGGCTGAGCCGCGCCAGGAGAGCGTCGGGGACTGCTGCACGGACAGGTGACAGGGCGCCCCGACCCATCCTGATGGACCACTGCTCCGAACCCTCTGGGACATGCTCAGGCGGCAGCTTGCCGCCGGCCCCAAGGAGGATCGGTCATGCGTACGTCAAATATCGCGCTCTCCGTTGCCACGGCGGCCCTGGTGGGCCCGCCGTCGGTAGCCGCGCCGGCCGGCGCGGCGGAGATCGACGAGCTCACGCTCAGCTCATGACACAGGCAACCGAGAGCCCCGCGGCACCTTCGGCCGGACGCCCTCCGGGCGGCGTGGGCTGGGCCGCCCTCGCAGGCGTGCTTGCCGGTGGCGCCGGGCTGGCCGTCGCGGAGCTCGTCGCCGCGGTCGTCGCACCCGGTGCCAGCACGCTGTTCGCAGGCGGCGCCGCCGTCGTCGACGCCGTGCCCCCATGGCTCAAGGACCTTGCCGTGGAGTGGTTCGGCACCAACGACAAGGCCGTGCTGCTCGCCTCGATGGGCCTGGTGCTGGCCCTGGGGGCGGCGCTCGCGGGCTGGCTGGAGCTGCGCCGCCCGCCGGTGGGCGCGGTGCTGATGGGCGTCGTCGGCGTCGTCGGCGTCGTGGTCGCGGTGCTGCGCCCGAGCGCGACGCCGCTGTGGGCACTGCCCAGCGCCGTCGGCCTGGGTGCCGCGGTGCTCTTGCTGCGTGCCGCGGTGGCGAGGCTACGGCCTGCGCCGAGAGGTAGCGGGACCTCGGCGGGCGAGACTCCGGGCGGCGCCATGAACCGGCGTGGCTTCCTGACCGTGTCGGGCATCACCGTCGGTGTCGCGGTGCTCGCGCTGGCCGGCTCGCGGGTGCTGTCGATGGGCTCGACGGCGATCAGCGCCGTGCGGGAGAGGCTCCGCCTGCCCGTTGCGCGTACGCCGGCGCCGCCGGTGCCCGCCGGGGCCGACCTGAAGCTCGACGACCTGGCGTCGTACGTCACCCCGAACGCGGACTTCTACCGCATCGACACCGCGCTGATCGTGCCGCAGCTGAGCCCGCAGGACTGGTCGCTGGAGGTGCGTGGTCTGGTGGACGAGCCGTTCACGCTCACCTGGGACGAGCTCATGGAGCTGCCGATGGAGGAGCACTACGTCACTCTCTCGTGCGTGAGCAACGCCGTGGGCGGGGACCTGGTCGGCAACGCCCTCTGGCTCGGCTACCCGGTCCGCGCGCTCCTGGAGCGGGCCAGGCCTCAGGCCGGCGCCGACATGGTGCTCTCGCGCAGCGACGACGGGTTCAGTGCCGGCACGCCGCTGGACGTGCTCCAGGACCCGGACCGCGAGTGCCTGCTCGCGATCGGCATGAACGGCGAGCCGCTGCCCGAGGAGCACGGCTTTCCCGCGCGGCTGGTGGTGCCCGGGCTGTACGGGTACGTCTCGGCCACCAAGTGGGTGACGTCGCTGGAGGTGACCACCTTCGAGGCCGACGAGGGCTACTGGACCCCGCGCGGCTGGTCTGCACGGGGGCCGATCAAGATCGCGTCGCGCATCGACGTGCCGCGCCTGTCCGCGCCTGTGCCTGCGGGTGCCGTGACCGTGGCCGGCGTGGCCTGGGCGCAGCACACCGGCATCAGCACGGTGGAGGTCCGTGCCGACGGCGGCGACTGGGTCACCGCCGAGCTCGCCGAGACGGTAGGCCCCGACACGTGGCGTCAGTGGCACGTGTCGATCGATCTGGACGCCGGTTACCACTCCCTGACGGTGCGCGCCACGGACTCGGACGGACAGGTCCAGACCGAGACCAAGGCGCCGCCGGCTCCCGACGGTGCGTCGGGCTGGCAGACCGTCTCGATCACCGTGGACTGACCCGAGGGGCGTGAATCGGCCCGACCATCACCATGCCGGACAGGAAGGGCGAGATCACACCATCAACAGGGGGACTGCTCCATGAACGGGTGACGGCGGACGCGCGGGGTCGAGTCTGGTCGACGGCTGGCCCGCCGCACGGCCCGCCCAGGCCGGATGCCGGTGACAGCGCCCCTCAGCACAATGGGCTGCATGCCCCAGCCAGCCCGTCGAAGCCTGTACGCGTCGGTGCGCCGAGCCCTGCACACCGATCCCTCCGAGGCCCCGGACACCGAGGTCCATCCCGCCGTCGACGACACGAGGGTGATCCGGGCCCTGGACCTGGCGATGCGGATCGGCGAGTCGATGTTCGCGGTCGGGGCGTCCGCGCACGAGGTGACGCTCGCCATCACGCGCGTCACCGGCGCGTACGGGCTCCGGGGCGTGCACGTGGACGTCACCTACACGTCGATCACGCTCTCGTACCAGCCCAGCGGTGACGGCTGGCCGCACACCCTGCTGCGGGTCGTGCGCGTGGCGGCGCCCGACCACACCAAGCTGCAGCGCATGCAGGCGCTCCTGGTCGCCGTCGACGACGGGATGGACCTCGACGAGGCCCGGACCGCGTTCCGGGCCATCCGGCGGGTGCCGTTCCGGTACCGGCAGCCGGTCGTCGTGGTGGCTCGGGCGCTGCTCGCCGTGGGCGCGAGCCTCCTGTCCGGCGGATCGGCGGTGCTGGTGGGGCTCACGTTCGTCGCGGCGCTCGCAGCTGCGGCGACCCAGTCCGGGCTGGCCCGGCTGCGCGTGCCGTCCTTCTTCAGCCAGATCGCGGGCGCCTTCGTCACCACGGTGGTGGCGGTGGTCGTGTCCGCCCTCGCCGCCGCGGACGTCGCGCCCTTCGCCGGGGTGCAGCCCGCCATCATCGTGGCGTCCGGGATCGTGCTGATGCTGTCCGGGCTCACCGTGGTGGGTGCGGCCCAGGACGCGATCGACGGGTTCGCGCTCACCGCGGCGGGCCGCATCCTCGATCTCACGCTGCAGACGCTCGGTCTGGTGGTGGGCATCCTCGCCGGGCTGGAGCTCGGCAGCGTGCTCGGGTTCCGGATGACCCTGCCGGACGGCCCGCCGCCGCTCGGCCCGCTGCCGAACCAGGTGGCCGGAGCGGTCATCATCGCGGTCGCGGTGGCGCTGTTCAACGGCGCGGGCGCACGCATCGTCGCGGTCAGCGCCGTGCTCGGCACGGTCACGGCACTCAGTCACGCGATGGTGCTGACGTCCGACCTGCACGAGGCCGCCGCGAGCGGCATCGCGGCGGCGCTCGCCAGCTTCGTGGGCGTCTTCATCGCCCACAACCTGCACGTCCCGTCCGTCGCCGTGACGACGGCGGCCATCGTGCCGCTGGTACCCGGCGGTGCGGTCTTCTACGGGCTGCTCGGCATGGTGCACGCCGACCCGGCGTCGACGGCCGGAGGCGGGGCCGCCTCCCTCGTGCTCGCGGCGTCCGTCGGCATCGGGCTGGCGGCGGGCGCGTCGCTGGGCATCTATCTCGGCACACCCGTGCGCGCCACGCTGGCCGGCGTGGCGCGCTCTCGCGCCCGCGTCCGGCGCTGACGGCTCACCGTCCGTCCGCCGGGCACTGTCCGTCCGCCGGCACTGTCCGTCCGCCGGGCCGGGAGCGCGTCAGAACAGTCGCAGCAGCCCGGTGCTCGTCGCCCACAGCGCCGCGGACACCGCACCCACCACCAGCATCGAGACCACGTAGAACCAGATCCGCATGCGGTGCCCGGCCACCCGCAGCAGGACGGCGACGCCGAACGCCGCGACGGCCAGCGCAGGCGCCGAGAGGTACGGGGTGTCCGCCGTCTGCTGCACGACCAGCACGTAGACGGCCGCGAGGAGGAGCAGCCGCGGGACCCAGCGCAGCAGGGCGCCGAGCAGGCGCACCGGCCATGGCCTGCGACGGGGCGCGGCCGCGGCCTGCGGCGGTCCGCCCGGCCGGGCGGACGCCTGTGGCCGCTGGGCGACGGGCGCCGCGGCCGGCTGGGCCCCCCGCCGCGGGGAGGCCGGCGCCCGGCCCTGAGCCGGCTGCGGTGCAGCCTGGGCTCGGCCCTGCGCCTGCTGCGGGCTGCGCGGCGGACGCGGACCGGAGCTCTCTGGTGGCAGCACCGCGGGCTGGACGACGGCGGGCCGCACCGACGGCGGCTGCCCACCGCGCTGCTGGACGGCGGGCATCGGTCGGGTGGCGCGCATCGTCGACCGGGGGCCGGGCGGCTGCGGCGCGGGGCCGAGGTGCTTGACCGGGCTCTTGCGCGGCTCGTACGACTTCGGCCGGGGCGCCTGCTCGCGGACCACCTGGGTCGCCGCGGCGGGCGGGATGGGCTGGCTGCGGACGGGCGCACGCCGGCTCGCCGGCTCGGGCTGGGGGCTGCGGAACGCGCGCCAGCCGCGGAGCGTGTCCGAGTGGCCGTCGGCGGGTGACGTCACCTGCCAGCGCATCGCCTGCCAGATCCAGTCCTTGATCTCGGCAGGGGTGCGGCCGCCGGCGACCTCCGCGCCGATCTCCGCGATGTGGTCGGCGACCACCTGCTCGGCGGCGCCGTCGAACCCGTCGGCGTGCACCTCCGTCAGGACGCTCATGAGCGCACGGTCGTAGACCAGGGCGTGCCAGGGTTCCGGGGTGCGGGCGGTGGACGCGGGGCCCGGTGCGGCCTCGTCGGGACCCGGCGGGAACATGCGGGTGTGACCCCGGCCGTGCAGCACGTCGGTCGCCGGGAGCGCGGCGACCTCGGCGGCCGTGACGCCGTCGCTGACGAGCTGCGAGGTGAGCAGCAGCGTCGGGTCGGGCGTCGAGTGCGCCAGGCGCGCGCGGACCACGCTCGCGATGTTCTCCAGCGGAGGCCGGTGGTTCGGCTGGTAGCGGGTCATCGCCAGCACCAGGGACTGCAGGTGCCGGTCGATGACGGGCGGCCCGTCGGGGGCGTCCGCGTGCTCGTCCGGGTCCACGAGGTCGGTGGCCACCAGGTCCCGGCCCATGAAGTTCAGGTCCAGCGGCAGCGCGCCCGTGCTCGCGTACACGAGCAGCAGGCCCAGGCTGTACACGTCCGAGCGCGGGTGCACCCGGCGTCCGAACAGCTCCGGGGCCATGTACGCCATGGTCCCGGCGGGCTGTGTGGAGGTCGCGGCGTCGAAGACCTTGGCGATACCGAGGTCGATGAGCACCGCGCGCTCGCCGTCGACCATGATGTTCGCCGGCTTCAGGTCGCGGTGCAGGCAGCGCTGCTCCTGGAGCACGAGCAGCGCGTCGACGACCTGCCGGGCCAGGCGCAGCGCCTCGGGCCCGGACAGCGGACCGTCCTCGCGCACCCGGTCGCGCAGTGTTCTGCCGGGCACGAGCTCCATCGCGAACCACGGCTGCGTGGCGTCCAGTCCGGACTCCACGAAGTGCGGGAAGCCACGGCCGTCCAGGCGCTCCAGGAGCTCCGCCTCCTGGACGAACCGCTCGCGGGCGTCGTCGTGCAGGCCGGTCAGGACCTTGAGGGCGACCTCCGCGCCGTCGTCCGCCTGCGCGCGGTACACGTGCGCGAACCCGCCGTGGCCCAGGGCCTCGCCGAGCGTGAACCGGCCCAGACGCTCGCCGCTGGCGGGGATGCGGCGGACGGGACGCACGGGGAGCCCCGCGGGCCGGGGCGCCAGCGGCGGGGCGGCGGCAGCCTCCGGTCCGACGGCGGGCGCGGGCGGCGCGGGAGCCCGGTCGGCGTTCGGCCGGGTGGGGGCGGCCGCCTCTGGATCGAACTCGGCCTCCGGATCGATCTCCACGCCCGGATCGATCTCCACGTCCGGATCGGGCTCAGCGTCGGACTTGGCGTCGGGCCTGGCCTCGGGCTTGGAATCGGGCGCGGAATCGGGCTCGGCTTCGGCGTGCTCCGAGGCGGGCGCGTCCTGGGTGCCGGCGGGAGCGTGCTCGTCCGCGGCCGGCTCCGGGTTGCCTGTGCCGTCGGCCGGCTCCGGGGCGCTCGCGGCCTCGTCCGCCGGGTGCTCGGCGTCCGCCTCGGGGGCGGCGGCCACGGGTTCGTCGGCGGACCCGGCGTCGTCCCTGCCGCCACCCCAGGCGTCGTGATCGGGTCCGGAGCCGTCTGCCGGCTCGTCCGCGCCCGGCGGCACGGGCACCGGCAGAGCCGCCGGTGGCGCGGGCACCGGCGGCACGATGGCGGACGGCGTTGTCGCCGGTGCCACGGTGGCTGGCGGCCCGGGGACCGGAAGGGTGGTGGCTGGTGGCGCAGGGACCGGCGCGACGGCCGGTTCGGCTGACGGGACGGGACCGGGGCCGACGGCCGCCTGCGCGGCCTCGCCGACGGGTGACGTCATACCGGGCAACCTACCAGCGCACAGGCCCGGACCCGAGGAAAGTCCGCCCTGTCGACGGCAGGAGTTCCGGTCGGTCTGTCCGTCCTGCGAAACACGCCGCCGGGGTCCGGCGTCCTGCCGGGGACCACGCGGCCGCCCCCCCCCGAGGGGGCCGCTGACCTGACGGCTCAGGAGAGGTCGATCGTGACCGGCTCGAACGCGGTGCCCACCGGGTAGTTGCCGCCCCACAGCTTCGCGCCGTCCTCGGTGAGCTCGACCCGCGACCAGGTGAGGCGGGCGCCGTCGGCCGCGCGCTCGGGGGCGCCGGCCAGGCGGAACGCGACGGTGCGCACGTCCGAGTCACGGTCCCGGATGGACATGGTCCAGTCGGGACCGCCGTCAGCGGGTGCCAGGACCTCGATGTCGGCCACCTCGCCCACGAACGAGCCGAAGTGCCCGATGAAGACCACCGATCCCGTGAACGCGAACGACGACGCGTCGGCGGACGGCTCGCCGGTACGCTCCCGGTCGAGCGGGAAGTGGAACGAGGCGCCGGTGCCGCCCACGGCGTCGTCCTGCACGATGCGGCCGCCGGGCGCCCCCATCACGTACATCAGCAGGCTTGCCTTGATCTCCCAGTCCAGATGAGCCACCCGAGAACGGTACCCCTCTCGGACGATTCGTACCGCTTTGCACCCGGCGCGCGGACGGGCGGCGGGGCCGGGCGACGTCGCCGCGCGTTCACGCGGGCGTCGTCCGCGGGACGGCGCGGCGCCACGCCGTCGTCACAGGGCCGCTCCAGGCTCGGGGCATGAGAACCGCCCGTCGCGGCCCCGCCGCACGCACCGCAGCACTCGCCATGACCGTCGTTGTGACCCTCGCCCTGGGCATCGCCCCGGCGTCCGCCGCCGGGCCCGCGAGCGCGGCCGACGCCTCCGGCGCCCACCACCCGCGCGCCTTCGACCTCCAGGCGCACCGGGGCGGCATCGCCCTGACGGTGGAGAACACGCTGCCCGCCTTCGACCGGGCGCTCGCGCTGGGCGTCAGCACGCTCGAGCTGGACGTGCAGATCACGCGCGACGGGTACGCCGTCGTCACGCACGACCGCGACCCGAGCCCGGCCAAGTGCGTGGACACCGCCCCCGCGTTCCCCGGCGACCCGCAGTTCCCGTACGTCCCCGAGCGCACGTACATCAAGGACCTCACGCTCGCGCAGGTCCGCACGATCGACTGCGGCTCGCTCCGTCAGCCGCAGTTCCCCGGGCAGGAGCTGCACCCCGGCGAGCGCATGCCGCTGCTGTCCGAGGTGCTCGACCTCGTGAACCTCCACCGCGCCCACCAGGTCACGCTCAACATCGAGACCAAGGTCGAGGCGGGCGCCCCCGAGCAGACGGCGCCGCGCGAGCAGTTCGTGCAGGTCGTCGCCCGCGAGGTGCGCGCGGCCCGCCTGGTCGGCCAGGTCACGATCCAGAGCTTCGACTGGGGCTCGCTGATGCGCATGAGCGAGGTCGAGCCCCGTTTCGGCCTGGTGGCGCTGACCAACGGCCAGCAGTTCCTCCAGGTCGGGGCCGACGGCGCCTCCCCGTGGCTCGGCGGCCTCGACATCGACGACTTCCCCGGGTCGATCCAGGAGAAGTTCGTCGCGGCCGCCGCCTCGTTCGGGGCCGACGCCGTCTCGCCCGTGCACGGCGACCCGCAGGGCGGTGGCGTGGCCGACCCCGGCTACGTGCCCTTCACGACGCCGGAGCTCGTCCGTGCCGCCCACCGGCGGGGCATGGCCGTGATCCCGTGGACCGTCGACGACCGGGCCACGATCGAGTCCCTCATGGACATCGGCGTGGACGGCATCATCACCGACCGCCCGGACCTGCTGCGCACGATCATGGCGGAGCGTCACCTGAAGCTCCCCAAGCGCTACTGACGCGGTCAGCCCGCGGCGGCGTCCGTCCCGGCCGGAGGAGCCGCACGACGGCGCTCGCGGCGCCCGCGGGCCAGTTCCGTCGCCAGCGCGTCGAGCGGCTGGGCGAACGTGTCCTCGAAGCGGGCGAGCCAGGCACGGGCGGCCGCCGTCCCGGCGTCGTCCACGGCGTACAGGCGACGGGTGCCCTCGGCCCGCACGTGCACCAGGCCGGCCTCGCGCAGCACGCGCAGGTGCTGTGACACGGCGGGCTGGGTGATGCGCATCCGGGCCTGCAGCGCGGTGACCAGGGCGCCCGCGGGCTGCTCGCCCGGTACCAGCAGCTCCAGGAGCCGACGGCGGACGGGGTCGCCGAGCGCCTCGAACACGCCGGGCGGGGCCGTGTCGGGGTGGCCGGCGGCGTCCCCGGCGTCGGCGCGCGCCCCGGCCGGCCCGTCGTCGTGCGCGGAGGCGGCAGCAGCACGCGGCACTCAGGCCTCCGGTGGCGTGGTGTAGAAGGCGAGGGTCCGCTCGCCCGCGGCGCGGGCCTGGTCGGCGTCGTCCCCGGCGGCGGCCGCGGCGTCGGCCCAGCCGGTGCTGGCGGCGCGCGCGAACGTCACGCCCTCCTCGGAGAGCGACCACTCCTCGACCGCCTGCGGGTCGAGCGATGCGCCGGTCTCGAGGTGCAGGCCCAGGCCCATGAGGCTCAGGTCCCAGCCCACGCCGACGGCGCCGGGTCCGTACCGTGCCCAGAAGTCCGGGTCGACGGGGGACTCGTGGACCAGCTCGAGCGTGGTGCCGCCGTCGGCGGGGGTGAGCGAGACCTCCAGCCACGAGACGCCGCCGTTCGACTCCCACGTGACGGCGAAGGCGTGCGGGGCGTCGCAACGCTCCACGACGCCGCCCGCGTGGCCCTCGAGCTGGTAGCGGCCGCCGACCGTGAGGTCGCCGGTGATCGGCATGAACCAGCGGGGGAGCCGTTCGGCCGAGGTGAGGGCGTCCCACAGGTCGTCGCGGTCGGTCGCGTAGGTGCGGCGCGCGACGGCGATCTTGGTCGGTGCGTCGCCCCGGCTGCCGTCGCGGACCTCGCGGGTCACGAGGCCGGCGGTCGCGGCGGGGTCGGTGAGCGTGGTCATGGTGTCTCCTTCTATAAGTGGACACTTATGTTATGCCACACGTACCGCGCTCGCGCAAGAGGGCCGGTCCCCGCGCAGAAAAAGTGTGCCAAGCGGGTCGACGCCACGAGTGTCGGTGGGGAGGAGTAGGTTCTGGACATGGCCCACATCGACGTGGTTCCCGCGACCGAGGAGCGGTTCGACGACGTCGCCCGGGTCCTCAACCCGACCGGGCGCGAGCAGGCGTGCTGGTGCATGCACTGGCGCGCCCCGGCGAAGGAGGACGTGACGACGCGCGGCGCGCGCCTGCGCGAGCTGACCGGACGGGAGCCCGCGCCGGGGATGCTCGCGTACCTGGGTGCCGGCGCGTCGCGCGAGGTGGTGGGCTGGCTCGGCTTCTCGCGGCGGGCCGACGCGCGCTCCCTGCAGCGGTCCCGTGTGCTACCCGTCGGAGAGCCGGAGACCTGGCCCACGACCTGGGTGTTCATGTGCGTGACGGTGCGCGCGGGCTTCCGCCGGCAGGGGGTCGCGCAGGCGCTGCTCGACGCCGGGGTCGACTACGCCGCGGCCCACGGAGCGACCGCGCTCGACGCCTTCCCCGTCGACCCCGGGCCCGGCCGCCGGGTACCCGTCAGCGCGGCGTTCGTGGGGACGGTCGGCATGTACGAGCGGGCCGGGTTCGACCGGCTCGGCCCCACGGGCGCCACCAGCGCCCGCTTGACCCGCTGGCACCTGCGTCGCGAGATCGCCCCGGCGTAGCAGGCCGTCCGGGGCCGGCTACTCCTCGACGGGCACGACCACGCACACCTCGAACGTCTCGCGGCCACGTCGCAGCAGGTAGCGTGCCCGGTCCGCCGCAGCCTCCGACGCGTTCTCGTCCTTGTAGCTCCAGCGCACGTCCACCCAGAGCAGGGCGTCGCCGACCTGCTCCACGGAGCGCACCTCCGGGACCGCCGCCACCAGGCCCTGTTCCCGGTAGGCGGTCAGCATGCCGCCCAGGCTCTCGCGCGCGACCTCGGCGTCCGGCACCACGAGGGACCGGTCCGCCTGCACCACCATCGACGGATAGCCGAGGCTGTCGGTCACGACCTCCAGGTCCCCGGCCCCGAGCGCGACGCCGTACCGGACGAAGAAACTCACCAGATCGTCCTGATCGAAGCTCTCCATCCGCCACACGGTAACCGCCCCCACCGTCGAGTGCTGGACATTCGCCCTCCAGGAGCGTCCCGAAGGGCGAATGTCCAGCACTCAACGGGCGTGGTCGAGGGCTTGGGTCAGGTCGTGCCAGAGGTCGTCCAGGTGTTCCAGGCCCACCGAGAGGCGGATCAGGTCGGGGGAGATGCCCGCGTCCTTGCGGGAGACCTCGTCCATGATCCGGTGGGTCAGTGACGCCGGGTGCTGGATCAGGCTGTCCACGCTGCCCAGGCTCACCGCCGGCGTGATCAGCCGTACAGCAGAGACCACCGCCACCGGATCGGCCGAGGTCTCGAACGACACCATCGCCCCGCCCACCCGCGGGTAGTGCACCCGGGTCACCCGCGGGTGCTCGGCCAGCCGGCGTGCGAGCTCCGCGGCCGTGGCCGACGCCGCCCGCACCCGCACCGGCAGCGTCGCCAGGCCGCGCAGCAGCTCGTAGCCCGCGATCGGGTGCAGCACGGCGCCGGTGAGGAACCGGACCTGGCGCAGGGTGCGCGCCGTCTCCTCGCCGCACGCCACGACGCCGCCCATCACGTCCCCGTGCCCGCCCAGGTACTTCGTGGCGCTGTGCAGCACCATGCCGGCGCCGAGCGTGAGCGGGCGCTGGAGCACGGGTGTCGCGAACGTGTTGTCCACCAGCAGGGGGACCGGGCCGCAGGCGGCGGCCAGCGCGCGCAGGTCCACCTCGTCCAGGGTGGGGTTGGCCGGGCTCTCCACGACCACCAGCCCGGTCCGGTCCGTGATCGCCGACGCCGCCTCGTCCGGCGTCGCCCACGTCACGGAGGTGCCGAGCAGGCCGGAGCTCAGGAGGTGGTCCGTGGAGCCGTACAGCGGCCGTATCCCGACGACGTGCGGCCGGCCCGCCGCGGCCTGCGCCAGCAGGCATGCCGACAGGGCCGCCATGCCGCTGGCGAAGGCGACGGCGGCGTCGGCCCCCTCGAGCTCGGCCAGGGCGGCCTCGAAGCGGCGCACGGTCGGGTTGGCGACGCGCGCGTACACGGGCGGGCCGCCGTCGTCGTGCCCGTCGGCGAACTCGTCGAGGCGCGCGGCCTCGGCGGCCACGTCGTGCGACGGGTAGGTGGTCGACAGATCGATCGGCGGGGCGTGCAGGCCCAGGGCGGCCAGGTCGTCCTTGCCGGCGTGGACGGCGCGCGTGGACCAGGAGTGCGCGAGGGCTGGGCGGGTGGGCGCGGGGTGCACGGACGGTGGGTGCACGGGCCCTGGATGCGTGGTCATGGGGGACTATCGGCACCCGGCACGGCTCGCGTGGGGCGGGCATGCTACAAATTCGGGCCATGGGCCAGAACGTGATCCTCGATTCGGTCGACCGTGCGCTCATCGACGAGCTGCAGAAGGACGGCCGGCTGTCCAACAAGGTGCTCGCGCAGCGGGTCGGGGTCGCGCCGTCGACGTGCCTGGCCCGTACCCAGCGCCTGCAGAACGCCGGGGTGATCCGCGGCTACCGCGCGGAGATCGACCCGGCCGCCGTCGGGCGCGGGCTGCAGGCCATGCTCATGGTGCGGCTGACCACCCACTCCAGGCCCCTGCTGGGGCCGTTCGTCGAGTGGGTGCGGCGCCTGCCGCAGACGCGGGCGGTGCACCACGTGTCCGGCCCGGACGACTTCCTGGTCCACGTGGCCTGCGCCGACACGGACGAGCTGCAGCGCCTGGTGCTCGACCTGACCGCCCGCGGCGAGGTGGGCCGCGTGCAGACCGACCTGGTGTTCTCCTCCTGGACCTGCGGCCCGGTGACCCCGGCGGACTGACCGGGCCGGACGACAGGCCACCGAGGTGACCGTCGTCCGGCGGGCCGGTCAGAGCGCCTGCGCCAGCAGGTCCGCGAACAGGGCGTCGGGGTCGACGTCCAGCCCGCGGGCCGTGAACCAGGCGCACACGGTGCGGCAGTCGCGCAGCAGCACCTCGCTCGCGAACGGGTTGGCCACCAGGTCCACGACCTGCGGCAGGTCGATGACGACCAGCCGTTCGCCGTGGGCCAGGATGTTGTACGGCGACAGGTCGCCGTGCGCGAAGCCCAGCCGCGCCAGCACCGACATGCCGTGCGTGAGCTGGTCCCAGTACGACTCCAGCAGGTCGTCGGAGGGACGCTCCCGGGCCAGCCGCGGCGCGGCGACGATCTGCGTGCGGCCCTCGTCGTCGACCTCCTCGGTGCCCACGAACTCCATGAGCACCTCCGTGCCGTCGATCTGGACCGGGTACGGCACCGGGGCACCCGCCGACCAGGCGTCGCGCAGGGCGACGAACTCGGCGTCGGCCCACTGGGTGGCCGAGACCGCGCGGCCCCACGCGGACTTGCGGTCCTCCATGGCGCGCTGGTCGCGCGTGCGGCGCACCCGGCGGCCCTCCGTGTACTCGGTGCCGCGATGGAACTGGCCGTGGTCCAGGCTGCGGTACCGCTTGGCCACCAGGAGGCAGCGCTCGGGCTCGCGGGCCGGGGCCGAGGGTGGGGTGCCGTGGGGCGGGGTGTCGTGGGGAGGGGTGTCGTGGGGCGGGGTGCCGTGGGGCGGGGTGCCGTGCGGCGTGGTGCCGTGCGGCGGGCTGCCCGTCGGCGGGGCGGACGGGTTGGCGGGTGTGGCGCCGTGCGACAGGCCCGCCGGGCGTGCAGGCGTGGCGCCGGACGGAACGTCGGCCGGGTCTGCGCTCGGCGGGACGGCGCGCTCGACGAGGAACGCGTCCGCCTCCTTGCCGGTCTTGAGGATGCCGAGCTCGGTGTCGAACGCGGCGTCCCGGGTGACCAGCCAGTCCGGGACCGGTTCGGGGCCGCGCTGGCCCTTGGCGACGGAACGCCAGGTGGACCACCGCTGCCCAGGTCCCGGCTGGGTGGGGTCGGTGGGTGTGTGGTGCGTGGGCGCGTCGTGATCGGGGGTGTCCGGCGCGACGGCGTCGTGCTCGGCGTGCTCCACCAGGGCGAACGTGCTCGGGTGGGGGCCCTCCAGGTCCGCCCGGCCGACGGCGCTGCGACGGTCGTCGCTGCGCTTCCTGCTCGCGGACTGGATCAGGACAGACTTCGGTGCTTCGGGAAAACGGGGCAAGACGGTGCTCCTTGATGCCGGAGCACGACCGGATCAGTGCCGGGTGCTCCTGGTGACAGTGGCGTCTGCTGCCGCAGAGGCAGCTGCGCGAACGACGTCGTCCATGACCGCCTCCTTCCTGTCCGCGCTCATCGAGCGCACCGTGCTGGGCACTTGGCCCGGGGTCTGGCCGGCCAGCGAGCGCCGCCTGCAGGGCTGTCTCGATGACCGTGCGAGGAGCATGTCACGCGTGCGGGACGGCGCGCACCTGTTTTTTCCGACGGGGCCGGCACTCTCCTGCGAAGTCGGCACTCTCCTGCGAGGTCGGCACTCTCCTGTGAGGTCGGCACGTTCCTGTGAGGTCGGCAGTTTGCCTCGAGATCGGTCCAGGCCTGTGCCGATCTCGAAGCAAACTGCCGACTCCGCGCGGCAAACTGCCGACTCACCCTGCAAACTGCCGACCGCCAGGCAGGCTGCCGACCACCGGGCAGTCTATCGGCCACCCTGCAGACTGCCGACCGCCAGGCAGGCTGCCGACCACCCTGCAGACTGCCGACCACCCTGCAAGCTGCCGACCACTGGCAGAGCGCCGACAGCCCCCGAACCTCAGGCAGGTGGCAGGTAAGGGTTGGCCCGGGACCTTCTCACCACGTCGGGCGGCAGGTGTGCCGTGATCCTGGCAAGCATCTTCCGGGTGTCGGCGCGGTCGGCGGCGCTCGTCCGTTCCAGGGTGATGCCGGCCCGGCGTATGGCCTCGGCGCGGTTCTTCTCGCTCATGTACTCCGCGGCAGGGTCGTGACCGGCGCGGACGCCGTCCGGCCGGTACTTGATCAGGCCGTCGAACTCGATGCCCAGCCGCCACTGCTCGTAGCCGAGGTCGGTATGGAAGAGCCCGCGGTCGGTCTGGACCGGCATCTGGGTGCTGGGGCGGGGGAGGCCCGCGCGCAGCATCTCGTAGCGCACCCAGGTCTCCCAGGCTGATCCTGCGCCGTCGTCCGCGAGCTCGACGACCGACCGAGCCCGCTGCACCCCGCGCTGTCCGGCGCGGGCGTCGATCATCTGGAGCAGGGCCTGACGGTCGGCGCCGAGGGACAAGGCGGAGTCGGCGATCACGAGCGCCTCCAGGGGATGCAGCGCCAGGGCGCAGTCGACCACGGTGCGGTCGAGCGACGTGACGGGAAGATCGTCGACCAGAACGACGTCCGCGGGCGGGACCTCTCCCCGGTGCCGTACGACGTCCTTCGCCGATCGCCCCGAGGCGCGATAGCCCTGGTAGACGTGCGTCGCGTCGGGCACCGTCCAGACCCGGCAACCCAGCAGCAGGGCGGCGGTCGTGTGGCTGAAGACGTGGTTCGCGCGGAGCTGGGAGTGCAGGGCGCGTGCCCGGGCCAGCTCCTTGATCCGCTTCTCGCGCGGCGCCGACGAGGGGCCGCCGACCTGGACGGCGTCCGCCTCGCAGTAGGCGCCGCGGCGGACCTTGACGAGTGTGCCGCGGCGGTGGGCGTTCGCGAGCTGGTTGCGGTCGCGCTCGGCGGCGAGCAGGACGGAGGGGATTGTCACGACGGGGGTGGACGATGCGGCGGTCATGGGACGAGAGTGCGCCAACCGCGTGCGGCGTGCTGCCTGCGGTGTCAGGGGATGTGCACAGGTCCGACGCCGCGGGACATGTGGTCATGCGATGAGCCCTGCGGCATGGCGCAGAGGGTCTCCGCGCGGCCTGACAGCTTCTTGAGGTCGGCACTTTCCTGCGACGTCGGCAGTCTGCCTTGAGGTCGGCACAGGCCTGTACCGACCTCAGGGCAAAGTGCCGACTCCGCGCGGCAAACTGCCGACATCGAGGCAAACTGCCAACTCCGTGCGACAAACTGCCGAGGCAAACTGCCGACTCCGCGCGGCAAACTACCGACCTCGAGGCAAACCGCCAACTCCGCGCGGCAAACTACCGACCTCAGAACAGTCAGCCGCCGCCGTCAGTTCCAGGGGAGCGCGTCCTCCACGGACTCCCACAGGGAGTCGCGGACGTCCTCCGTCGTGTCCTGCACGCCCTGCTGCAGGTCGTCCTGGAGCTGTTCGCGCTGCTCCTGCAGGGAGTCGCGGGCGTCCTGCGTGACCTGCTGGGCGTAGCCCACCACGCCCTGGACGGCGATCACGATCACCCACACCACCACGACCAGCCAGAACGGCCACGTCCGGCCGCCGCGCCGCATCCGCACGGCCCGGAAGAGGTTCACGACGGCGGACGTGACGATGCCCAGCAGCGGGATCGACAGCTCCGCCATCCGCGGTGCCCAGACGGGGTCGAGGTTCAGCAGCGCCACGGCGATGTCGCCGAGCGCGGCGAAGAGCGGCAGCCCGGCCGCGCTGGGCATCACGTCGAAGCCCGGCAGGAGCCGGACGAGCTGGTACACGGCCAGCGCGAGCAGCAGGCGCGGGACCCAGCCGAGCACCGTCGCCACGACGCCGAGGCCGCCGCCCGTGCTCCGCCGCTCGTCGTCCCGGGGCTCCCGGGGCTCCCGCGAGTCCCGGCGGTCCCGGTCGTCCTCGCGCCGGGGTGCGGGGGCAGCCGGCGGCTGCGGGGCCTCTGGCTGCGCGGCCCTGACCGCGGGCTGCTGCGCTGTGGCGGGCGCGCCCGCCACAGCGGGCACGGGCGTGGGTACCGGGCGCGTGCCCGGCGGGGGACCGGGCCGGTACGCGGGCGCCACCTGCGTGGCCTGCTGGTTGCTGACCGGCGCCATGCGCTGCGTGGGGTTGCCGGCCGGCCGGGGCGGCGCCGGCGGCGTCGGGACGCCGGGCAGCGGCAGGCCGTGCCGCTTCCGGTAGGCGACCCAGCCGTCGTAGGTGTCGGCGTACCCCTCGGGCGTGAAGGCCGGACCCCAGCGCATCGCCGCCCACAGGTAGTCCTTGATCTCGGCGGGCGAGCGCCCGCCCGCCCGCTGCGGCCCGACGGCGGACAGGTAGACCGAGATGATCTCCTCGGCGGCGCCGTCGAACCCGTCGCCGTGCACCTGGTGCAGCCGGCCCATGAGCTGCTGGTCGTAGACCAGGTTGGTGACGGGCTCGCCCTGCCGCACCGGGTTGCTCGCCAGGGGACTGGTGGGGGCCACGGCGCCCGTGGGCGCCCCGCTGCCGGTCAGCACCTCGGTGACCAGGCCGCGCTCGATCGTCGTGGCGTCGGTCGCCGCCAGCAGCGACGGGTCCAGCCGCGCGCTGTCGCCCGCGAGCTGGGCCACGGTGCCGATGAGGTTGTGCAGCGGCGGCCGGTCCTCGGGCCGGTGCCGGGTCATGGCCAGGACGAGGGGGAGCAGCCGCTGGTCGACCGGTCCGACGTCGGCCGCGGTCAGGTCACGGCCCGCGAAGTTGAGGTCGTTGGGGAGCTGGCCCGTGGCGAGGAAGATGAGCAGCAGGCCGAGGCTGAACACGTCCGACCGGGCGTGCGGCTTGCGCACGAAGAGTTCGGGCGCCATGTACGAGATGGTGCCCGCCGCGTGGGTCGACGTCGAGGTGCCGTGCCCCTTGGCGATGCCGAGGTCGATCAGCACGTACCGGCCGGGCGCGGCGATGATGTTCGCGGGCTTCACGTCCCGGTGCAGGTAGTGCTCCTCCTGGAGCACGGCGAGGGCGTCCAGCACGTCGTCGGCGACGCGCAGCACGTCGTGCACCGGCAGGGGCCCCTCGGCGGCCACGCGCTGGGCCAGCGTCGGGCCCGGCACGAGCTCCATGGCGAACCACGGCGTCGTGGACCGCAGGTCGGCCGCCAGGAGCCGCGGGAAACCGCGCCCGGCCAGACGGTCCAGCAGGGCGGCCTCGCCGACGAACCGGTCCAGCGAGCCGTGCTCCGCGTTCGTCAGGACCTTGAGGGCCACCTCGCCACCCTGCCCGAGCGCGCGGTACACGTGCGCGAAACCGCCGTGGCCGAGCGTCCCGACGAGCTGGTACGGACCGAGCACCTCGCCGGTCGCGGGGATGCGGGGCCCCGCCTGCTGCGGGGTGGCCGGGCGGCCTGCAGGTCCGCCGCCCGCGGGCGGCGGCGCGAACGTCGACGCGGCGGGCGCGAACCCGGCGGACGACGGCGCCGCGGGGCCACTCTGTCTCGCGGGCGGTGCTCCGGGCGCCGGGCGCACGGCGGTCTCCGCGAACCGGGCGGTGCCCGTCTGCTCTGTGCTCGCCTGCCCTGTGCTCGCCTGACCTGAGCCCGCCTGACCTGAGCCCGCCTGTCCTCTGCCCGACGGCAGCACGACCTGCGTCGGCGCGGTGGGCGGCGGCGTCGGGGCGGTGCCCGTGGCCGGTCGCACGACGGCGGTCCGGTCACCGCCCTGGGCCGGCTGGCCGGCGGGGCGTACGGCCGGCGTGCGGGTGGTCTCGTCGGACAAGCAGGGCTCCTCAGCAGTGCACCGGGACGACCGGTGGGGACCTGAGCAAACCTATCAGCGTCCCGCTGTGCCGATCAGGCATGTGCCTGGCCGGTTTCGTGCCGGTTCCGTGACCGCACGGGCTCCTGACCGGCGGTCTCCGCGCTAGCCCTCGCCGCCCGGCAGGGCGTCCTGGAGCTGCTCGGTGACGCTCTCCTCGATGTTCTCGGTCGCGTCCTGGCGGGCGTCGTCGACGCTCTTCTCCAGCTCCTCGCGGGCGGTGTCCTCGGCGTCCTGCTTGGCGTCCTCGATGCCCTCGTCCACCGACCGCTCGATGTTCTGCCGCGCGTTCTCGGCGGCGTCCTGCGCGTAGCCGACGATGCCGCCCACGGCGAACACCACGATCCACGCGAACACGGCCAGACCGTACGGCCAGACCGCCAGCGACGTGCCCAGCGCCCGGATCGAGTTGAACACGCCGGCGAGCGCCATGCCGAGCACGGGGATGGTCAGGTTGGCGGCCTGGTCGGACCACCCGGGGTTGAGGTTGAGCATGGCGAGCACGCCGTCGCCGATGCTGCGGAACAGCGGGAACTGCGCGACGTCGGGCATGACGTCGAAGCCCGGGACGAGCCGGACGAGCTGGTAGACGCTCAGCACGAGCAGCAGGCGCGGGATCCAGGCCAGCACCGCGCCGGCCGCCGAACCGCCGGGGCGGGAGTCGTCGTCGCGGTCACGGCGCGGTGCGGGCGGAGTCGGCCCGGACGGCTGCGGTGCGTAGCCCTGCTGGTCCTGGTCGTAGCCCGTGCCCGGTTGCCGGCCGTAGGCGTGGGGCGCCTGCGGGTAGCCCTGGCCCGGCTGCTGGCCGTAGCCGGCTGTGGGCTGCGGATACCCCGGAGCCTGCTGCTGGCCGTAGCCGGCGGCGGGCCGGCCGTAGACCTGGGTCGGCTGCCCGTAGCCGCCCTGTCCCGTCCCGGGCTCGCCCGGGAACGGGCCGGCCCCGTGGACCTGGGTGGGCTGGGCGGTCTCGTAGGGGCGGTACGGCTGAGCGGGCGGTGGTGTCGCGGCCCGGTAGTCGCGGCCCTGCCCGGCGACGCCGGGAGCGTCCGCCGCGCCCGACGGCGGTAGCACCTGGGTCGCGTCGCCGTAGGAACCGCCCTGGGCGCGGTCGGCGTAGCCGCCGCCCTGCGTGGGCGGCATGGCCTGGGTGCGGTCGTCGTAGCCTGTCGTGCCCGGCGCCACGACCTGGGTGCGGTCGTCGTACCCCGCCGTGCCGGGGCCCATGACCTGCGTCTGGTCATAGCCCGTGGCGCCCTGTGGCGCGACCCCCTGCCCGTCCCGGCGGTTCGGGAAGACCTCCGTGCGGTGCGGCACGGCATACGATGACGGGGCATCGGGCTGCGCGTCCGGGCGACCTGTCCGAGCGGGTGGCCGCTGGATCTGCGTGGGGTCGGCTGCCGGAGGAATTCGGCGGGTGGGCTCGTCGGACACGCGGAGGCTCCTCGGTTGTGGTCCGGTTTCGACACCTGTTTCGCGAGAACCTACCAGGTGGGGTGAATGCCCCGTTGGGGTGGCCAGGCAGGCCAACATGTCCGACCCTTGCTTCGGGGGCGGACCACGCAATGCCGCCTGTCCAGGAACTTCGGAGGAAACGCATGAGCTCTGACACCGTGCCCCGCTGGCCTCGGATCGACGCGGTCGTCCGGGAGGACGGCTCCGGGGAGGTGACGATCGACGGGACGTTCCATCCCATCAGCGCCGCCAGCCTGGAAGAGGCACGCGTGGAGGTGCTGCGCCGGGTCACGGAGAACGCGGCCCGGGTGGGTCGGCCGGTACGGGCCTCCGCGACCGGTCCCGAGGGGCTCTGGAACCTGATCGTGCACCCCGACGGGACGGTGGTCCCGGAGGAGGACGAGCTCGCCCCGCCGTCGGCCCCGACCCCCCAGGCCCCGCCTGCCGGGTCCGTCCCCGACCAGGTGCCGGGACAGGCCCCGGGGCCGGTCTTCGACGACGCGTCCGCCGCCGACCTGCCCACGCGCGAGCCGCTGCCCGGCGCGCACGACGGGCCGTCGGCCGACCCGCTCGCCTCCGCCGTGGAGATCGACCCGGACGACACGGTGCGCCGCGTGCCTGCGCCCGGTCCCGCCCCGGACCTGGGGCCCAGGCCCGACCTCGCACCCCGTCCCGACCTCACGCCCGGCCCGGCCGACGCTCCGGGCGCGGCCGACCGGCTGGGAGAGAGCGCCGCGGACCGCGACCTGGTCGCCCCCGCCGCGGACCCGGGCGTCGACCCGGGCGCCCTGCCGGGCACGGTGCCCGGCGACATGGCGGGTCACCACGCCGCGGGACCGGCGTCCGGCCCCCTGGACACGGTGCCCGGCCCGGCCGGCCCCCTGGACACCGTGCCCGTCCCGTCCGGACCCGTGGACGCCGTCCCGTCCGGCGCGGGCGCGCCTGCCGCACCGGCCGACACCGGGCGGACGAGCGGCACGGAGGCGCCTCGCTCGCGCCGCGAGGCGCGGGAGTCCTTCCTCACCCACCAGCAGGACGAGGACCCGGCCACGCGCGGCTTCCGCGGCGTGCTGACGCGCCTGGGCATCCGCGTGGGGCCCAGCGAGTCGGAGCGGGCGGAGCGGGCCGACGAGCGCGCCGTCAGCCAGCACTGGCCGGGGCCGCGCACCATCTCGATGGTGAACGGCAAGGGCGGCGCGGGCAAGACGCCGTCGACGGTGCTGCTCGCAGCGGTGTTCGCGCAGTTCGGCGGCGCGGGTGTGGTCACCTGGGACAACAACCAGACGCGCGGCACGCTGGGCTGGCGCACCGAGCAGGGCCCGCACGAGTCGACGCTCCTGGACCTGCTGCCGCAGACCGACCGCCTGCTGGGGCCGTCCGCGCAGGCCGCGGACCTCGCCCGGTACGTGCACCACCAGACGCGCGACCGGTTCGACGTGCTGCGCTCCAAGCCGATCGCCATGGCGAACGAGCAGCGCATCGAGCCGCAGGACGTCGACGCGATCCACTCGGTGCTGTCGAAGTACTACCGGATGATCCTCATCGACTCGGGCAACGACGAGTCCGACCCGATGTGGCAGCGGATGATCGACCTGACCGACCAGCTCGTGGTCGCCACCACCACGCGGGACGACCACGCCGAGGCCGGTGCCCTGCTGCTGGAGGCGCTCTCGACGCGCGACGGCCGGTCGGCGTACCTGGCGCAGCAGGCCGTGGTGGTGGTGAGCCAGGCGGACCAGAAGCAGCCCGCGAGCGAGCTGGAGCGGGTCGCCGACGGGTACCGGTCGCTGGCCCGCGAGGTGGTGACCATCCCGTTCGACCCGGCCATGGTGGACGGCCACCTGCGGTACGGCGCGCTGCGCCCGGACACCCGTCGCGCCTGGCTGGCGGCGGGCGCCGCGGTGGCCGGCGGCCTGTGACCGGCGGCCTGTGACCGGCGGGGCGTCCGGCCGGCCCGTGCAGGGCCGGCCGGATCAGGCCCCGAACAGCCCGACGATCTGGTACCAGGTCGCCATGGTGTCGTAGCCCATCTCGTCGAGCAGCGCCCACACGATGCCCACGATCGCGTAGAGCGAGACCGGGACCAGGAAGATCCACTCGCGGACCGATCCCGCGTCGCCCAGGATCGGGATCGACAGGTTGCCGCCGGACCGCCAGATCATGTCGAGCTCCAGGCCGCGACCGTCCCGCATCCAGCGCGGGGAGCGGAACTTCAGCGGCCAGAGCAGCGGCACGCCGTTGGTGGTGATCATGTCGCCCAGGATGTGCACGGTGCAGCCGAGGGCCACGCTGAACGGCATCCAGAACCACTCCTCGGGCGCGAAGATGGCGATGAGCACCGCGAGCGTGATCGACGTCGTCCACGGCAGGACCTTCGTGTCACGCGTGATCTTGAGCGCCTTGAGGGCGAACGCGACCAGCAGCACGCACATGATGCCCGGGCCGATGAGGATCGCACCGATCTCCGGGTTGCCCGTGTCGATGCTCAGGAAGCTCAGGCCCCAGGCGATGGCCGTGAACACGGCGATGCCGAGGATCGAGTGGGTGCCCTTGCGGTGGCCGCCCGAGACGGCCTCGATGCCCTTGACCACGACGTTCGACACCGGCTTGAGGGAGTTCGCGATGGTGCCGGAGTGATGGTCGGCGTCAGGCAGGAGCGCGGCGCCCGCACACACGAGCGCTCCCGCGATCACACCGGTGTCCGTCACGGGGTACCAGCCGAAGGCGATCGGCGTGGACGCGGTGACCGCTACCCAGGCCGCGGCTCCCGTCGCGGCGTGGTTGCCTCCCATCATGGTCGTGTGCGCTCCAGTTCCCGGGGTATCCCGATTGATTTGTTAACTCTGACCAGGTTTGTCCCGGAACCCTAACGTGCACCTCCGACACACCTCCGTAGGCGCGCGCGACGTGCCAGGCCCTCAGGTCACCCGGTTGACCTGAGGGCCTGGCACGGGGGCGTCAGGCGCCCGTGACGTACATGTAGTGGTGGAAGCTCTGGTCGCGCACGAAGCCCTCCGACTCGTAGAGACCCTGTGCGGCGACGTTGTCCCACGCGGTGGCCAGCGAGACGCGGATGGCGCCCGCCTCCTTGGCGCGGCGGCACGTGTCCTGCACCAGCGCACGCCCGGCACCCGTGCCGCGTGCGGCCGGGGTGACGAACAGGTCGTTGAGCACCCACGAGCGGCTCAGGCTCACCGACGACCAGGTCGGGTAGCTCTGGGCGAAGCCCACCAGCCCGCCCGGGGTCCCGGCGTCGTCCGGCCCGAGCTCGGCGACCAGCAGCACGCTGTCGCCCGCGTCGCGGCGGGCGGTCAGGTAGGCCCGCGCCTCGGCATCGGGTACCTCCTGGTCGTAGAACCTCAGGTACTGGCGGAACAGGTCGACCACGGCATCGACGTCGTCGTCGGTCGCGGGGCGCACATCAACAGACACGTTCGCGATCATGTCAGGCCGCAGGGGGTCGGCGCCACGACCTCCCGCGATACCGCGAAGATCCGCGAGGTGATACAGGAACACGACGGCGCCCGGAACGGTTGACACAGGCGATGAACACCCAGCCACGCCTGTCCGTCCTTGACCTCGTGCCCGTCCGCTCGGGCCAGACCAGCGCCCAGGCCCTGGCGGCCTCGCTCGACCTGGTGGCGCTCGCCGACCGCCTCGGCCTGGAGCGCTACTGGTTCGCCGAGCACCACAACATGGCCGCCGTCGCCGCGTCCTCGCCGCCGGTGATGATCGCCGCGGCCGCCGCGCGGACCTCCCGCATCCGGGTGGGCTCGGGCGGCGTGATGCTCCCGAACCACGCGCCGCTCGTGGTGGCCGAGCAGTTCGCGGCCCTGGAGGCGATCGCGCCGGGCCGGATCGACCTCGGCATCGGGCGCGCGCCCGGCAGCGACCCCGTGGTCACCTCCCTGCTGCGCGCCACGGGCCCGACGGCGGACGTGGACCGGTTCCCGCAGCACGTCACCGACATCCTGAGCCTCATGGGGCCCGACGGCGCGCGCCTCCGCCTGGTCTCGGGCGACGTCTACGACGTGCGGGCCACCCCGGCGGCCGACGGGACGCCGACGGTGTGGCTGCTGGGCTCCAGCGACTACTCCGCGCGCCTGGCCGCAGAGCTCGGCCTGCCGTACGTGTTCGCCAACCACTTCTCCGGGCAGGGCATGGAGCAGATCCTGGGCCTGTACCGGGACGGCTACCGGCCGTCGGAGGAGCACCCCGAGCCGCGCACCTTCGTGACGGCCAACGCGGTGGTGGCGCCGACGTCGGACGAGGCGCACGACCGGGCCCTGCCCCAGCTGCGCCAGATGGCCCGGCTGCGCTCCGGGCAGCGGCTCGGGCCGCTGGAGACGGTGGAGGAGGCGCTGGACGCCCAGGCCGCCGAACCCGCCGACGGCATGATCGCCCAGTCGATCGAGTCGATGCGCGCACGCTGGCTCATCGGCGACGCCGAGCAGGTGGCCGGCCAGGTGCGCGACCTGGCCGGGCGGTACGGCGTCGAGGAGGTCATGCTCGTGCCGGTGGCCGGTTCGCGGGCGGAGGAGCCCCTCGACGCCACGCCCGGGCGCGCACGAACCCTGGAGCTCCTGGTCGAGGCGCTGAGGGGCTGAGCGCGCCGTACACGCCGGAGCGGCCCGTCCTGGGCACCCGAGGAGCCGTCGTTCCCGCCTGGCGGTTGCTCGACCCGATGGTCGGCAGAAGGTCAGGTGATCGGCCACCCGGGTTGCCGATCACCTGACCTTCTGCCGACCGCGGACGGAGCGGGGGCAGCCGGGGTGGTCACGCCGCGCGTGCCGCCCGGTGCCGGATGGCGCGCGCGTAGTCCGCGCGGGGGACGTGCGGCGTCACGTGGAGCACCATGCCGGCCTCGGCCGGGGTGCGGTCCGCCTTGTGCGAGTTGCACTCGTAGCAGGCGGCGACGAGGTTCATCCACGTCGAGGGCCCGCCGCGGGACCGCGGCAGGATGTGGTCCACGGTCTCGGCGGGGCCGCCGCAGTACGCGCACAGGCCGTCGCGCCGCTTGACGCCCAGCTTGGTGCACGCGGGCGCGCCGCCCGACTTGTAGAGCCACCGCATCGTGACGTACCGGACCAGCCGCAGCACGCGCGGTAAGGGGAACGGCCCGAAGGAGCGGCCGTCGACCGCCTCCTCCACGACCGCGACCTCGCGCACGAGCATGTGGATGGCATGCCGGACCGATACCCGGTGCAGCGGCTCGTAACCGGCATTGAGGACAAGGACGTCGGCCACGGGCCTGCTCCTTCCGGTGAGCGTGTCGTACTTCCTGGATGTCTCGGGTCGTGCTGTCGGGCGGGACGTGTCCGCGCCCGGGACGACAAGAGCCGCCCGGGAACAGGCATCCCGAGGCGGCTCACAGCACTGGTCCGGCACTGCCGGATCAGGAGCGTATGGCGCCCCGGATGGCCTCACGGCCGTCCCACAGGTGCGTGGCAGTGGTCGGGTAGGACGACGCGGTGGCGGCACTGACCTTGCACAGGCCGGCGGCCTGGAGCGCGAAGCTGGTGCGGACCATCGTGTTCTCGTCCTTTCCCGTCTCGTTCGAAGGGCTGGTATCGGTGCTGCGGCAGGCGTGCGGACACACGTCATGCCTTCACGGCGCGAGTCCGTGTGTGAAGAAAGGTACAACGAGGACTTGGTGTCGTCTATGGCTTTTCCGGAACTGCAACCCAAGGATGCATCAAGAACCTCCGCGTGGCGGCATGTCCCGGCGTGTCGCTCAGGGGGTCGGGGCGGCCCGGCGCTCGAGGTCGGCATCCCCGGCCCGGGAGGCCGCGAGCTCCGCCTGGAGCGCGGCGAGCTGCCCCCGGATCGCCCGCAGCTCGTCCATGACCTCGGCGTCCGACCGCTCCTCGTGCTCGGCGAGCTCGTCGATGCTCTCCATGCCGCTGACGACCACCGCGATGAACAGGTTCAGCACTGCGAACGACACCACGAGGATGAAGACCACGAAGAAGATCCAGGCGGTGGGCTCGTGCGCCATCACGTCGTCGGCGATGTCCGGCCACGCCTCGCCCGTCATGACCTGGAACAGCGTGAACGCCGTGGTCCCCAGGTCGCCGAAGTGCTCCTCGGCGATCCTCCCGTAGAGGTTGGTCGCGATGACCACCGACACGTACATGACCAGGAGCAGCAGTGCCCCGACGGAGCCCATCCCGGGCCGACGCCGGCCCGGCGCAGGGCCCGGCTCTACCAGGTCACGGGGTCACGGATGATCGGGCAGGTCATGCAGTGCCCGCCGCCCCGGCCGCGACCCAGCTCGCCGCCGGCGATCTCGATGACCTCGATGCCGGCCTTGCGCAGCAGGTCGTTCGTCGTCGTGTTCCGGTCGTAGGTGAACACCACGCCCGGCTCGACGGCGACCGAGTTGTTGCCGCTGTCCCACTGCTGCCGCTCCGACTCGTAGACGTCGCCGCCGGTCTCGATGACCCGGAGCTCGCCGAGCCCGGAGACCTGCCCGACGACGTCGAGGAAGGACGACCCGCCGGCGTCGGTCACCGAGACGCCGAGCGGCCCGCCGTCGGGCCGCAGCACGAACGGGTGCACGCGGTCGACGATCCGCGGGTACACGGTCACGGTGTCGACGTCGACGAACGTCATGATCGTGTCCAGGTGCATGGCCGCACGCAGGCGGGGCATGCCCGCCACGACGATCTGCTCGGCCGCGCCCGCCTCGAACAGCGAGGCGGCGACCTGCGTGATGGCCTGGCGCGAGGTGCGCTCGCTCATGCCCATCAGCACGGTGCCGTTGCCGATCGGCATGATGTCACCACCCTCGAAGGTGGCCTCCCCGTGGCCGGTCTCGGGGTCGCCCCACCACACCCTGCTGCCCACGTACTGGGGGTGGAACGTGTAGACGGCCTTCATCAGCAGCGTCTCGTCGCGGCGGGCCTGCCAGTACAGCGGGTTCAGGGTGAGGCCGCCGTAGATCCAGCACGTCGTGTCGCGCGTGAACAGGGTGTTCGGCAGCGGCGGCATGAGGTACTCGCGCGCGTCGGGGCTGAGGTCTGCCAGTGCGCGGAAGCCCGGCGGGAGCTCGGGCACGTCCGCGACGGCGAGGCCGCCGATCAGGTAGCGCGCCAGCTCGTGCTCGGGCAGCGACTCCAGGTACTCGCGCGTGGCCTCCACCAGGCCGTTGCCCACGATCTCGGGCACGATCTTGCGGTCCAGGAGCCAGTCGCGGGCGCCCGGCACACGGAGCGTCTCGGCGAGCAGGGCGTGCAGCTCGACGACGTCGACGTCGCGGCCGCGCAGCTCCGCCACGAAGTCGGCGTGGTCCTGCTGCGCGCGCTCGACCCACAGCACGTCGTCGAACAGGAGGTCGGCGGAGTTGGACGGCGTGAGCCGCTGATGGGCCAGCCCGGGCGCGCAGACCAGGACCTTGCGCAGCCGGCCGACCTCGGAGTGGACGCCGTACGCCGACGAGGGTGTGCCGGCCGGGGGCGGGGTGCTGTCGATGGTGTTCATCGGGCGCTAACGGTACTCACCCGACCGCCGTCGTGCCGAGCAGCGAGCCGATCGCGAAGGTCGCGCCCAGCGCCAGGGCTCCGCCGATCACCACGCGCGCCGTGGCGCGCACCCGCGGTGCGCCGCCGATCCAGGCCGCGATCCACCCCGTCCCGGCCAGGGCGGCCAGCACGACGACGAACGTCACGCCGACCCGCCAGGGCTCCGGGATCAGGAGCACGGCGGCGAGCGGCAGGACGGCGCCGAGCGTGAAGGCGACGGCGGACGCGAGGGCGGCGTGCCAGGGGCTGACGACCTCGTCCTCGTCGATGTTGAGCTCGGCCTCCAGGTGGGCGGCCAGGGCGTCGTGCTCGGTGAGCTCGACCGCGACCTGGCGGGCGGTGGCGGGGGACAGGCCCTTGGCCTCGTAGAGCCCCGCCAGCTCGGCGAGCTCCTGCTCGGGCATCTCGGCGAGCTCGGCCTTCTCCTTGGCGATGAGGGCCTTCTGGCTGTCGGACTGGCTGGAGACCGACACGTACTCGCCCAGGGCCATCGAGATCGCCCCGCCCACGAGGGCGGCGAGGCCGGCGGTGAGGATGGGCCCGGTCTGCGACGTGGCGGCCGCGACGCCGACGGCGACCGCGGCGACCGAGACGATGCCGTCGTTCGCGCCGAGCACGCCGGCGCGCAGCCAGTTCAGGCGCTCTGCGAGCCCGTTGGTGTGCGGCTCGTCGGGGTGTCCGGCGGCGTCGCGGCCGGTGTCCGGGTGGTTCGTGCCGGACGTGGGGGTGGTCATGGGTTCAGGCAACCAGGAGTCGGCGCGGAGAGCCAGTGCCGGGGGCGGGGTTGGACAGCCTCACCTTGCCCCCAGCCGTGGTTCAGTACGCCTGCGTGTCCGGGGTGCGCTCGCCCACCGGGACCTCCACGGCCAGCGTGTTGCCGTCCTGGGCCAGCGGGCACGTCCATGCCGGGTCGTAGGCGCAGGACGGGTTGTAGGCGAAGTTGAGGTCGAGCACCAGGTCCCCGTCGCCGAAGTCGCCCGGGCCGCCCCCCTCGCCGCCGTCGGGCCCGCCGGTGTGGCCGAGCCAGGCGCCCTTGATCGTGTCGATGAGGTAGCGCCCACCGCCGTAGGTGCCGCCGGGCGGGCCCGCCAGCGCGTCCTTGATCGGCACGAACAGACCACCGCCGTAGGAGGCGAGCCGCCAGACGTCGAGCGTGCCGAGGTCGCCCAGGGTGTCTGACGCCAGGGTCACCGTGCCGAGCAGCTCGAACGGCACGACGCCGTCGGTCCCGGTGGGCACGTCGAGGCGGCGCGGCGCGCCGTCGGGCCCGGGCTCGGCCGGGACGACCGGGGCGCTCAGGCGCCATGCCGGGTCGTAGGGCGTGACCGTCAGGCCGGTGAAGCCGGGCTGGTCCTCCGGCAGGATCGGTGACACCGGGTGCGTCGCGAAGAGCTCGTCCCGGGCGGCGACCCAGCCGGCGTGGGCGGCGGCCGGGTCCACGACGGCACGGGTGCGGGCCTCGGCGTAGAGCGCGAAGACGCGGCGGCGCCAGTCCGCGGTCTGGAGCGCCGTGACGGCCGGGGAGGTGGTGGCGTACGTCATGCGCACGACACTACCCACCGCGGCGACGTCGCACGGGGCAGGGTCGGGGGCTCAGGCCCTGGGCGTGAGCCGGATCACGGGGATCTCCCGGTCGGTCACCTGCTCGTACCGGCGGAAGTTCGCCGCCTGGGCGGTGATCTTCTGCCAGGCCTCGGCGCGCTCGGCACCGTGCAGCTCCGTGGCGGTGACGGCGACCTTGCGGCCGCCCTGCTCGACGGTGACCTGGTCGGGGTGCGCGGCGAGGTTGAGGTACCAGGCCGGGTTGGCGGGGGCACCTCCGGCCGAGGCCACGACCAGCCAGCTCCCGTCGGGCCCGGGGAACGAGGCCAGCGGGTTGGAGCGGGGCTGCCCGCTCTTGCGTCCGAGGGTGGTCAGGACCAGCAGGTTCATGCCCATGGTCGTGCCCTCGGCGCGGCGGGCGCGTCGCATGAGGAGCCGGTTCATCCAGCGGAAGCCGCGTCCGGGCTGCCTCGCGCCGTGCGTGCCGGTGGGGTGGGTGAAGGTCACGTCAGTCCTCGGGGTCGGCCGGACGTACGGTGTCCGGCACCGGAAAGGTTCGTGCCGTCCAGTATCGGTCGAGTGCGGGCGCGTCGTGGGCCTGGCGCGGAGGCCGGGTCCGCGCGGCCTAGGATCACGGGGTGCTGCGACTCTCCGACGTCACCTATCTCGTCCGCGACCACGACGAGGCCATCGCCTTCTTCGTCGACGCCCTCGGGTTCGCCCTCCGCGAGGACGAGACCACCGCGGCCGGACGTCGTCGCGTCGTCGTCGGCCCGGCGGACGGCGGGACCGGGCTGGTCCTCGCCCGCACGGACGCCCATGCCGCCGTGGGCGACCAGGCCGCCGGGAAGGTCGCGTTCTTCCTGGAGACCGACGACTTCGCCGCGCAGCACGCCCGCATGACGGCGGCCGGCGTGCGGTTCCGCGAGGAACCACGCCACGAGGCCTACGGCACGGTGGTCGTGTTCGAGGACCTGTACGGCATGCCCTGGGACCTGATCGAACCGCCGCGCGGCTGATCCGTCGCTCCACGCCAGGGCCGCCAGGCCCGCCGGAAGGTGTCCCGGGGGCCCGGCGGCCGGTTCGGCCGGCGTCAGCCGCAGTGCTCGAACGGGCTGGTGTAGCTCGTGCTGCCCACCGAGCCGCCCCACTTCACGCAGGTGCCCGGTGCGGACCGCTTGACCGGGCCGGCGTAGTAGGAGAAGTTCCCCGAGTCGGTGGTCCGGGACGCGCCCTCCGGTTCCAGGAAGGCCGAGACCGCGCTCGGCGTGCCCAGGTTGGTGGACTTGAGCGTGACCGCGCAGTTGTAGCCGTTGCCGGCGTTGTAGAGCAGGTAGGTGCGGCCCACGGTGCCCAGCGCCGCGGAGTCGATCACCGAGTAGCCGCTGCCGCACACCTCCGCGGGCGTGTACGGGTTGCTCGAGCCGCCGCAGCCGTTGGTGCTGGTGACCGCCTTCTTCTGGCCCAGCGAGACGGTGACGCCGTCGACGGTCGGCGAGGTGTCGACCACGCCGGACGAGGTGCGCTGCTCGTAGTGCAGGTGCGGCGCGCTCGACCCTCCGGTGGACCCGACGGTGCCGATCACGGTGCCCTGGCTGACGGACATGGTCTGGCCCGCGGCCCGCACCATCGTGGCGAGGTGGGCGTAGCGCGTGCGGGTGCCGTCGCTGTGCACGATCTGCACCCACTTGCCGTAGCTCGTGCTGCCCTCGTCGTCGAACGTGGCGGTGCCGCCCGCCGTGGCACGGACCGTCTCGCCGTTGATGGCGTCGCTGCCGTACGTCTGCCAGTCGATGGAGCCGGACGGGTTGTGCCCGCCGGTCCAGTTGTTGGCGTAGAAGGTCTTGCCGCAGTCGAACGGTGCCTTGTGGGCGATGGCCAGGACGCCCGCGTCCTGGGTCGAGGTCGTGGCGGCGGCCGCCGGGGAGGCGGCCAGGGCGAGCGCGGTCACGGCCGCGAACGTCCAACGCCTGGTGATCTTTCTGCGGAACGTGATCTTTCTGCGGAACGGGGAGATGACTGCCATGGTGCTCTCCATCCTCGGGCCGGACTCCTGGTCTGACGTTGCGAAGGCTGGCACGGCGCCTCGTGCGGCGCCCATGGGGAGTGCTCCCCGTGGACGCCCAGGAGGAACGCGTGCCGTGTCGCCCCGAGCAGTGAGAACCAATCTCTCGGCAAGCCTTCATCGGGTGGGGCGTGCGCCCGGCAGGGCCGTGCGCCGTCGTCGCCGGAGCCGGGATCGCCGGCTCCGGCTCACCCCGTGAGGGGCTGGACGGCGACCTGTCCGGCGTCGCCGTCGACGGTGACCGTCTGGCCGTCCCGGAGCGTCGTCGTGGCCCCCGGCACCGGGGGGGGGGGGGGGGGGGGGGGGGGGGGGGGGGCCCGGCGCGCCGGGGGGCGCCCCCCCCCCCCCCCCCGCGGGGGGCCGCCCCCCCCCCCCCCCCCCGCCCGCGGGGGGGCGCCCCCCCCCCCCCCCCCCGTCTCGGTGACGACCGCTGCCACGACGCCGAACAGCGCGGTCCAGGCCGGTTCGGTGAAGCGGCACACCAGCACGTCGCCGGCACGGACCCGGGTGAAGTCGTCGGGGCTGTGCACCACGCGGGCGGGCCCGGTGGCCCGGCCCGGGCTGCCGGGTGTGCCGGCGACGCCGGCCGTGCTGTGCGACATGCTTCCTCCCTGGGCGTACCTGTTCGCGTTGACACCGGCCGCCGCAGGACGCACGGTCCAGACATGACCAACGACACGCTGCCCGGCCGATCTTCTCAGCCGGAGCTGCTCGTGCTCCACTCCGTGCGCATCCAGGGGATGGCGGACGACGGCGCCGTCGCCGAGCGGTTCGGCCTCGACGAAGCGGGGACGCACGAGATCCTGCTCGACGACGAGGCGTACGGCTGGGTCAGTCACGCGGCGTTCGCGGGGACCAGCGGGTGGTCGATGACGGAGCGCGGCCGTGCCGAGGACGACAGACGCCTGGCCGAGGAGCTCGCGGAGTCGGGTGCGCGGCCCGCCGTCGAGAGCGCGCACGAGCGGTTCGGGCCGCTGAACGACCGCCTGCTGCAGGCCTGCACGGACTGGCAGCTCCGGGCGAACGGGGACGAACGGCTCGTCCCGAACACCCACACGGACCCCGAGTGGGACGCGCGCGTCCTCGACGAGCTGGAGGCGCTGGAGGCCGAGCTCGAGCCCTTGGTCGCGGGGCTGAGCCAGGTGCTCGCGCGGTTCGAGGGGTACGACACGCGGTTCTCCTCGGCCCTGGCCCGCGCCCGGGCGGGCCGGGGGGAGTGGGTGGCGGGCACGGCCGTCGCCTCCTGCCACGCGGTGTGGATGGAGCTCCACGAGGACCTGATCTCGACCCTCGGCATCGACCGCGCCGCCACCGCCGGGCAGTAGGTTCGTCGCATGGCGACCAGACATCTCTACCTGGCCCGGCACGGTGCGGCCGACGCGTTCGGCGAGCTGACCGACGTCGGACGGCGGCAGGCCGGGCTGCTCGGCGAACGGCTGGCCGGTCTCCCGGTCGACGCCGTGTGGCACTCGCCCCTGCCCCGCGCCTCGGCGAGCGCGCACGAGATCGCCCGGCGCCTGCCGGGCGTGCCCGTCGCGGAGGCCGCCGAGCTGGTCGACCACGTGCCGTACGTCCCCTCCGGCCCGGACCTGCCGGCGGCCTGGGCGGGCTTCTTCGACGGGTTCGACGACGCCGAGCGTGTCCCCGGTGAACGGCTCGCCGCGGACCTCGTCGACCGGTTCGCCCGGACCGCCGAGGCCGAGACGCACGAGGTGCTGGTGACCCACGCGTTCCAGGTGGCCTGGCTGCTGCGGCACGCGCTCGACGCCCCGCCCGCGCGCTGGCTCGGCCTGAACGCCGGCAACGCCGCGCTGACGGTGATCGAGTACCGCGACGGCCTGCCGCCCTCGGTCGTGCTCTTCAACGACATGGGCCACCTGCCCGCAGACCTGCGCTGGACGGGTTTCCCGGGGGTGGTGCGGCCCTGACGGGTCGGTCGCACACGAGTCCGTGCAGCGCGCGCGGCGCGCTGGTACGGTCCGACGGCGGCGTCCGGCCGGGCGTCCCCACGTCAGCACGACGGAGGCACACCGTGCACCCTGGATACACCGCGGTTCCCGACGGTGACGGACCGTTCCCCGGCGTCGTGGTGGTGCACGACGCCTACGGCATGACGGCAGAGCTGCGCCGCGTGTGCGACCACCTCGCGGCCCAGGGCTACGTGGTCCACGCCCCCTCGATGTTCCAGGGCGGCCGGTGCCTGCGGCAGACGTTCCGCAGCTTCGTCGCCGACCAGGGTCCGGCCTACGACCGGCTGGAGGCCGAGCGCGCGGCGCTCGCGGACCGGCCGGACTGCACGGGCCGGGTCGGCATCATGGGCTTCTGCATGGGTGGCCGGTTCGCCCTGGTCGCGGCGGGCCGCGGCGGGTTCGACGCCGCGTCGGTCAACTACGGGCTGCTGCCGAAGGGCAAGCAGGAGCCGGCCGCGCTCGAGGCGATGCTGTCGGCGCCCTGCCCGGTCGTGGCGAGCTTCGGCGACCGGGACACGGTGGTCGACGTCGCCGAGGTGGCCAAGCTACGGACCGGGCTGGAGCGTGCCGGGGTGCCCGTGGACCTCAAGGTGTACCCGGGCGCCACCCACTCCTTCCTGGCGCAGTACACGGGCGCGCTCGGGATGCTGATGCGGGTCCAGGGCATGTCGCACGACCCGGAGGCGTCCGCGGACGCCTGGGCGCGCACGCTCGGGTTCTTCGACGAGCACCTGGGCGCCCGGGCCTGACGACGGTCCCGCTCAGGCGGTGGCCGGTGCCGGCCGGGGGCGGGGCCGCAGCTCCGCCGTGGTGGGCCGGTCGGGGGCGGCGGAGTCGACGAGCCGGTCGACGGTGTCCTCCAGTGCGTCGAGCACCTCGGGCAGGGCCGCGGCGACGGCGCGCGGGTCGGCGTCGGGGCGGTCGTAGGTGGACCGGATGAGGCGCTCCGCGGCGTCCAGGACCGTCGCCCGCCGGTCCGGCGCGGCCAGCGCGAGCGTCACGGAGCCGCTCATCACGGTCTGGAAGGCCGTGGCGACCTCGTCGGTCGGGGTGTCCCGGACCAGGCCGTGCCGCTGCATGATCGACAGGACCCGGTGGAGCGCGGGGCCCGGGAACTCGTCGAGGTCGAAGGGCGTGTCGGGTTCGGTCATCGGCAGCGGCGCCATGCCGGGGTTCTCCAGGACGGCGGCGATCTCGCTGCGGACCACGCGGCCGACGCTCAGGTGTGTCGCGCCGGTGCGCAGGTCGTCGGCGAGATCGGTGAGCATCCGGGCGGCCTCCAGGCGGAAGACGGCCTCGCGCAGTCGTGCCTTCGTGGGCCAGTAGAGGAAGACCGTCCCCTTGCCGACGCCGGCGCGGGCGGCGACGGCGTCGACCGTCGTGCGCTCCGGCCCGTCGAGGAGGAACTGCGTCCTGGCCGCGGCCAGGATCACCTCGGCGCGGTCCTGCACGGGTCGTGCCATCGTTCCCCCTTCCTCGCGTGACGGCCATCCTAGTCCCGAGTTCTTGACTGGTGAGATTAGCGCAGTCAATAATCGAGGCACGTTCGCAGACCGAGGAGAGGGATCGACATGAGCAAGCCGCGCGCACTGGTGGTCGGGATGGGTGTCGGGGGACTGGCCACGGCGCTGCGCCTGCACGACGTCGGGTGGGAGTCCGTGCTCGTCGAACGGGCGCCCGCACGGCGCGGCGCCGGCTACTTCGTCGGCATGTTCGGCACGGGGCAGTCGGCGGCGGCCCGGCTCGGGGTGCTGGACGCCATCGGCAACCGGACCGACCCGGCGTCGATCACCTACGACGTCGAGCGGGACGGCCGTCGTCGTCCCGGCATGGGCTACGGAGACCTGCCGGGCGCACCCCAGCTCGTGCTGCGCGGTGACATCGAGGGAGCGCTGTACGACGCCGTCGAACCGCTCGCCGAGATGCGGTTCGGCACCACGCCCGTGGCCGTCGAGGAGCGCGGCGACGGCGTGCACGTCACGCTGCGCACGACCGGCGATACCCCCGGCGAGCCGGCCACGGAGGCGACCGAACGCTTCGACCTGGTGGTGGGCGCCGACGGCCTGCGGTCCACGGTGCGCCGCCTCGTGTTCGGCCCCGACGCCGCGTACCTGCGGCCGTTCCACCACATCATCGGCGTGTCGGTGCTCCAGGAGCCCGTGCCCGGCTTCGGCCCGACCGACGGCATCGTGGTCGCGGAGCCCGGCCGGTCGGCGTGGGTGTTCCCGTTCACCGACCACCGGCCGACCGTGCTGTTCAGCTACCGCACCGACGACGAGGACGCGCAGTTCCGCCGTCCGCCGGTCGAGTCGCTGCGCCGGGCCTTCGGGCCCGAGCCCACCGGGCCCGTGCTGGGCAACCTCCTGGACCAGTTCGAGGCTGCGGACGACGCCCTGTTCGACTCCGTGCACCAGGTGGTGATGCCGAGCTGGCACTCCGGCCGCGTGGTACTGCTCGGCGACGCCGCCTGGTGCGTCACGCTGTACTCCGGCATGGGGGCCTCCAGCGCGATGGCCGGGGCGGACCTGCTGGGCACGGTGCTGCAGCGCAACCCCGGCAACCCGGCCCGCGCGCTGCGCGAGTGGGAGCTGCGGATGCGCCCGTTCATCGCCGCCCACCAGCGCAACGGCCGCCGGGACCTGGTCATGTTCGTGCCGCAGACCCGCCGTGACAAGCGGGCCAGGACCTTCACCCAGACCCTGCTCGGCAACCCGACGGGCAAGCGCGTCATGCAACGTGTCTTCGCCCCCCGCTTCGCGGAGAAGTCCCTGGACATCGCCGCCTGACCCCGCCCCGTTGAGTGCTGGGTATTCGCCCTCCTGGCACACGAAGAAGGGCGAACATCCAGCACTCAACGGGTGGGCGGGGTCAGTCCGTGGAGCGGAGGATGGCGCGGACGCCGATCGTCAGGCCCACGGCCGCCGTGGCGACGGCCGCCAGCCAGCCCCAGGCGACCGTCGTCGAGAGGATGTCGCCCGCGAAGGCCGCGCGGCCGGAGTCGACGACGTAGCGCAGCGGGTTCACCGCCGAGACGGCGCGCATCCAGGCCGGGCCGGACTCCAGGGGCAGCAGCATGCCGGACAGCAGCATCACCGGGAACAGGACCGTCTGCTGCACCACCCAGAACATCCACTCCTGCTTGCGCACCGCCAGGGCGAGCGCGTAGGACAGCGAGCCGACGCCGATGCCGAGCACCGCCAGCTGCAGCAGCGTCAGCACCGCGCCGAGGGGGTCGGGCCGCAGGCCGAACGGCAGCATCACCAGCAGCACGACCGCCGACTGGGCGACGATCGGCACCATCTCCTTCAGCGCGCGGCCGACGAGCTGCGCCGAGCGTGACAGCGGGGTGACGAGCATCCGCTCGTGCACCCCCGAGGTGAGGTCGAGCTGCAGGTTGGAGCCCGTGACCGACGTGCCGAACAGAGTGGTCATGGCCAGCACGGCGGGCACGAACCAGAGCCAGACGTCGCCGCCCAGGCTCCCGCCCGCGGAGCCCGCCAGCAGCGGACCGAACAGGCCGAGGAACACCAGGGGCTGGATCAGGCCGAAGACCAGCGAGAACGGGTCGCGCACCACCGGGGCGAGCTCCCGCAGGAGCACGATCCGGGTGTCACGGACGAGGCTGCGCCGGGGGAGCGGGCGGGCCGGAGTGGTCGGTGCCGAGCCGGGGTACAGGGTCGCGGCGCTCATGCCAGGACCTCCTTCGCGGTGGTGTCGGTGCTGGTGGTGGACGTGGTGGTGGACGTGCTGGTGTCGCCCGCCGGACGCGCGGAGACCGGGCCCTGGTCCGGCGTCCCGTCCTCGCCACCGACCCCCGTCTCCCGCAGGCTGCGGCCGGTGAGGCCGAGGAAGACGTCGTCGAGCGTGGGCCGGGCGACGTCGACGCGGAGCACCCTCAGGCCCGCGGCGTCGGCCGCGCGGAGCAGGCCGGGCGTGGCACCCGGGCCGTCCGCCATCCGGATCTCGACCGCGCTCGTGCCGTCACCGGCGGCGTGGCCCGTGGTGCGGTCCGAGGTGCGGACTGCCGGGCGGGCGGACAGGGGCCCGCCGGCCGGCCCCCGCCGGGCGGGTCCGACCCGCACCGACCGTGCCCCGGGCGCCCGCTCGGCGAGCGTCGCGAGCGCCCCCGCGTCCTCGGCCGCCACGCGCAGCGTCACGAGGTCTCCCGCCAGGTCGGCCTTCAGGGCGTCGGCGGTGTCGTCGGCGATGACCTGCCCGTGGTCCACCACGATGACCCGCTCGGCGAACGTGTCGGCCTCGTCGAGGTAGTGCGTGGTGAGCACGATCGTCATGGGCTCGGCAGCGGCGGTCCGCATCCGGAGGATGTGCTCCCAGAGATTGGCGCGGTTGTGCGGGTCCAGGCCGGTCGAGGGCTCGTCGAGGAACAGCAGCGACGGCTGGTGGACCAGTCCCACGGCGACGTCGAGGCGGCGCTTCTGCCCGCCGGACAGGCTCTCGACCTTCCGGTCGGCCTGCTCGGTCAGGTCGAGGGCCTCCAGCAGCTCGCCGGCCCGGCGGCGGGCGGTGCGCCGGTCGAGGCCGTAGATCTCGCCCTGGACCACGAGCTCGTCGCGTACGACCTGGGACGCCCCGCCGGCGCCGCCCTGGCCCACGTAGCCGATGGCGGCGCGGACGCGGTCGGGGTGGGCGACGACGTCGTACCCGGCGACCGTCGCGGTGCCCGACGTGGGCGGGACGAGCGTGGTGAGCATGCGCAGCGTGGTGGTCTTGCCGGCGCCGTTGGGGCCGAGCACCGCCACCAGCTCGCCCGGCGCGACGTCGAGCGAGATGCCGCGCACGGCGTGCACGGTGCGGGTGCGGCTCACCACGAAGTCCTTGGTGAGCGCGTCTGTGCGGATCACGGTGTCTCCTTCTGTCCTGGTGCTGCTGACAGGACCCACCCTTTCGTCAGTAGAGGTCAGTTCCTGGCCTCTACCGCGTGCGATCCTGGATCCGTGCTCGAGACCTCCGGACGCCTCCTGACCCTGTTGTCGCTCCTGCAGGCCCGCCGCGACTGGCCGGGTGCACTGCTGGCCGACCGGCTCGGCGTGAGCCCGCGCACGGTGCGGCGCGACGTCGACCGCCTGCGCGAGCTCGGCTATCCCGTCAATGCCACCAAGGGGCCCGACGGCGGCTACCGCCTCGCCGCCGGCGCCGACCTGCCGCCGCTCCTGTTCGACGACGAGCAGGCCGTGGCCGTGGCCCTCGCCCTGCGCACCGCCGCGATCCCTGGGGCGGAGGAGGGCGCGCTGCGGGCGCTCGCGACGATCCGGCAGGTCATGCCTGCCCGGCTCCGGTCCCGGCTCGACGCGCTGGAGGTGACCACGGTGCGGCGTCGGCCCGGGACCGAGGATGCGGTCGTGGAGCCTGAGACGCTCCTGGCGCTCGGCTCCGCGTGCCGGGCGGGGGAGGTGGTGCGGTTCGACTACGCGGGCGGCAGCATGGCCGTCGTCGGCGAGGGGGACGCCGCCTTCCGGCCGCCGCGCCGCGTGGAGCCGCACCACCTGGTGACCTCGGAGGGGCGCTGGTACCTGGTGGCGTACGACCTGGACCGGGCGGACTGGCGGCTGTTCCGGGTGGACCGGCTGACCCTCCGGTCGGGTACGGGGCCCCGGTTCACCCGGCGGGAGGTGCCGGGCGGTGACGTGGGTGCGTTCGTCGCCGACCGGATCAGCGGTTCGCCGTCGCCGGTGCGGGGCGAGGTGGTGCTGCACGCGCGGGCCGCCGACGTCGCGCCGTGGATCGGCGCCCGGGGGCTGTGCGAGCCGCTGCCCGACGTCGACGGTGCGCCCCGGTGCCGGGTGGTGCTGGGCTCGTGGTCGTGGGGCGGGCTGGCCGGCTGGCTCGGGGTGTTCGACGTGCCTTTCGAGGTGGTGGGGCCGCCCGAGCTGGTCGCGGCGACCCGGGAGCTGGCGGCCCGCTACGCGGGCGCGACGCCCGCCGCGCGCTGAGCCCGGTCCGCCAGGCGACGGAACGCCGCGGCGGTCTCCCGGCCCTCCAGGACCTCGACCTCCGGGCCGAGTGCCGCGAGCCAGAGCGCGAGCCGGTCGGGATCGTCGGTGCCCAGGTCGATGGCGCACGTGCGCTCGTCCAGCGGCTCCGCGACGACTCCGGGTGCCAGGAGTGGTGTGACCTGGTCGGCCGGCGCGTGCACCCGCACCCGTGCCCGCACTCCCCACGTCGCCCGTGCGACCCGGTCGGTCACCCACCGCGTGACGTCCGGGGCCGGTGGTGGTCGCGGGGCGAAGCGCGCGCCGGTCGGGGCCCGCGGCGTCATCCGGTCGACCCGGAAGACCCGCCAGTCCCCGCGGTCGCGGTCCCAGGCGGCGAGGTACCAGCGCATGTTCCAGCACACGAGGTGCCGGGGTTCCACGAGACGGGTCGTCGTGGCGCCGTCCGCGGAGGTGTAGTCGAACCGGAGCAGCTCCGTCCACCGGACGGCCATCGCGACCGTGCCGAGCACGGCCGGGTCGGTGACGGGCCCGTCGTCGCGCACGACGGCGGTCGTGGCCCGGACGGCGTCCACCCGGCGGCGCAGCCGGTGCGGCAGCACCTGATCGAGCTTGGCGAGCGCGGTCAGCGTGGTCTCCTCCGCGCCGGCCACGCCTTGGGCGGCCACAGAGCGCAGGCCGACGGCGACGGCCACCGCCTCGTCGTCGGAGAGCAGCAGCGGCGGCATCGCCGTGCCCGCCGACAGCCGGTAGCCGCCGGCCACCCCGGGGCGGGCCTCGACGGGATAGCCCAGGTCGCGCAGACGTCCGACGTCGGCGCGGACCGTGCGGGCCGAGACGCCCAGCCGCTCGGCCAGCTCCTGACCGGTCCAGCCGCGTCGCAGCTGCAACAGGGACAGCAGCTCGAGCAGACGGGCGGAGGTCTCCAGCATCCTCCGATCATCACACCGATCGCGGAAGCTGCTCTGCCGCAATGGTTCCTACGGTCGGTGTCGTGACCACGAACCACGACCTCACCCCGTTCCGCATCGACGTGCCGCAGGCCGACCTCGACGACCTGCGCGACCGGCTCGCCAGGACCCGCTGGCCGCTGCCCGTCCCCGGGCGCACCGACGACTTCGGTCGCGGCGTCCCGCTGCCCTACCTGCGCGACCTCGCCGAGTACTGGCGCGACGAGTTCGACTGGCGGTCCCAGGAGGCGCTGCTGGGCGAGCTGCCCCACTTCGTCACCCGGATCGACGACCAGCCGGTCCACTACGTCCACCTGCGCTCACCGGAGCCGGACGCGACGCCGCTGGTGCTCCTGCACGGCTGGCCCGGGTCGTTCGCCGAGTACACCCGTGTGCTCGGGCCGCTCACCGACCCGGTGGCGCACGGCGGCGACGCCGCGGGCGCCTTCCACGTGGTGGTCCCGTCCCTGCCCGGGTTCGCGTTCTCCACGCCGCTGAGCGGCACGGGCTGGGAGATGTCCCGCACGGCGGACATGACCGCGGAGCTCATGTCCCGGCTCGGCTACGAGCGGTACGTGCTGCACGGCAGCGACATCGGCTCGGCGGTCGTGGGGCACCTGGCCATGGTCCGGCCGGACCGGGTGATCGGCGTGCACAAGGCTGTCGACGGGCGGCTGCTGGCCATGGCCGGCCAGGCCTTCCCGGTACCCGACGGGCTCACCGCGCACGAGACCGCGGAGATCGGACGGGTTGCGGCGCTGAACGCCCAGGACCTCGGCTACCTCATGGTGCAGAACCACCGGCCCGACACGATCGGGCCCGCGCTCACGGACTCGCCGGTGGCGCTGCTGGCCTGGATCGCCGAGAAGTACCAGGGCTGGACCAACCCCGCGTACGCGACCCCCGACGCCGCCGTCGGCCGGGACGCGCTGCTGACCACCGTCAGCCTCTACTGGTTCACCCGGGCCGGGGCCTCCTCCGCGCAGTTCTACTACGAGGCGTCCCACTCGGACGTCGACTGGTTCAGCGGCACCCACGCGCCGACCGCCTGGTCCGTCTTCGACGCGCACCCGCTGCTGCGGCGCGTGGTGGACCCGCAGGGTGCCGTGGGGCGCTGGGTCGAGCACACCGAGGGCGGCCACTTCCCGGCGCTGGAGGTGCCGAACCTGCTGGTGGAGGACCTGCGCGCGTTCGTCCGCGACCTCGGGCCGGGTTCTCGCGGGCCCGGCCGCACCCAGTAGGTTGTGCCGCATGACGAACCTGTCCGACTTCACCGACGACGAGATCGACCAGATCCTGGACGCACCGGGTGCCGTGCTCAAGGGCGCGACCCTCGCGGACGGCAAACCCGGCGGGCTCCGGTTCCTGCTCGAGACGGCGGCCGGTGCCAAGGTGTTCCGCGAGGCCCAGGTGCACGAGAACGACTTCGTCCGGTCGGTGGCGGTCGCGCTGCGCGAGCGGATCGCCGAGCAGTCCGCGGCCGAGGAGGAGGCGCGACGCAACCCGGCGTCGCAGGTCGGGGTGGCGGCCGCCGCCGCGGCCACGCAGGAGGCGGCGACGGTGGGCGTGCGCCCCGACCCGGAGGGTGCGACGGCCGAGGCCGTCGAGCTGACCGGAGCCGCCGTGACCCTGTTGCGCGCGCGGGCGGACGAGAAGGACGCCGCCGCCTACGCCGCGTGGGTGTACCGGATCGCGGAGCAGGTCGCCGAGGCGGCATCGACCAAGGAGGGCGGCTTCTTCAGCAGGCGCGTCAAGGTCTCCGCGGGCGAGCAGGACTACCTCGACCGGCTCGCGGCCGCCGTCGGGCGCTGATCGGGCGCGACCGTCGGCCGTGCGCCGTGCGCCGTCGGCTGTGCGGCGCCGGCTGTGCGGCGCCGGCTGTGCGGCGCCGGTCGTGCGGCGCCGGTCGTGCGGCGCCGGTCGTGCCGTACGTCAGGCGCGCTGCCGGGAGTACTCGAGCTCCGGCCGCCCGCGCGTCCCGTACCGGGGCGCGCGGGTGGCGGTCCCGCTGTCCGCCAGGAACTCCAGGTAGCGGCGCGCCGTGATGCGGGCCAGGTGCAGCTCGTCGGCCACCTCGCTGGCCGACAGCGCGCCCGTCTGCCGGGCGAGCAGGTCGGACACGGCGTCGAGGGTGTCCTGCGACAGGCCCTTGGGCAGGCCGGCGGCGTTGGAGGTGCGCAGCGCCGCGAACGCGGTGTCCACCTCGCGCTGGCTGAGGGTCGAGACCGGCGAGCGCATCTGCTCGAAGTAGGTGCGGTACGCGCCGAGCTTCTCCGCGAACAGCCCGAACACGAACGGCTTGATGAGGTACTGCACCACGCCGACGGCCACCGCCTCGCGCACCACCTCCAGCTCGCGGGCCGCCGTCACGGCGATCACGTCCACGACGAGGCCCGCCGCGCGCAGCTGCCGGCACAGCACCAGGCCGTGCCGGTCGGGCAGGTTCATGTCGAGCAGGAGCAGGTGCACCTCCGCTCCCGCGGCCTGGGCGTCGCGCAGGGCGCGGACGGTCTCGCTCGCGGTGTGCACCACCCCCGCGAGCTCGAAGCCCTCGACCCGGCGCACGTACTCGCCGTGCGCCTCGGCGGTGCGGTGGTCGTCCTCCACGACCAGGACACGGATCATGCGCGGGCCGCCGTCCCGGTCGCTGTCTCGGTCGCAGGGCGCGCGGTCGTAGGGCTCGCGGTCGCGCGAGGCGCCGAGCGGTCCGCGGGGCGGGGGAGCGTGACCGTGAAGACGGCGCCCGCGTTCGTGCCCGCGCCGCCGGACACCTCGATGTCGCCGCCGAGGCTCTCGACCACCTGGCGCACCAGCGCGAGCCCGTAGCCGCGCCCGCCGGCCGCGGCGTCCTTGGTGCTCCAGCCCTGCTCGAAGATGTGGGCGACGTGTGCCGGGGCGATGCCCCGGCCGGAGTCGGAGACCTGGAACACCAGCGACCCGTCGTCACCGTTGGCGAGGTACACCTCGACCCAGGCGTCGGCACCCGCGCCGTCGTCCTCCAGGACGCGGGCCGTCGCGGCGTCGATGCCGTTGTCGATCAGGTTGCCCAGGATCGTCACCACGTCCACGGGTTCCAGCCAGTGCGTGCCCGGCGCCAGGTGCGTCTCGAAGTGCATCTCGACGGCCCGCTCGCGGGCCTGCGCGGCCTTGCCCAGCACGAGCGCCGCGATCACCGGTTCCTCGATGGCCTGCACCACGCGGTCGGTGAGGCGCTGGCCCAGGTCGCGCTCCCCGGCCACGAACCGCAGGGCCTCGTCGCTGCGGCCCAGCTCGATGAGGGTCGCGATGGTGTGCAGCCGGTTGCTGAAGTCGTGCGTCTGAGCCCGCAGCGCGTCCGAGATGGTCCGCACGGAGGAGAGCTCACCGGTCACCCGCTGCAGCTCGGTGCGGTCACGCAGGGCCACGACCTCGCCCACGGTCCGCCCGCGCGTGGCGGCTGCCTCGCGCCCCACCAGCAGCACGCGGGAACCCACCCGCACCGGCCCCTCGGGCGCGGTGCCCCCGAGCAGGTCGCGGACGGCGGGGGACAGCCGCGGGTCCGTGACCGCGAACGGCGCGGCCAGGTCGGGCACGTCGAGCAGGCGCAGCGCCTCGTCGTTCGCCAGCACCACCGTGCCGTGCTCGACCAGCAGCATGCCCTCCTCGACCGAGTGCAGCACCGCCTCGTGCGCGGCGAACAGGTGCGCCAGCTCGTCCGGGCCGCGGGACTCGGTGATCCGGTCCAGCCGGCGCGCCAGCAGCGTCGCGGCCACGGCGCCCGTCGCGAACGCCAGGAGCGTGGCCACCCCGACCACCAGCAGGCGGGGCACGATGCTGTCCCACAGCCGGTCCAGCGTCACGCCGGCCGACACCATGCCCACCACCTCGCCGTCCTGCGTCACCACCGGGACGACGGCGCGCACCGACGGCCCCAGCGTGCCGTCGTACACCTCGGTGAACGTCTCGCCGCGCAGCGCGGGCGCTGTCGAACCCACGAACGGGTGGCCGATCTGCCACGCGTTGCGGTGTGTGTACCGGGTGCGGTCGGTGTCCATGACCGTCAGGTAGTCGATCTCGGTGGCCTCCATGACACGCTCCGCGTACGGCTGGAGCTGCGCGGAGGCCTCGGCCACCGAACCCTCACGGTCGTCGGCGGCGTCGGCGTGCGCCCGGGCGACCGTGTCGATCACGAGCGCCTCCGCGGCCACCGTGGCCGCCAGGTCCGTGCTCTCCGTGGCCGCGTGCGCCTCCGCCGAGGAGCGCGCGTCCACGGCCAGCAGGCCGAACACGATCACCGCACCCGCGAAGAGCAGGGCCGTGTGCACGGCGAGGAACCACCTCGCGATACTCGCACCCCGTCGCTGCGCCACGGACCCATTGTGGCCCCCGCGCGCCGTGCCACCGACCATCCGGGCGCACCGCGAGAACACTATGTACGCAATGGGGGTTTCCGACGGCCGGGACAGCACCCTGGTCGCTGACCACACAGCGTCGTGAGAGGAAACCACCATGGCTGTCACGCAGCCCGCCGGTGCCGGGACGACCCCGCGCCGCCGGCTCGACAAGAGTCACTACCTGTACATCGCGGTGATCGTGGCCGTCGTGGCCGGTGTCGTCGTGGGCCTGGCGTCGCCCGAGACCGGGGTGGCGCTGAAGCCGCTCGGCACCGGGTTCGTCGCGCTGATCAAGATGATGATCTCGCCGGTCATCTTCTGCACCATCGTGCTGGGCATCGGCTCGATCGCGAAGGCCGCGACGGTGGGCCGGGTCGGCGGGCTGGCCCTGCTGTACTTCCTCGTGATGTCCACGTTCGCGCTGTTCATCGGCCTGGTCGTCGGCAACGTGCTGCACCCGGGCGAGGGCCTGAACATCGCCGACGCCAGCTACGAGGCCGACGGCGAGGCCGAGGGCCTGGTCGACTTCGTGCTCGGCATCATCCCCACCACGCTGGTCTCGCCGCTGACCGGGGAGTCCGTGCTGCAGACGCTGTTCGTGGCGCTGCTCGTCGGGTTCGCGATCCAGCAGCTCGGTGCGCGCGGCAAGCCCGCCCTCGACGCGATCCGGATGATCCAGGCCATCGTGTTCCGCGTGCTGACGATGATCCTGTGGGTGGCCCCGGTGGGCGCGTTCGGCGCCATCGCCGGCGTGGTCGGCGAGACCGGCTGGGGCGCCGTCGTCGCGCTCGGCACGCTGATGCTCGGGTTCTACCTGACCTGCATCGTGTTCATCGCCGTGGTGCTGGGCGCCGTGCTCTGGTTCGTGGCCCGCGTGAACATCTTCTCGCTCATGAAGTACCTGGCGCGCGAGTACCTGCTCATCGTCAGCACGTCGTCGTCCGAGGCGGCCCTGCCGCGCCTCATCGCCAAGATGGAGCACCTGGGCGTGTCCAAGCCGGTCGTCGGCATCACCGTGCCGACCGGGTACTCGTTCAACCTGGACGGCACGGCGATCTACCTGACCATGGCGTCGCTGTTCATCGCCTCGGCCATGGGCACCCCGCTGTCGATCCCCGAGCAGATCGGCATGCTCGCCTTCATGATCATCGCCTCCAAGGGTGCCGCCGGGGTCACCGGCGCCGGCCTGGCCACGCTCGCGGGCGGCCTGCAGACCTACCGGCCCGACCTGGTCGACGGCGTGGGCATCGTGGTGGGCATCGACCGCTTCATGTCCGAGGCCCGTGCGCTGACCAACTTCACCGGCAACGCCGTGGCGACGGTGATCATCGGCACCTGGACCAAGGAGATCGACCGCGACCGCGTGGACCAGGTGCTGGCCGGCGCGCTGCCGTTCGACGAGGCCGCGGCAGCCGACCTGCACGGCCCGGAGGACGCGGCCGACGGCGAGGCCGGCGCTCCGGGCGCCGCCCGCGACGCCGACGAGGCGGGCCGCACGGGCGGCGCGCGCGCCAAGGTGGCCGAGCCCACCGGCGTCTGACCTCACGGACCGACGACGGCCGGGGCGCTCTGGGGGTGCCCCGGCCGCCGTCTGAACGGGTCCGCCGCCGGCAGGTGGTCGCGCATGCTCCCCGGTCTCCGGGCGTGCGCGGTCGCCGGCCGGGGGCGGACCTTCGTCGTCTCCCGGGACCGCTGTGCGGGAATATATGGACGGCGCGTGCACTTCTGTGCTTATATGGACGCACAGTCCACATCGAGACCAGGGAGCACCTCATGAGCACCACCGACACCAGCACCCGCGTCGCCCTCGTGACGGGCGGGTCCGGCGGCATCGGCCGCGCCGTCGTCGAACGGCTCGCTGCCGACGGGTTCGCCGTCGCCGTCCACTACGCCGGCAACCAGGCCCGGGCTGACGAGGTCGTCGCGGCCGTCCAGGCATCCGGCGGCCAGGCGCTCGCCGTCGGCGGGGACGTCGCCGACGAGACCGCGATGGCCGCCGCGTTCGACGCGACCGAGGCGGCGTTCGGCGGCGTCGACGTCGTCGTCAACACGGCCGGGATCATGATCCTGGGCCCGGTCGTGAGCTTCGACCTGGCCGACCTCGACCGCATGCACCGCACCAACATCCGGGGCACGTTCGTCGTCTCCCAGCTGGCCGCGGACCGGCTGCGGGCCGGGGGCGCGCTGATCAACTTCTCGACGTCGGTGGTCCGGACGCAGTTCCCCGGGTACGCCGCCTACGTGGCCAGCAAGGCCGCCGTCGAGGGCATGACGCTGATCCTGGCGCGCGAGCTGCGCGGCAAGGACGTCACCGTCAACGTGGTGGCCCCCGGCCCCACGGCCACCCCGCTCTTCCTGGACGGCAAGGACGAGCAGACCATCCAGAACCTGGCGAACGCCGTGCCGCTCGAGCGCCTCGGCCAGCCCGAGGACATCGCCGAGACGGTCGCGTTCCTGGCCGGGCCCGCACGGTGGGTCAACGGGCAGGTCATCTACACCAACGGGGGGATGGCATGAGCACCGTCGTCATCACCGGGGCGTCCAGCGGGTTCGGCGCCCTCACGGCCCGGACGCTCGCCTCGGCGGGTCACACCGTCTACGCCGGCATGCGCGAGACCGAGGGGCGCAACGCGCCGCAGGTCGCGGCCGCGCGGACCTGGGCCGCGGAGCACGACGCGGACCTGCGGCCGGTCGAGCTCGACGTGAGCTCGCAGGAGTCCGTGGACCGCGCCGTGGAGCGGATCGAGGCCGAGCACGGGCAGGTGGACGTGCTGGTCCACAACGCCGGGCACATGGTCGTCGGCCCGGCCGAGGCCTTCACGCCGGAACAGCTCGCCCAGCTCTACGACGTCAACGTGCTCTCGACCCAGCGCGTGAACCGCGCGGTGCTGCCCGGTATGCGTCGCCGCGGCGCGGGGCTCGTGATCTGGGTGTCCAGCTCCAGCGTGAAGGGCGGCACCCCGCCGTACCTGGCGCCGTACTTCGCCGCGAAGGCGGGCATGGACTCCCTCGCGGTGTCCTACGCCGCGGAGCTGACCCGCTGGGGTGTGGAGACGTCGATCGTGGTCCCCGGCTCGTTCACGAGCGGCACCAACCACTTCGCCCACGCCGGGCACCCCGCCGACGCGGCGGTGGAGGCCGACTACGAGACCCGGTACGCCGGGCTGATGGGCCAGGTCGCGGACAAGCTCGCCGCACTGGCGCCCGACGCCGACGTCTCGCTCGTCTCCGACGAGATCGCCCGCATCGTGGCGCTGCCCGCCGGGCAGCGACCGTACCGCGTGCACATCGACCCGGCGGACGACGGCTCCGAAGCGGTCTCGGACCTCGCCGACCGCACCCGTCGCGAGTTCCTCGACCGTGTCGGCCTGGCCGACCTGCTGACGGTCGCGGTCGGCGGTGCGGGGGGTGCCGGTGCCGCCGGGTGATCGGCAGGCCTGGCACACACCTATGCTGGCGGGCGTCCGGGGTGCAGCAGCGGGGGATCACAGGAGCGCACATGACTGACCAGCCGACGGCGGCCGCCGTCGACCAGCCGCCCGCCCGTGGCCGTGGCCGCGGGCGGCGGCCCGCCGACGAGGTGCGCGGCGACGTGCTGCGCGCCGTCGGCGAGCTGCTGCTGGCCGAGGGCATCGCCGACCTGACGTTCGAGCGCGTCGCGCGCGTCGCCGGAGTCAGCAAGACCACGCTCTACAAGTGGTGGCCCTCCAGGGGTGCGCTCGCCCTGGACGGCTACTTCCACGCCGTCGAGCAGACGCTCGCGTTCCCGGACACCGGCGACATCCGCGTGGACCTGCGCGACCAGCTCCGGGCGTTCGTGCACCTGATGACGGCGACGCCCGCGGGTCGCATCCTCACGGAGCTCATCGGGCAGGCGCAGACCGACCAGGACCTCGCCGTCGCCTACCGCACGCTGTACTCGTCCGAGCGCCGCCGGCTCGCGGCCGAGCGGCTGCGCGCGGCCCAGGAGGCGGGGCAGGTCCGGGACGACGTCGACGTGCAGGTGGTGGTCGACCAGCTCTGGGGCGCCGTCTACCACCGGCTGCTCATCCCGGACGAGCCGGTCACCGAGTCGTTCGCCGACGCCCTGGTCACCAACATCCTGCTCGGCATAGCCGGCCCCCGCCCTGCGTCCCGTTGAGTGCTGGGCATCCGCGAGGTCCCGGGGCACGGGCCCGACGGACACCCAGCACTCAGACGAGCGCTCACCGGACCAGGCACGGACGTTTCGGGTCGAAGGTCCAGTCCGGGATCAGATACTGCATCGCCCGGGCGTCGTCACGGGCCCCCAGGCCGTGCTCCAGGTAGAGCTCGTGGGCGGCGGCCAGGCGGTCGAGGTCGAGGTTCACACCCAGGCCCGGCGTCGTCGGCACCTGGATCGCACCACCCTCGATGCGTGGCGGGGCCGTGGTCAGGCCCTGCCCGTCCTGCCAGATCCAGTGCGTGTCCAGCGCTGTGATCTCGCCGGGCGCCGCCGCGCCGACGTGCGTGAACATGGCCAGCGAGATGTCGAAGTGGTTGTTGGAGTGCGACCCCCACGTGAGCCCGAACTCGTGGCAGAGCTGGGCCACGCGCACCGAGCCCGCCATGGTCCAGAAGTGCGGGTCGGCCAACGGGATGTCGACGGCGCCCGCGCGCACGGCGTGCGCCATCTCGCGCCAGTCGGTGGCGATCATGTTGGTCGCCGTCGGCAGGCCCGTGGCCCGGCGGAACTCCGCCATGACCTCGCGGCCGGAGAAGCGGCCCTCCGCCCCGCACGGGTCCTCCGCGTACGCGACGACGCCGCGCATGCGCCGGCCCAGCCGGATCGCGTCGGCCAGCAGCCAGCCGCCGTTGGGGTCCAGGGTGATCCGGGCGTCGGGGAACCGTTCCTTGAGGGCCACCACCGTGTCGACCTCGAGGTCGCCCGCCTGCACGCCGCCCTTGAGCTTGAAGTCGGTGAACCCGTACCGCGCTGCGGCGGCCTCGGCCAGGCGCACCACGGCGTCGGGCGTCATCGCCTCCTCGCGGCGCAGCCGCCCCCACGCGTCGGACTCGTCGTCGCCGCGCAGGTAGGGGAGGTCGGTCGCCCCCGGGTCGCCCACGTAGAAGAGGTAGCCCAGCATGGGCACCGTCGCGCGCTGGACGCCGTCGCCCAGCAGCTCCGCGACGGGGACGCCGAGATCCTGTCCGTGCAGGTCCAGCAGCGCGGACTCCAGGGCCGTGACCGCGTGCACCGTGGTGCGCAGGTCGAACGTCTGCGTGCCACGGCCGCCGGCGTCGCGATCGGCGAACGCGGCCGACACCGAGCGCAGCAGGGAGCGGTACCGCGCCACCGGCTGCCCGACGACGATCTCGCCCGCCTCCTGGATCGTCGCCCGGATCTTCTCCCCGCCGGGCACCTCGCCGAGGCCCGTGCGGCCGTCGGAGTCGGTGACGATCGCGACGTTCCGCGTGAAGAACGGGGCGTGCGCGCCGGACAGGTTCAGCAGCATCGAGTCGTGTCCCGCGACGGGCACCACCTCGACGCGCGCGATCGTGGGGCGGGCGCTCACCGGCCGGCCTCCGCGGGGGCGCCGTCCGTGCTGGTCGCGTCCGTGACGTCGGGTCCCGTCGTGCCGAGCACCACGTCGAGCACGCCGTCCACCCGACGGGTCAGGTGCCACGGGTTGTCCGACCGCAGCGGCTCCGGCAGCAGGAACTCCGGCAGGTTCTGGTAGGCCACCGGGCGCAGGAACCGCTCGATCGCCAGCGTGCCCACCGAGGTGGTGCGCCCGTCGGACGTCGCGGGGAACGGCCCGCCGTGCACCATCGCGTGGCCCACCTCGACGCCCGTGGGCCAGCCGTTGGCCAGGATGCGGCCCGCCTTGCGCTCCAGGAGGGGCAGCAGTGCCGCAGCCGCCTCCCGGTCGGACTCGGTCAGGTGCAGGGTCACGGTGAGCTGCCCCTCCAGGTGCTCGACGGCGGCCATCAGCTCGTCGGCGCCGTCGTACCGGACCACGAGCGAGGCTGCGCCGAAGATCTCGGCCTGCAGCACGGGGTTGCTCAGCAGGGTCGGCACCGCGCTGGCGAACACGGCAGGCGCGGGGGCGTTGCGCGTCGCGCCCGGCGACCCGGCACCCACGAGCGAGACGCCGTCCTGGGCGGCCAGCGTGTCCACGCCGTCCTGCCACGCGCGGGCGATGCCGTCGGTGAGCATGGTCTGTCCGGCGGCGGCCGCCGCGGCGCGTCCGGCGGCGGCCACGAACGCGTCGCCGCGCTCGCCGTCCGGCACGAACACGAGACCTGGGGCCGTGCAGAGCTGGCCCGACGAGCCGGTCACCGACGCGAGGTAGGCGGTGGCGAGCGCGTCGACGTCGCCGGCCAGAGCGCCGTCGAGCAGGATCGTCGGGTTGATCGAGCTCATCTCGGCGTAGACGGGGATCGGCACGGGCCGGGCGGCGGCCGCCTCGACGAGCGCGAGGCCGCCGCCGCGGGAGCCGGTGAAGCCGACGGCCTGGATCACCGGGTCGGACACCAGCGCCTGGCCGACGACCTTGCCCGGACCGTAGACCAGCGAGAACACTCCGGGGTGCAGATCCGACGCGGCCACGGCGTCGGCCACCGCACGGCCCACCAGCTCGGCCGTGCCCGGGTGCGCGTTGTGCGCCTTGACCACGACGGGGCAGCCCGCGGCCAGTGCGGAGGCGGTGTCGCCGCCCGCCGTCGAGAAGGCGAGCGGGAAGTTGCTGGCACCGAACACGGCCACGGGGCCCACGGGCACCTTGCGCTGCCGGATGTCGGCGCGCGGCAGGGGGGTGCGGTCGGGCAGGGCGGGGTCGATCCGCACACCGCGATGGTCGCCCTGCCGCACGACCTGCGCGAACAGGCGGAGCTGGCCGGTGGTCCGGGCCACCTCGCCGGTGAGCCGGGCCGCCGGGAGGCCCGTCTCCAGCACGGCCCGCGCGACGACGTCGGACGTGATCGCCTCGATGTTGTCCGCCACGCGCTCCAGGAACCGTGCGTGGGGTTCCGGCGCGAGCACGGAGAACGAGGCGAACGCGTCCTGTGCGGCGGCGGTGGCCTGCGCGACCTGTGCCTCGTCGAGCAGGGAGTAGGCGGGGGCGAGCGCCTCGGCGGTCGCCGGGTCCTGCCCGGCGAACGTGCCGGCGGTGCCCGGCAGGGACGCACCGGCGACGATCGAGTGGCCGGTGAGGTGGGCTGTCATGGGTGTCTCCTCGGGTGCGGGTCGGTCAGCCGGCCAGGGCGGCGGGGCCGGTGGCGCCCGCGGGGTTCGTGGCGCTCGCGGGGCGGACGCCGGCGGCGTCGATCAGGGCGGTGAGGTCGGCGAGGTCCTGCGCGGTCAGGTCCTGCAACGGGGCGCGGACGCTGCCCATGTCCCGGCCCACCGCTCTGAGGCCGGCCTTGACGATGGACACCCCGTACCCCTTGGCGCGGTCGCGGATGTCGAGGTAGGGCAGCACGAACCGGCGCAGCTTCTCCGTGACCGCCGCCTGGTCGAGCGCGCGCACGTCGCGGTAGAACTCCAGCGCGAACTCGGGCACGAAGTTGTACATCGCCGAGGAGTAGGTGCTCATGCCGAGCTGCAGCAGCGGCAGGGCGTAGGTCTCCGCGGTGGGCAGCCCGCCCAGGTAGAAGAGCCGGTCGCCGTTGGTCGCGTGCACGCGGCTGAGCTGCTCGATGTCGCCGATCGCGTCCTTGAACCCGATGAACGTGGGGTGCCGGTCGGCCAGCCGTTCGACGGTGCGCGCCGAGTAGACAGCGTTGGCGCGGTTGTAGACGATGACGCCGAGGCCGGTGGCCGCGCAGACGGCGGAGGCGTGCTCCAGGAGCCCGTCCTGGTCGGCCTCGGTGAGGTACGGGGGCAGCAGGAGGATGCCCTCGGCGCCGGCGTCCTGCGCGGCGCGCGCGTTCTCGATCGCCTGCGCCGTGTTGCCGCCCGCGCTGCCCAGGACCGGGGTGCGTCCGCCCGCCGTCTCGACGGCGAGCCGCACCACGCGGGCCGACTCCTGCGGGGTGAGGCTGAAGCCCTCGCCCGTGCCGCCCGCGGCGAACAGGCCGCCGATCTCGAAGCCCGACTGCCAGTCGATGTGGTCGCGGTAGCGGGCCTCGTCGACCGCGCCGTCGGCGGTGAACGGCGTGACGGGGAAGGAGAGCAGCCCGTCCTTGAGGGCGGCGGCGAGCTCCTGGGGTGCGTACGTGGCCACGGTGGCCCCTCCTGTGACAGACGTCGGCGATGGCGTGCTGGTGCGGTGGTGACGGGCCGATGCCCGGCAGGTCCGGCCGCCAACCTAAGAACCGTCCACGATGCCTGTCCAAGCCCGATGTTGCATCGGTTCATGCCGCAGGGGTATCGCTGCGGCGCGCTCAGTCGTGGACGGGGCGGAGGTAGCGGAGGAACTCGTGCAGGGCGGGGTTCTTCGAGTCGCGGTTCCAGATGGCGTGCAGCTCGACCACGCCGTGCGGTACGTCGCCGAGCTCCAGGAAGGTCACGCCGGACAGGCCGAGCAGCCGTGCCGACTCGGGCACGAACGCCACGCCCCGGCCGACGGCGACCAGCGAGCACATGGTCAGGATCTGGCTGACGACGTGCACCACGTTGCCGTGCTCGACGGCGATGTACCGGACCACCATGTCGTAGAAGTAGCGGGCCTTGGTCGGGTGGTGCCCGATCAGGGGCTGGTCGCGCAGGTCGCGGCCGCCGACCGGCCGGTCCAGCCGGGTCAGCGGGTGTCCGTGCGGTACCGCGAGCACGAGATCCTCGGACAGCAGGAGCCGGGAGTCGAGGGTCTCCTGGTCGAACGGGGGCCGGCCCAGCGCGAGGTCGAGCTCGCCGCGTCCGATGGCCTCGATCTGCTCGATCGTGACCAGCTCCTGGAGGTCCAGGTCGACGTCCGGCATGAACTCGGCGACCTCCTGCACGAGCGTGCCGAGCAGGCTGAACCCGGAGGCGGCGGTGAACCCGAGCCGCAGCACGCCGGCCCGGCCGGCCGCGATCCTGCGGGCCAGGGCCGGCGCGGCGTCGGCGGCGGCCAGCAGGCGGCGGGCCTCCTGGAGGAACACGGCGCCGGCGGTGGTGAGCTCGACGTGCCGGTTGTCGCGCTCCAGGAGCGGTACGCCGACGGCGCGCTCCAGCTTCTGCACCTGGCGGCTGAGCGGCGGCTGGGTCATGTTGAGCCGCTCGGCGGCGCGCCCGAAGTGGAGCTCCTCTGCCACGGCCAGGAAGCAGCGGACCTGATCGAGGGTGTACACGATGGCCTTTCCGAGACTCGATGCATTCCGGGAATCAAGCAATGCAGTAAGAGGCTTAGACAGGCATCGTATGGCCTTCCTATGCTCAACGCCCGACCGGCAGATGCCCGTCCGCGACCTTCCTGCCGTCCGGTGTGCCGACGGCGAGATCTCAATGAGGAGAGCCTGAGATGACGACTGAGAACCGCCCCCGCGCCCGCCGGGCAGCGCTGGGCGTCACCGCCGCGATCGCCGCCCTGACCCTCGCCGCGTGCGGGGGGAACGTGGGCGGCGGGAACGACGCCGGGGCCGACTTCCCGTCGGGTCCCGTGACCATCACCGTGGGCCAGGAGGCGGGGGGTTCGACCGACCTGATCGCCCGCGCCGTGGCCGAGGGCATGGCCGAGGACCTCGGCGTCGCCGTGCCGGTGGTCAACCGCGACGGCGCCAACGGCGCGCTGGCGACCGAGGAGGTCGCCGCGAAGCCCGCCGACGGGTACGAGCTGGTGCTGCTCAACGCGTCGCTCATCACGATCACTCCGCTGGCCGTCTCCGAGGACGAGGCCGTGAGCCTGGACGACCTCGAGGTGCTCAAGGGGCTGTCCCAGGACGACTACGTGCTGCTCGCCAGCAAGGAGTCCGGCTTCGAGACCCTGGAGGACCTCAAGGGCGCCTCGGGCGAGATCAAGTACGGCACCACGGGTGTCGGCACCGGCTCCCAGCTCGCGCAGGCCGCGCTGTTCAAGCAGGCCGAGATCGACGGCACCGCGGTGCCCTTCGACTCCGGCTCGCCCGCACTGACCGCCGTCGTCGGCGACCAGGTCCAGGTGGCCACGGTGCAGCTCGGTGAGGCCAAGCCGCAGATCGACGCCGGCAACGTGGTGCCGCTGCTCGCGTTCTCCGCCGAGCGCAACCAGTTCCTGCCCGACGTGCCGACCGCCGTGGAGGAGGGCTACGACGTGCCCGTCTCGCAGTTCCGTGCGGTCGCGGCGCCCAAGGGCCTGCCCGAGGACGTCAAGGCGCGGCTCGTGGAGGCGATCGACGCCGCCGTCGCGTCGGACACCTACACCTCGTTCAACGAGAACAACCTGCTGACGCCGCACGAGATCTCGGGCGAGGAGGTCACCACGGAGTGGACCGACCTGGCAGGGAAGTACAAGGCGCTCACCGAGGAGTACGACATCAGCCTTGCCGAGGGCTGATCCGTGGCAACGGCAACCGAGGAGACAGGCGTGGAGGAACGAGCCGAGCGCGGGCCCGCCGAGGACGCGCCCCTGCCCGCCGAGCCCGCCGAGGAGGCGCCGCCGTCCGGCGGGCCGGTCGCGAACCTCGCGGCCTGCCTGGTCACGGCCGGCGTCGGCGTGGCCGGCGCGGCCGGGGCCGTGGCGCTGGGCCTGGGCACCCTGGAGCGGCCCGGCGCCGGGCTGTGGCCGCTGGCGATCAGCGTCGCCGTGGTGGTCCTGTCGCTGGCCCAGGTCGTCGTCGGGCGGCACGGCGGGGACGGGGAGCGGTTCTCCCGGTACTCGTGGTTGTCGCTGGTCGGCCTCGTGACCCTGCTGGGCCTCGTGGCGCTGCTGCCCGTGATCGGGTTCGAGATCCCGGCGCTGCTGCTGAGCCTCGTGTGGATGAAGTTCCTCGGCGGCGAGTCGTGGCGGTCCGCCGTCCTGTTCTCGGTGCTGGTCGTGGGCGCGCTCTACGGGGTCTTCGTCGGGGCGCTCGGCACCACCGTCCCGCACCTCTTCTGACCCGCCCCCGCTCTGATCCGCAAGGGAAGTAGCACGTGGAATCGCTGCAGAACGTCGCCGCCGGGTTCGCCGTCGTGCTGGAACCGACGAACCTCCTGTACTGCCTGCTCGGGGTGGTCATCGGCATGCTCATCGGGGTGCTGCCGGGCCTCGGCCCGGCGGCCACCATCGCCATCCTGCTCCCGCTGACGTACGGCGTGGAGCCCGTCACCGCGATCATCATGCTCGCCGGCATCTTCTACGGCGCCCAGTACGGCGGCACCATCACCTCGGTGCTGCTGCGCCTGCCCGGCGAGGCCAGCTCGGTGGTCACGGTGCTCGACGGTCATGCGCTCGCCCGGCAGGGCCGGGCGGGCACCGCGCTCGGCGTGGCGGCCGTCGGCTCGTTCGTCGGCGGCACCGTGGCCATCGTCGGGCTCACGTTCCTCGCGCCGCTGGTGGCGGGCTTCGCACTCGACTTCGGGCCGCCCGAGTACGCCGCGCTGGCCCTGCTCGGCATCCTGCTGGTCTCCACCATCGCGTCCGGCGCGCGGGTGAAGGCGCTCGTGGCGGCCGCGATCGGCCTGCTGCTGGCCACCGTGGGCCGCGACGCCTTCACCGGCGCCGAACGCTTCACGTTCGGCAACCTGAGCCTGGCCGACGGCATCGACTTCGTCCCCGTCGCCATGGGCCTGTTCGGCCTGGGCGAGATCCTCTACAACCTGGAGGAGCGGCACCGTGCCGTGCAGGCGCCGGGCAAGGTCGCCAACGTCTGGCCGTCGCGCAAGGACCTCAAGGAGTCCTCGGGCGCCGTCACCCGCGGGTCGGTGCTCGGCTTCTTCCTGGGTATCCTGCCCGGCGGCGGCGCCACCATCGCCTCGATGGCCGCCTACGCCGCGGAGAAGAAGCGCGCGAAGGACCCGAGCCGGTTCGGCAAGGGCGCCATCGATGGTGTGGCCGGCCCGGAGACGGCGAACAACGCCGCCGCGACCAGCTCGTTCATCCCGCTGCTCACGCTCGGCATCCCCGCCAACGCGACGATGGCGCTGATGTTCGGGGCGCTGCTCATCCAGGGCATCACCCCCGGCCCGCAGCTCGTCTCCCAGCACCCCGAGCTGTTCTGGGGCGTCGTCAACTCGATGTACATCGGCAACGTGCTGCTGCTGATCATGTCCATCCCGCTGGTCGGCGTCTTCGTCCGCATCCTGCGGGTGCGGGCCGCCATCCTCGCGCCGGTCACCGCGCTGATCACGATGATCGGCGCCTACACCATCAACAACTCGGTGTTCGACGTGCTCCTGGTGGTCGTCTTCGGCGCCGTCGGCTACCTCATGAAGAAGCTCGGCTTCGAGCCCGGGCCGCTGGTGCTGGCGTTCGTGCTGGGCTCCCTGCTGGAGGACAGCCTGCGGCGCTCGCTGCTCCTGTTCGACGGCTCGGCCGCGGGCTTCCTCACGCGCCCCATCTCCGCGACGCTCCTGGTCGCGTTCGTGGTGGTGGCCGTGCTGCCCCTGATCCGTTCGGTCCGTGCCCGGCGGACCGCGCCGGTCGAGGCCGGGTCCCCGAAGAACCGAGAGGAAGAGTCCGTATGAGCATCGTCGTGGGGTACGTCCCGACGCCCGCGGGGGAGGCCGCCGTGCGCGCGGCCGTCGCCGAGGCGAGGCTGCGCGGTGAGGACCTGCTGGTCCTCAACTCGGCACGGGAGGGGTCCCTCGTGGAGACCACGGTCGCCTCCGACGAGGACCTGGGCCGGGTGCTGGCGCCGGCCCAGGAGGCAGGGGTGCGGGCACGGGTGGTCCGTGGCGCGCACCGCGACGACTTCACCGACGAGATCCTGGACCTCGCGGCCGAGCACGACGCCTCGCTGATCGTGATCGGCCTGCGCCGCCGCAGCACGGTCGGCAAGTTCATCATGGGCTCGGTGGCCCAGCGCATCCTGCTCCAGGCCGACCACCCGGTGCTGGCGGTGAAACCCCGGCGCTGACGCCCGGCTCACCCCCGCCGCCGGGGTCAGGCGGTGGGGGCCTCCGCCTCCAGTCGGTGGCGGGTGGAGGTCAGGTGGAGCCGCATCGCCGCGGCCGCGGTGAGCGGGTCCTGCGCGGTGAGCGCGTCGAGGACGGCGCGGTGCTCGTGGACGACGGCGGCGAACCGGCCGCCGTCGTGCGCGTCACCGCTCCGGGCGCCCTCGGACGGCGCGAGCCGGCCCCGCGGCATCGCGATCATCTGCGGGCCGAGCCGGTCCAGGGCCTCCAGGAGAAACCTGTTGCCCGCCGCCTCGGCCACCAGGCGGTGGAACGCGAAGTCGTGCTGCACGGCCGTGGCCGGATGTGCATGGGCCGACGCCAGCGCGTCCAGCCGGTCGCCGAGGGCCGCGAGCTGCGCAGGCGTGCGCCGGGCGGCGGCGAGCGCCGCGGCCTCGGTCTCCAGCGCGGTGCGGTATTCCACCAGGGCGATCCGGTCGGCCAGGGAGCGGGCGACGGGGGCGGCGTCGTCGGCCGGCGGGGTCAGGACGTAGCTGCCGCTGCCCCGCCGGGTGTGCACGAGGCCCTCCAGGTTCAGCCGGGCGATGGCCTCGCGCACCACCGTGCGGCTGACCTGGTGCTCGACGGCGAGGCGCGGTTCGCTGGGCAGCTTCTCGCCCGGGGCGATGTCGCCGTTGGCGATGCGCGTGCGCAGGGTCTCGACGAGGGTTCCGCTCAGCGTCCGGGCCATGGCCTCATGCTTCCATCTCGGTGCGTGCTCGTGCCGCCCGTGCGGCGGGGGATCAGGACGGGCCGAACAGTGCCGTGTCCGTGGTCCAGGCGCGGGCCTGGTCGCTGAACGTGACACCCAGGCCGAGACGGTCGGGGACGAGCATGCGGCCGTCCTTCGTCTCCAGCCGCTCGTTGAACAGCGGGTCCAGCCAGTCGAAGTGCTCCACCCACGGCTCGCGCGGGTAGGTGGCGGCCAGGTGCAGGTGGATCTCCATCGCGAAGTGCGGTGCGAGGTCCAGGCCCGCCTGGTCGGCCAGGGTGAGCAGCCGCAGGAACTGCGTGATGCCGCCGACGCGCGGGGCGTCGGGCTGGATGATGTCGCACGCACGGGTGGCGATCAGGCGTTCGTGCTCGGCGACCGACGCGAGCATCTCGCCCGTGGCGATCGGCGTGTCGAGCGCGGTGGCGAGCGCGGCGTGCCCTTCGGCGTCGTAGGCGTCCAGCGGCTCCTCGATCCAGACGAGGTCGTACTGCTCCAGGCGGCGGCCCATCCGGAGGGCGGTGGTGCGGTCCCACTGCTGGTTGGCGTCGACCATGAGCGGAACGTCGGGGCCGATGTGCTCGCGGACGGCCTCGACCCGGGCCAGGTCTGTGGCGCCCTCGGGCAGGCCGACCTTGATCTTGATGCCGCCGATGCCCTCGGCGATGGACCGGCTCGCGCGGTCCTTGACCTCGTCGATGCTCGCGTTGAGGAAGCCGCCCGAGGTGTTGTAGGTGCGCACGGAGTCGCGGTGCGCACCGAGCAGCTTGGCCAGCGGCAGCCCGGCGCGCTTGGCCTTGAGGTCGTACAGGGCGATGTCGATCGCGGCGAGCGCCTGCGTCGCGACGCCGGACCGGCCCACGGAGGCGCCCGCCCAGAGCAGCTTGGTGTAGAGCTTGGCGATGTCGTTGGGGTCCTCGCCGACGGCGGCCTGCGCCACCTCCTTGGCGTGCGCGTACTGGGCCGGGCCGCCGGCGCGCTTGGAGTAGGAGAACCCGAGGCCCTCGAACCCCTGCTCGGTGGTGATCTCCGCGAGCAGGAACACGACCTCGGTCATGGGCTTCTGCCGGCCGGTGAAGACCTTGGCGTCGGAGATCGCGGTGGCCAGCGGAAGGGTGACGGTCGAGAGCCGCACGGTCCGGACGGCATCGGGCTGGTAGGTCATGTCGCTCCTTTGCGGATGGGTAGTTCGAGCATACAAGTCAGCAACCTGTATGACTAATAGCTCTGCCCGCGCGCTGGTTCCTGTGCTCGGCGTGCGCCCGACGCCGTGGGGCGACCTGCTCGACGCGGCGGCGGTCGCCTGGGGTGCCCGCGTCGCGGCCGGGTGTTAGCATCGCCATATGGCGATGACAGAGGCTGTAGACGATGAGTTGGGCGACGGGTTGGGTGACGAGTCGGTCCTGGAGTCGCCGGCGGCGTCCGCGGACCTGTTCCACGCGTTCGCGGACCCGTCACGGCTCGTGATCCTGCAGCACCTGCGGCTGGGTGAGCACCGGGTCGTGGACCTGACCGGTCACCTGGGGCTCGCGCAGTCGACCGTCTCGAAACATCTCGCCTGCCTGCGTGACTGCGGTCTGGTCGAGTCCCGGCCGCAGGGCCGGGCATCGGTCTACTCGTTGACCCACCCGGAGCGGATGCTCGACGTGCTGGCCGCGGCCGAGCGGCTGCTCGCGCTGACGGGAGCCCCGGCGGGTGCCCACGACCACGGCACCGAGGACGAGAGGTAGCGAACCATGGCCGACCACCACCACGGCGCGCACGGGCACGCGCACGGCGCCGCGGGCGAGGAGGGCAACCGCCGCCGGCTCGCCGTCGCGTTCGGCATCACGGCTGCGGTGTTCCTGGCCCAGGCCGTCGGTGCGGTGCTGACCGGCAGCCTCGCGCTGCTGGTCGACACCGCGCACATGCTGACCGACGTCGCGGGGCTGGCCATCGCGCTGTTCGCCGCCTCGCTCGCCCTGCGCCCGCCCTCGCCGCGGCGGACCTGGGGCTTCCGGCGGGCCGAGATCCTTGCGGCGCTCGCCCAGGCCGCCGTGCTCCTCGCCGTCGGCGTGTACGCGCTCGTCGAGGGGGTGAGCCGCCTCGTCGGGCCGGCCGAGGCGCCGGGGCCGGGGCTGCTGGTGTTCGGCGTCGTGGGCCTGGCGGGCAACGTCGTGGCCCTGCTGGTGCTGGCGGGGGGCAGGTCGGCGTCGCTCAACCTGCGTGCCGCATTCCTGGAGGTCGTGAACGACGCGCTGGGTTCGGTCGCGGTGATCGTCGCCGCGGTGGTCATCGCGACCACCGGGTGGCAGCGGGCCGACGCCGTCGCGGGGCTCGTCATCGCCGTCCTGATCCTGCCCCGGGCCGTGCGGCTCCTGGTGGAGTCGGCGAACGTGCTGCTGGAGGCCACGCCGCCCGGCATCGACCTGGAGCAGGTGCGCGCCCGGCTGCTGGAGGTGGAGAACGTCGAGTCCGTGCACGACCTGCACGCGTCGCTGGTCGCTACCGGCCTGCCCACCATCAGCGCGCACGTCGTGGTGCGGGACGCCTGCTTCCGGGACGGGCACGCGCCGCCCGTGCTCGACGCGCTCCAGCGGTGCGTGGCCACCCAGTTCGACGTGTCCGTGGAGCACTCGACCTTCCAGCTCGAACCCGCCGAGCACGCCCGGCACGAGGCGCCGACGCACGCGTGAGGAGGCGGTGCCTCAGCCGGGCCGGCCGTCTTCGTGGCGGCCGTCCGGCGGGCCGCACAGGCGCTCGACCAGGTAGCGCCAGCCCGACTCGAACCGCTCGGTGCCCCGGGCCAGGTCCGGGCCCGCGACGAGCTGGAGCAGCAGCGGCCCGTCGAGCGCGTACGTGAGCTGTGCGGCCAGCACGTCGACGTCCGCGCCCGCCGGGGCCGCCTCGCGCAGCAGCACCCGGAGATGGATCTCGGTCAGGGGTGGCCTCCGCTCGGCCGAGCCGCGGCCGTCGATCGTCGCGCGCGCGACGGCCCGGTGCTCGGCGAGAAAGCGGATGCGGGCCGTGCCGTAGGCGATCAGCCGGTCGACCGGGGGTGCGCCCGGGCCGAGCGGGGGCGGCCCGCTGAGCACCTGCTGCTGCAGGTCGCGCTCGGCGTCGTCGAGGACGGCCTGGAAGATCCCCGCGCGGCTGCCGAAGCGCCGGAACACCGTGCCCTTGCCGAGCCCCGACCGTTCGGCGAGCAGGTCCATGGTGAGGCACTCGGGGCCCGCCTCCGCCAGCAGCTCCCGTGCCGTGGCGAGCAGCACCTGCCGGTTGCGCGCGGCGTCCGCGCGCTCGGGCTGCGGTGTGCCCCACGTCATGGGTGTGCTCATGGGCGGATGCTATCGCCGGAGCGTTAACCGGGGTAAAGTCCGGTTAGGTTTCCGCCGGGTCGCCGGCGGGCGGACGAGGAGGACGACATGGCAGACATGAACACTCAGATCATCGAGGCGTTCCGGGCGAACGCGGGCGTGCTGGGCGCCGACGTCGCCGGAGGGCACTTCCTGGGCAAGCGCCTCGTGCTGCTGCACCACGTCGGGCGCGTCAGCGGCACGGAGCGGATCACGCCGCTGGTGGCCGCGACCGACGGCGACGCCTACCTGGTCGTCGGGTCGATGGGTGGCGCGCCGAAGGACCCGGCCTGGGTCGCGAACGTCGAGGACGGCCCCGCCGAGGTGACCATCGAGGTGGGGGACCGGACCCTGCGCGCGAAGGCGGACGTCGTCCGCCCCGGGGACACCGAGTGGGAGCGCCTGTACGGCCTCTGGGCGGAGTACTGGCCGGACGCCAAGGAGTACGAGACCCACACCGACCGCAAGTTCCCGGTGATCCGGCTGGAGCCGGTGGCCTGAGGCTGCCTGCTCCTCACCGCGGCTCCAGCGACCGGAGGAACTGCCGGACGCGCGCCGCCATCTCCCCGGGCACCTCGCCGACCGTGAAGTGGCCGCCCTCGACGAGCCGGTCGAACGTGCGCAGGTCGAGGTAGTGACGGCGCGCGAGCGACTCGGGGTAGTCCGCCTCGTGCCGCTGGACGAGCACGGCCGCGGGCACGGTCGTCGGCGGGATCGGTCCCGGCTGGTCGGCGCCCTCGTAGTACGGCCGGAACGACGACGCGATCGTCCGGGTGACCCAGTAGATGGTGGCCTCGGTGAGGATGCGGTCGCGCGAGATGCGGCGCTCCACCGCGCGTGGGTCACCCGGCGGCGTGTCGCTCCACTCGACGAGCTTCTCGGTCAGCCAGGCCAGCAGGCCGGCCGGGGAGTCGTCGAGAGCCGTCGCCAGCGTGTCGGGCCGGGTGGCCTGGACGTGCCCGTAGGCGCCGTCGGCCGTGTGCCGCGCGGCGATCCGGGCGAAGAAGTCGCGGACCGCCCGGTCGTCGTCGGCCGCCCGCTCCTGCGGGGTGGGGAAGTGCGCGTGGGTGGCGACGATGCCCGCCACGTGCTCCGGGTACCGTGCCGCGACGAGGTCGCTGACGTTCGCGGTCACGTCCTCGCCGTAGGTGACGTACCGCCCGTAGCCCAGCACGTCGGTCATCAGCGCGTGCATCGTGGCCGCGAGCCGCGTCTCCGTCATCGCCCCCTTCGCGTAGGGCGAGGAGAACGCGAAGCCGGGCAGGCTCGCCACGACCACGTGGACGTCGGGCAGGAGGTCGGCGAAGTCGAGCTGGAGCGCGAACGTGTGCGGCCACCCGTGCATCACGAGCAGCGCGGGGGCGTCCGCCCGGTCCGAGCGGCGGTGGACGAAGTGCAGGTCGACGTCGTCGATCCGGGCCGTGAACTGCGGGTGCTCGTTGAGCCACGCCTCCCGCGCCCGCCAGTCCCAGCCGATCCAGTGCTCCACCAGCTCGCGCAGGTAGCCGGCCGTCATGCCCGACGGCGGCCGCCGTGGCGAGTCGTCGGGGATGCGGCTGCGGGCCAGGCGCTCGCGCAGGTCGGTCAGGACGTCGTCCGGGACGTCGATCGTGAAGGGCCGTGGCTCGCTCATGGGACGACCGTAGGCGCCGCCACTGACATCCCGGCTCGTGGGCCGGTCCAGGGGCCGGACCGTCGCCCGTGGGCGGGTCGGCTGGTCGCGTCCGGCGCCGCCCGCCGTGCAGGTCACCGGAACGACCTGCACGGCGGGTGCCGGGGTCAGCCGGCGGGCGGGAGCACCAGGGTGCGGACCGGTTCCGCGTTGCCCGCGCGGTCGGTCGCGGTGAACTCGATGACCTGGGGCTCGTCGGACAGCGCCCGCGTGAACGGTTCCCGGAAGGTGGCCCAGAACGTGTCGGGTCCCTTCCAGCGGATGCTGTCCACACCGGAGACGTCGTCGGTGGCCGTCAGGTTGATCTCGACGCCGCGGGCACCGAGGCGCCGGACGGTCGCGGTGGTCACCGGCGGTGCGGTGTCGACGCTCACCTCGCGGACGACGTGCCGCTCGCGTCCGTCGCGGTCGGTCGCCCGCGCCCGCACGGTGTGCACGCCGTCGCCCACGACCAGCGGTTCCGCCCCCGCCGGGGTCCAGGGCGCGTCGCCGACCCGGGTCTCGACCGTGGGCTCACCGGCGTCGGCGCGGGCCGTCACGGTGAGCTCGGCCGGCCGGCGGTACCAGCCCGTGACGGCGGGGGTCGTCGCCGCGACGAGGTCGACGCGGGGAGCGGACCCGGCGCGAGCCGTGGTCCGCAGGTCCGCCTGCGCCTCGGCGAGGAACGCGGCCTCGGCCGCCGTGTCCGTGACCTCGCCGACGGACGAGCGGACGGCGGCCTCCAGGACGGCCTCCGCCTCGGCGGCGCCGAGCAGCCCGAGGTCCACGAACTCGCGGGTGGTGCGCAGCACCGCCCGGAGCAGGCCGGCCCGGGAGGCGAAGCCGCCGTCCGACCAGAGCACGTCGAGGAAGGTACGGCCGTCCTCGCGCGCGACGTTCGGTACGTTGGTGCGTGCCCCGGCGAACGCGATGCGGGCGTCCGAGCGGCGCAGGTACATGTGGTAGCGGGCGTCGGACCCGGACCACGCCGGTTCCAGGACCAGGTCGCCCAGCCGCCACGTGCCGTCGCCGACCGGGTCCAGCGGGGCGTCGAGGGTCCCGTCCAGACGCCGCCACGTCGCGGCGGACAGCGGCAACCAGGTCGTGGCCTCGCTGCGTGCCAGCAGCACGGTCGGCCCGAGCTCCAGGGTGACCAGCGACGGGTCGTCCGGCGCGGGCACCTCGCGCAGGGCCAGCGGCAGGGCGATCTCGACCACCGTGCCGGGGGTCCAGTCGCGCCGCAGCACGACGTACCCGCCCTCGGCCCGGACGGGCTGCGCCTCGCCGTCGACGCGCACGCCGAACCCGGCCTGGTCCGGCACCCGCAGGCGCAGCTCGAGGTCGCCGGTCGCGTCGACCGTGATCCGGCTGGTGCCCTCCAGCGGGTAGGCGGTCTCCTGGACCACCCGCACGTCCTGCTCGGCCCAGTCCAGCGCCGAGGCCACGTACAGGTTGACCCAGAGCGTGCGCGCGGCGCCCGGCACGGACCGGAAGTACACCGAGTCCTGGTACTTGACGTGGTTCTCCAGCCCCGTGCCGCCGCAGCACGTGCCCACGTTGTCGTACTCGCGCAGGGCTCCCGGGTGGACCGGGAACATGTAGGTGACCTCGGGGGAGTCGTCGGAGTCGGCGTCCCGCCGCGAGCCGAGCACCTGGTTGGTGACGGCCCGCTCGTGGTACGCGGCGTACCGCGCGTCACCGGTGCGCTCGAACAGCGCGCGGGCGAGCTTGAGCATGTTGTAGGCCACGCAGGTCTCGGCGTTGCGGGTGCCGATGTCGCGGGCCACGGCGCCGGCCGGTCCCCACAGCTCGTTCTCGCCCGAGCCGCCGTGGGCGAACGTGCGGCCGGGCACGAGCATGTCCCAGACGTGGACGACGGCGTCGCGGTAGCGCGCCTCGCCCGTCAGGTCGTGCAGGGCCAGGTAGCCCAGGAGCGTGGCGGCGTGCTGGTTGGCGTGCATGCCGTCCAGCACGTCCCGGCCCTCGGCGGCGGCGTCCAGCAGGGAGTCCAGGTCGAACAGGCGGGCCGTCCCGACGAAGATCTCCTCGCCGGTGCGGACCGCGAGCTCGCACAGCACCTCGTTCATGCCGCCCGCCTCGCCCGCGATGTACAGGGCCCACATGGCGGCGCGCTGCTCGGCCGGCAGCACGGAGAGCCGGCCGTGCACCCAGCGCCCCATCGCCGCTGCCACCTCCAGCGCGGTGGCCGAGCCCGTGTGCCGGTGCGCGTCGAGCAGGCCCGCCATGATCTTGTGGCACGTGTAGTACGGCGCCCAGATCTCGCCGTAGGGAGCGAGGTGCTCCAGGCGGGAGAACTGCCACTCGCCGTACGCGGCCAGGAACCCCGGGTGGCTGTACCGGCCGGTGGCCGCGAGCGCCTCCTGGACCTCCCGCAGCCCCTCGACCATCTCGTCGACCTTGGCGCGCAGCTCGGCGCGCACGACGTCGTCGTCCGCACCGCCCGCCGCCATCGCCAGCATCGACAGGAAGTGGCCGGCGTAGTGACCGCGCAGCAGGTTGGCCGTGGGAGCGGCCTCGCGGCCGGGGTAGTCGTCGGGGCCCCACGCCTCCTCGTCGGCGTGGCCGAAGTCCTCCCAGCCGCCCGGCGGCAGTGCGCCGCGGGTGTCCAGGCCGGCGTTGGCGCGGAAGACGGCGAGGAGCCGGTCGACGGGGTAGACGCGCGCCAGGTGCAGCACCTGGTCCCGGGCCCGCGTGAAGATCCCCTCGTGCAGCGCGACGGCGTCCAGGCCGAACGGTTCGGCCATCCGGGCGGGGACGGTGGGGCGGCTCGGGGCGGGGAGCACGGCCTCAGCCATCGCCGAGCCGTTCCGCGGTCCAGCGCTCGATGCCGGCGGCGTCGATCGGCAGCGCGTCCGAGAGCACCTCGGCGCCGTCGGCCGTGACGAGCAGGTCATCCTCCAGGCGGACGCCGATGCCCCGCAGCTCGGGCGGCACGGTCTCGTCGTGGGCGTGGAAGTACAGGCCCGGCTCGACCGTCATCACCACCCCGGGGGCCAGGGGCGCGGCCTGGTAGGCGGCGTAGTCGGAGTGGGCGCAGTCGTGCACGTCCAGCCCCAGGTGGTGCCCGACGCCGCAGACCAGCCAGCGCCGGTGCTGCTGCCCGCCGGGGGACAGGGCCTCGTCGACCGACACGTCCAGCAGCCCCCAGTCGTGCAGGCCCTGGGCGATCACCTCCATCGCGGCGAAGTGGAAGTCGAGGTACTCCACGCCCGGCCGGATCTGGGCCATGCCGGCGCGGTGCGCCTTCTCGACCAGGTCGTGCACCTGCCGCTGCACCGTGCTGAACGTGCCCGTCGGCGGCACGGTGCGCGTCACGTCCGCCGTGTACAGCGAGCTCGCCTCGACGCCCATGTCGAGCAGCAGCGGCATGTCGGGCAGCACGGGCCCGTCGCAGCGCACCCAGTGCAGGGTCGGGGCGTGCGGACCGGAGCCGACGATCGTCGAGTAGCCGGGGCCGTTGCCGAACGTGCGGGCGTGCCGGTCGAAGGTGCCCTGGAGCCAGCGTTCGCCGAGCCCGCCGATCGCGCGCGGCAGCTCGGCCACCACGGCCTCGAACCCGGTGACCGTGTGGTCCACGGCCTCCCGGAGCTGGGCGACCTCCCAGTCGTCCTTGATCATCCGCAGGTCGGACAGCGCCCGGGACAGGTCCTCCGACGGCTTCAGACCGAACCGGCGCACCACGTCGGTGTCCACCGACGGCGTGGCGAGCGCCCCGCCCAGGCCCTCCAGGACGCCGTCCAGCGCGGACAGCGGCTCGACCGGGATGCCGAGCGCCTCGGCCCACGCGGCCAGGTCGGGCGACGGTCCCACCCAGAGCTCGCCGTACGCCGCGTTGCCGAAGAACGCGGGGTCGCCGGGCTTGGCGGGCGGCGGCAGGTAGAGCGTCGCGTCGTGGCCGCCGCCGACGGCGCGCAGGACCAGCACACCGGCCTCGGCCTGCGCACCCGTGAGCCACACGAAGTCGCTGTCGGCGCGGAAGCCGTACTGCACGTCCCCGTTGCGCAGGGCGGCACTGCCCGCGCCCACCACGATGTCGGCCGCGCCGATGCGCTCCGAGAGGCGTGCACGGTGCGCGGCCGCGGCCTCGGCCGCACCCGCGGGCAGCGGCACGACGACGTCGGGCGCTCCCCAGCCGCGTGCCATGTAGTCGTTGAAGCCGCCGCTCTCGACCAGGCGCGGCGCACGCGTTCCCGCGTACGGCGGGCGTTCCGGGTTCGTCATCGAATCTCTCCTCCTCGGTCGCGGACCAGCTCCCGCAGGCGCTCCAGCACCCGCCCGTCGCCGATCCCGTCGTGCTCGTACTCGTTGGTGACCCACGCCTGCGCCGACCCGACCCGCGAGAGCGTGTCGAGCTGCAGGCCGCAGTCCACGAACATGTCGTCGTGGTAGACGACGGCCGCCAGGGGCACCTCGTTGGCCGCCAGACGGTCCAGGTCGTACAGCGGCGGCCACTCCTGGCGCGCCGCCAGCTCGTGCACCGCACCCGCGAACGGGCGCAGCAGGCGGATCTCGTCGAACATCCACGGGAACGCCATCTCGCCCGTGAACAGCAGCGGACGCCGGTCCGGTCCGAACTCCGGGCGCCGGTCGCGCTCGGCCTGCGCCGCCCAGCCCGTGGGTCCGCCCACGCCGTGCCCGTAGATCGACTCCTGCAGCGTCCAGAACAGGGGGCCGTCGGCCTGCGCCGTGCGCACCATTGCCTCCTGCAGGAACCCCGCCGAGAGCCGGCCCGGCGCGGCGAACGCCTTCTCGACGAACCAGTGCAGGCGCTCCGGCCCCGGCTTCATGCCCAGGTCGATGCCCATGGACTGGAACCGGTGGACGGTCAGCACGTCGCCGTCCGGCAGCAGGACGTCGCCCTGCGCGAGCCGGTCCGCGATGGCGGCCACGGCCTCGACGTCGGCCGGGTAGCGCCGGTAGAACTCCGCGGTCCTGGCCGCCACCCGGCCGAACGTGCGGCGGTAGACCTCCGCGGCGTCGGGCGGCGTGCCCGGGATGCCGCCCGCCACGTAGCAGGCGCGCAGCGCCTCCGGGGCGAAGGACAGGTACGTCAGGGTGATCCAGCCGCCGAAGCTCTGCGCGAGCGTCGTCCACGGCCGCCCGCCGTACACCTGGTGGCGCACGTCCTCCAGGTCGGCCACGATCGAGTCGGCCCTGTGGCACGCCAGCAGGTCGGCCCCTGCACGGGCGTCCAGCCCGGCCACCGCCTCGCCGTCCAGCGGTGAGCTGCCGCCCGTGCCGCGCTGGTCCACCAGCACCACGCGGTGGTCGCGCAGCGCCACGTCCAGCCAGCCGTCCCGGCGCAGCGGCCGCGGGTTGGCCCCGCCCGGCCCGCCCTGCAGGTACACCAGCAGGGGCAGGTCCTCGTCGCGCCGCGTCGGGTCCACCAGCTCGCGGACCAGCAACGACACCTCCCCGCGCAGGCGGCCGCTCCGGTCCAGCGGCACGGCGAGGCGGCGCTCGCGGACGCCGATGCCGGGCAGCAGGTACGTGGTCCAGGCGGCGCTCATCGGGCCCCCTCCGCGGCGAGCGCCGCGTTGCGCCGCCGCTGAGCCTCCCACTCGGGACGGATGCGGGGCACGGCGTCGAGCAGCTTGCGCGTGTACTCGTGCCGCGGGCTGTCGAAGACGGCGTCCCGGTCGCCCTGCTCGACGATGCGGCCCTGCGTCATCACCGCGACCCGGGTGGCGATCTGCCGCACCACCGCCAGGTCGTGCGCGATGAAGAGGTAGGTCAGGCCCTCTTCCCGCTGCAGGTCGCGCAGCAGGTTGATGACCTGCGCCTGGACGGAGACGTCCAGGGCCGAGACGGCCTCGTCGCACACGACGACGCGCGGCCCGACGGCGAGCGCACGGGCGATGCCGATGCGCTGCGCCTGCCCGCCGGAGAACTGCGCCGGGTACTTCTGCGAGTGGTCCGGGTCCAGCCCCACCCGCTCCATGAGCGACCGGGTGAACGCGCGGGCCCCGCCGGGAATGCTGCGCTGCTGGTAGACCAGGGGAGCGGTGACGATGCGCTCCACGGTGTGCCGCGGGTTGAGCGACGAGAACGGGTCCTGGAAGACCACCTGCACGTCGCTGCGGAACCGGCGCAGGTCGGCCCGGCCCAGCCGGGTCACGTCCTCGCCGTCGAGCTCCACGGTGCCCGAGGTGGCGTCCAGCAGCCGGGCGGCCAGCCGCGCCGTCGTCGACTTGCCCGAGCCCGACTCGCCCACCAGGGCGAGCGTGTCGCCCGGGTGGATCTCGAAGCTCACGTCGTCCACGGCCCGGAAGGTGTCCGGACGGCGCAGCAGCCCGCCCGTACCCAGGACGGGGAACTCCTTGACGAGGTGGGTGGCTCTCAGCAGGGGGGTGCTCATGCGGCACCTCCGTCCTTCTCGTTCGGTGCGCTCGTGACCGCCCGCAGCTCGCCGATCTCGTCGTCGATGCGCGGCACGGCGTCGAGCAGCGCCCGGGTGTAGGGGTGCCGGGGGTCGGTGAAGATCTGCTCGACCGCACCGCGCTCGACGCACTCGCCGTCCTTCATGACGACGATGTGGTCGGTGACCTCGCTGACCACGGCCAGGTCGTGCGTGATCAGCACCAGGCCGGTGCCGGTCTCGCGCCGGATCTCCTGCAGCAGGTCGAGGATCTGCGCCTGCACGGTGACGTCGAGCGCCGTGGTGGGCTCGTCGGCGATGAGCAGCTCGGGCTCGGTGCTCAGGGCCATGGCGATCATGACGCGCTGGCGCATGCCGCCGGAGAACTGGTGCGGGTAGTGGTCCACGCGCCGGGCGGCGTCGCGGATGTGCACGCGTTCCAGCGCCTCGATCGCGACCCGCCGGGCGACGCGCCGCGTGGTGCCGGGCCGGTGCGCCCGGTAGGCCTCCTCGATCTGGAGGCCCACGGTGTAGTAGGGGTTGAGGGAGGAGAGCGGGTCCTGGAAGACCATCGCGACGCGGTCACCCCGCACCCGGCGCAGCCCGGCCTCGGACATCCCGACGAGCTCCTGGTCGCCCAGCAGCACGCTGCCCGTGCGGCGTGCGGCGCGGGGCAGCAGGCCCATGATCGCGAGGCTGGTCATGGACTTGCCGGAGCCGGACTCGCCCACGATGCCCAGGGCACCGCCGGGTTCCAGGTCCAGGTCGAGGGAGCGGACGGCGTCGAGCGGCCCGCGCGGGGTGGGGAAGGTGACCGTGAGGTCACGTACCGTCAGCAGGCTCATGCGTTCACCCGCACTCTCGGGTCGATGGCGGTGTACACGACGTCGACCACGATGTTGCCGACCACGACGAGGAACCCGGCCAGCAGGGTGACGCCCATGATCACCGGCTGGTCGTTGCGGGCGATGGAGTCGGCGGCCATCTTGCCCACGCCGTTGATGCCGAAGACGGTCTCGGTGATGAGCGCCCCGCCGAGCAGGCCGGCGAAGTCCATCCCGAAGATCGTGACGATCGGCGTCAGCGCGGGGCGCAGCGCGTGCCGGCGCCAGACCAGCGGCTGCGCCAGGCCCTTGGCGTAGGCCGTGCGTACGTAGTTCTCACGCAGCACGTCGAGCACGTTGGCCCGGGTGAGTCGCGTGTAGGACGCCGCGTAGCCGACGGCGAGCACGATCCACGGCATGACGAAGTTCGCGAACCACTGCCCGGGGTCGTCGAGGAACGCGACGGCCTGCGGGAACGGCAGCCACTGCAGCTGGACCACCAGCACGTACTGCAGCACGAGCGCGAGCACGTAGTTGGGGATGGACATGCTGGTCAGTGTCAGGCCGGTGGTGAACCGGTCGAGGAAGGTGCCCTCCTTGACGGCGCTGAGCAGGCCGCCGGCCAGCCCGGCGAGCAGCCACAGCACGGCCGCGCCCACCGCGATGGTGGCCGAGACGGGCAGGCGCTGCACGATCATGTCCCACACGGCCTGGCTGGACTGGAACGAGTAGCCCAGGCACGGGGCGGCACACTCGATCGCGCCCGCGCCCTCGCCGTAGGTGCGGCCCGCGAAGATGCCGACGACGAAGTGGAAGAACTGGGTCCAGAACGGCTGGTCCAGCCCGAGGTTGCCGCGGATCTGGTCGATGACCTCGGGCGTGCAGTTCTTGCCGCAGATCTGTACCGCAGGGTCCGGCGAGAGCGCGAAGAAGACCACGAACGTGAACAGGCACACGAGCAGCAGCACGCCGAGTCCCGACGTGATCCGGGTCAGCAGGAACCTTGGCATCAGCGACCCTCCTGGGCGTCGACGACGGCGCGCAGGCGGTCGCCGAGCACGGTGAACGAGAGCACGAGCAGGAACAGGCACGCGCCGGGGAAGACGAAGTACGCGGGGTCGACGGCGTACCACTTCACGGACGCGGCGATCATCTGGCCCCAGCTGGGCGCGGGCGGCACCACGCCGACGCCGAGGAACGACAGCCCGGCCTCGGTGCCGATGTAGCCGGGCACGGCGAGCGTGGCCATGACGATGATGGTGGAGCGCAGGTTGGGCAGGATCTCGCGGAACACGATGCGCGTGCCGCTCGCGCCCGCCGCCCGGGCCGCCTCGACGAACTCGCGCTGGGCCAGGGACATGGTCTGCCCGCGCACGATGCGCGCCAGGTAGGGCCAGCCGAACACGGAGATGACCACGACAAGCAGCGTGGACCTGTTGCTCGCCGGCAGGGCCGACAGCACGGCGATCATGAAGATCAGCGCCGGGAAGGCCATGAGGAAGTCCATGACGCGCGAGATCACCAGGTCGACCCGGCCGCCGAAGTACCCGGCCACGAGCCCGAGCGAGACGCCCAGCACCGTGGTCAGCACGGTGGCGGACAGCGCGATGCTCATGGACACCCGCGCGCCGTAGACGATGCGCGCGAAGATGTCGCGGCCGCTGCCCGGCTCGACGCCGAACCAGTGCTCGGCGCCGACCCCGCCCCAGGGCCCGATGGGCATGCCGCCGAGGTTGGGGTCGATCGCGCTCTGGTCGAACGCGTACGGCGTCCAGCCGCTGATCGAGGTGAGCACGGGTGCGAGGATCGCCACCAGGGTGACGAGCACGATGTAGCCGAGCCCGAGCATGGCGCCGACGTCGCGGCGCAGGGCCTGCCAGGTACCGCCGGCACCCGCCCGGACGGCGCCGGCGGCTGCTGCCGCCGGCGCCTGCGGGGTGGCGTCGGTCCCGGCCGGCTCGGCCTGGGCGGCCGTGAGCTCCGTCGGGGAGGACGTCATGGATCAGCCCTTCTCAGGGTCCTTGAGACCGACGCCGACGTAGTCGATGCCGCCGGTCGCCGCGTTCGCCGAGGAGAACAGGCCGGTCACGTTCTCGCCGGGGAGCGACACGGTCCTGGCGACCATGAGCGGCACGATCGGGGCCAGCTCGAGGATCTGCTCGTCGAGGTCGCCCCACTCCTTGTTGGCGGCGTCGATGTCGGTCATCGCCTTGATCTCGTCGATCCGGGCGTTGACGTCCGCGTCGTTCAGCTGGGCGAGGTTCGAGTTGCCCTTCTCGTAGATGTTCCGGCCGTCGAACAGCGGCGGGATGAAGGTGGCCGCCGAGGAGGCCCAGTCCGGGCACCAGCCGGTGATGGCGGCGTCGTGCTGCTGCGACGGGGTGCCGATGGTCTCGTAGTAGGTGGCGGTGTCGATGAGGTTGAGCTCGACCGTGATGCCGATGCGCTCCAGCGCCTGCTGGACCGCCTCGCCCTGGGCCTGCATGGACTCCTGGGCGCGGATGTCGAGCGTCAGGGTGAACCCGTCGGACAGCCCGGCCTCGTCCAGCAGCTTCTGCGCGGCCTCGACGTCGCCCGTGCCGTCCGCGGACGGGTACAGGTCGAAGTCCTTGTGACCGGCCACGGTCTTGGGCAGGATCGTCGTGGACGGCTCGCCGAGCTGCGTGCCGCCGCTCGCGTTGACGATGGCGTTGCGGTCGATGGCGTAGCTGATGGCCTGGCGCACCCGGACGTCGTCGAGCGGCTTCTTGGTGGTGTTCAGACCCATGTACGTGGTGCAGATGCCCGGCAGCTGCAGCGTGCGCTCCTTGAGCTGCGGCGTCTGCAGGCGGGGGAGCGTGGCGGGCTGGACGGTGCCGGCGATCGCGTTGACGTCCGCCCCCTGCCCGGCGATCAGGCGCTCGTCGATGGTGGCCGGGTCCAGGCCGATGGTGAACTCCCAGGCGTCCGGCTTGGCGGCGCGCACCTCGTCGGTGGCCGGGTCCCAGTTCTCGTTGCGCTCGAGCTTGATGGTGCTGCCCGGCACGTACTCGGCGAGCTGGTAGGGGCCCGAGGCGATGATCTCGTGGATGAACTCGTCCCCGGCGCCGGTGCCCTCCGGGAACGGCGTGGCGTTCACCTGGGAGAGCACGGCGTCGAACTCGGGGAACGGCTCCTTGAGGTGGAAGACGATCGTCTTCTCGTCCGGGGTCTCGATGGTCGGCAGGTCGCCGGTGCGGTACGGGCCCTCGTAGCCCTCGGGGGCGTCGATGACCTGCTTGAGGTACGGGGAGCCGATGCCGATCTCCGGGTCCCAGGCGCGGGAGATGCCGAACTTCACCTCGGCCGAGGTGATGGGGTCGCCGTTGCCGAACTTCAGCCCGTCCTTGAGCGTGTACGTCCAGGTCAGGCCGTCCTCGGACACCTCACCGAGGGACTCGGCGAGGTCCGGGACGATCTCGGTCGGGTTGTCCGACGAGCCCGGGGCGGAGGTCGTGAGCTGGCGGTAGACGAGCCGGTAGAAGTTGTTCACCCCGCCGTCCCAGCCGCGGGCCGGGTCGAGGTAGGAGAAGTCGGCGTTCTGCAGCACGTGGACGGTTCCGCCCGTGGCGGGCTCGGCCGTGAACCCGCCGCCCCCGGAGGAGGCGTTCTGGCTGCTGCCGCCGCCGCACGCGGCGAGCGTGAGAGTCGTGACGACGGCGATGGCTGCTGTCGCGATCCGATGGTGCTTCACGGTGTGGCCTCTCGATCGGTGACTTGCGTCGGGTGGTCGTACGGGTAGGGCCCGGGCGCGGCGGGGTCGTCGTCGACCCGACCCGCCTTCGATATGTGATGCGTGATATGTTACTGAGATGAAGCGGTGCTGTCGACGGGGTGAATGTAAACGTCGCGTTTCGGCGAAATAACGCGGGTTCTGGCGGGCGAAAGACCGGCGAACTGGGCTGCGCTCAGGTACCCTCTGGCGGCGTTGACGACGAGTTCTCCGTCGTGTGTAATATTCTACTGTCGTAGCCCGACCCCTGGAGAGCACCATGAGCTCAGCATCATCGACCCCCTCGGTCCGTCGTCTCGCGCCGGTCGCGAGCCTGCGCGAGCAGGTGCACCGTGCCCTCGTGGCGGCGATCGTCGCCGGCGAGCTGGAGCCCGGTGAGCTGGTCTCGGTGCCCACGTTGGCCGCGCGGTTCGACGTGTCCGCGACGCCGGTCCGGGAGGCCGTGCTCGACCTCGAGCGGCGCGGGTTCCTGGAGGCGGTGCGCAACAAGGGATTCCGCGTCACGCGGGTGAGCGACCAGACGCTGCGGCACGTCGCCGCGGTCCGGCTCGTGATCGAGCCGGTCTGGATGGAACGGCTCGCCAGGTCGTTCCCCGTGGCGCAGCTCGGGGAGTTCCGTGCGCTCGCCGACGAGATCGTCGAGGGCGCACGGACGGGCGACCTCGTCGCCTACCTGCAGGCCGACCAGGCGTTCCACCTGCGGCTGATGGGTCTGCTGGGCAACCCGGTGGCCGGCGAGATCGTGGCCGACCTGCGGGACCGGGCGCGGCTGCTGGGGCTGTCCACGATGGTCGCCAGCGGCACCCTGGCCAGCTCCGCGCAGGAGCACCACGAGCTGCTCGACCTGCTCGCGGCCGGCGACGGCCCGGGCGCCAAGGCGCTCATGGAGCGGCACATCGGGCACTCGCTCGGCACGTGGGCGGGCAAGCCCGAGGACTGAGCGGGAGCGCCCGGCACGGGGCGCGGCGGACAGCGGGCCCGGCGACGGCGGGGCCCGTGACAGCAGCGTGTGACAGCAGCGTGTGACAGCAGCAACTGACAGCAGGAATCTGACAGCAGGCATGAGGCGGACAGGGCGACCGGGCTGCCGGCCGACGGAGGAGGGGTGGACGTGACCGCGGACGTGGTGATCGTCGGCGCCGGGATCGTGGGCGCCGCGTGCGCCCGGTCCCTCGCCCGGGCCGGGGCACGGGTGACCGTGCTGGACCGGGGCGCGGCGGCGTCGGCCACCAGTGCGCACGGCGAGGGCAACCTGCTGGTCTCGGACAAGGGACCCGGCGCGGAGCTGGAGCTGGCCCGGGTGTCGTTGCGGCGCTGGGCGGAGCTGGCCGGCGAGCTCGCGGACGAGCTCGGGCCCCGGTTCCCGTCGGTCGAGCACGAGGCCAAGGGCGGCCTGGTCGTGGTCACCTCCGGCGACGGCCTGGACGGGCTGCGCACCTTCGCGAGCGCGCAGCGCGCGGCCGGCGTCGAGGCGGTGGAGCTCACCCCCGGGCAGGCCCGGGAGATGGAGCCCGACCTCGCCCCCGGCGTCGTCGGAGCGGTGCACTACCCGCAGGACGCACAGGTGCAGCCCGTGGCCGCGGCGGAGGCGCTGCTCGCCTCCGCGCGCCGGGCGGGAGCCGTGGTCCGCACGGGGGTCGAGGTGACCGGCCCGCTGCTCGACGGCGGCCGCCTGGCCGGGGTCACCACCACGCAGGGTGACGTTCCCGCCGGCGACGTGGTCGTGGCGGCCGGTCCGTGGTCGGGTGACGTCGCGCGGCGGCTCGGCTCGTGGCTGCCGGTGCGGCCCCGCCGCGGCATGGTGCTCGTGACCACGCCGATGCGGCAGCGCATCCGGCACAAGGTGTACGACGGTGACTACTTCGCCGCCACGCAGTCCGCGGGCGCCGAGCTGCAGACCTCCGCGGTGGTCGAGTCCACGCAGGGCGGGACGGTGCTGATCGGGTCGAGCCGCGAGCAGGTGGGCTTCGACGACCGGCTGCGCGCCGAGGTCCTGGCCCAGATGGCTCGGCGCGCGGTCGCGGTGTTCCCGTTCCTCGCCCGGACCGGCGTCATGCGCACCTACCTCGGTTTCCGGCCGTACATGCCCGACCACCTGCCCGTGATCGGCGCGGACCCGGCCCTGGCCGGGCTCTGGTTCGCGACCGGCCACGAGGGGGCGGGCGTCGGCCTGGCTCCCGCCACCGGCGACCTGCTGGCCGCCGCGCTGCTGGGGTCCGCGCCCGCCGTGGACCCGCGCCCGTACGCGGCCGGCCGGCCCGCGCTCGACGCGCTGCGCCCCGGCGCGCCGGAGAACGACCACGAGGGAGCACGACCATGACGTCACGCCGGATACCACCCGGTGCCGACCCGGTGCGGCCGGGCCCGGACCAGCCGCTGACCGTCTGGGTCGACGGCGAGGCCGTCACCGGCACCGCCGGGCAGACCGTGGCCGGCGTGCTGCTCGGTGCCGGACGGCGCCAGTGGCGCACGACCGGCGGGGAGGGGGCGCCGCGCGGCGTGTTCTGCGGCATCGGCGTCTGCTTCGACTGCCTCGTGGAGGTCAACGGCCTGCGGGACGTGCGGGCCTGCCTGCGCCGGGCGCAGGACGGCGACGTCGTGGTGCGGCAGGGCGGCCCGGCGGACCGGCCGGAGGGGGAGCGGTGAGCGCGCGGCACGTCGTCGTCGTGGGCGCGGGTCCCGCGGGGCTCGCCGCCGCGCGGGCCGCCGCGGACGCCGGCGCCCGGGTCACGCTGCTCGACGCCGCCGACGTGCTCGGCGGCCAGTACTGGCGGCACCTGCCCGACGTCCGCCCGGCCGGGCAGGAGCAGGTGCTGCACCACCGGTGGGGCACCTACCGCGCGCTGAGCGAGGGCCTGCTCGCGCACCCGGCCGTCACGGTGCTGCCGTCGGCGCAGGTGTGGTCCCTGGAGCGGCTCGATCACGGCGTGCGCCTCAACGTCCTCGTCGGCGAGCCGGACGGCGCGGGCCGCGAGGCCGTGCCGTTGGAGCCCGACGCCCTGGTGCTGGCCACCGGCGCCCACGACCGGACCCTCCCGTTCCCGGGCTGGCAGCTCCCGGGCGTGTACACGGCGGGGGCGGCGCAGGCGCTGGCCAAGGGGGAGCGGGTCGCCGTGGGGCGCCGGGTCGTGGTGGCCGGGGCCGGGCCGTTCCTGCTGCCCGTCGCCTCGTCGCTGCTGCGTACCGGGGCCCGCGTGCTGGGGGTGCACGAGGCGAGCCGGACCGGCGCCCTCGCGCGCTGGCTGGACCGGCCCTGGGAGCTGCTCGGGGCGGCCGGCAAGGCCGGTGAGCTCGCCGGGTACGTCCGCGAGCTGGCGGCGCACCGCGTGCCCTGGCGCCCCGGCGAGGCCGTGGTGGCCGCGCACGGGGACGGTCAGGTCGAGGCAGTCACCGTCGCACGGCTGGATGCGCGCTGGGCACCCGTCCCCGGCACCGAACGGCAGGTCGCGGCCGACGCCGTGGCCGTGAGCCACGGGTTCACGCCGCGCCTGGAGCTGGCGATCGCCGCCGGATGCGAGCTGACGCCCGGCCGGTTCGTGGTGGTCGACGCCGCGCAGGCCACGTCCGTACCCGGCGTGTGGGCCGCGGGCGAGATCACGGGCATCGGCGGGGCGGACGCCGCACTCGCGGAGGGCACCGTGGCCGGCACGGCGGCGGCCGGGGACGACCTCGGGTCGGCCGGTGCTGCCCGCGCGGTGCGCGCCCGGGACCGGGCGCGCGGCTTCGCGGCCCGGATCGAGGCCGCCCACGGCATCCGCGGCGGGTGGGTCCGCTGGCTGCGCGACGACACCGTCGTCTGCCGCTGCGAGGAGACCACCTACGGCCGCGTGCGCGAGGTGGTCGACCTGACCGGCTCGCGCGAGGCCCGCTCCGTCAAGCTCACCAGCCGCGCCGGGCTCGGCCCGTGCCAGGCCCGCACGTGCGGCCGCACGCTCCAGGAGCTGCTGGGCGACGCCGGGGCCGCGCCCGGCGTCGACCGTCGTCCCCTCGTCGTGCCGGTCCGGCTCGGCGACCTCGCGGCCCTGCCCGCACCATCGACCTCTTCTTCCGACAGCATCACAACCACAGGAGACCTCCCATGAACCAGCGCTTCGACCTCGGCGGCGTCATCGTCGCCACCACGCTCGCCTTCACGCCCGACGAGTCGGCGCCCGCGGGCCTCGCCGTCGACCACGAGAAGTTCGCCGCACACTGCGAGTTCCTCATCGACAACGGCTGCCGCGGCGTGGGCCCGAACGGGTCGCTCGGCGAGTACTCCTCCCTCACCGACGACGAGCGTCGCAGGGTCATCCAGACCGCCGTGCAGGCCGTCAACGGGCGCGGGCTCGTCGTGGCCGGCGTGCACGGCGTCGGCTCGCACCAGGCCAGGCACTGGGCCGAGCTCGCCGCCGAGGACGGCGCCGACGGCGTGCTCCTGCTGCCCCCCACGATCTACCGGGCCAACCGGTCCGAGGTGATCGCCCACTACGCCGCGGTCAACGAGGTGGGCCTGCCGATCATGGTCTACAACAACCCGATCGACACCAAGGTCGACCTGACGCCCGACATCCTGGCCGAGCTCGCCCAGCTCGAGAACGTCGTGGCCGTCAAGGAGTTCTCCGGCGACGTGCGGCGGGTCATGGAGATCAAGGAGCTCGCCCCCGACCTCGACGTCATCGCCGGGGCCGACGACCTGCTGTTCGAGTCGCTGGTCGCGGGCGCCGTCGGCTGGTTCGCCGGGTACCCCAACGCGTTCCCGCGCGAGGCCGTCGAGATCTACGACCTGGTCACCGCGGGCCGGATCGACGAGGCACGCGAGCTGTACCGCCACCTCGTGCCCGTGTTCCGCTGGGACTCGCGCACCGAGTTCGTGCAGGCCATCAAGCACTCGATCGACATCGCCGGGCAGAGCTACGGTGGGCCCACCCGCCCGCCGCGCGGCCCGCTGTCCGCGGCGCACGAGGCGCAGGTGCGCAAGGACACCGAGGCCGCGCTCAGCTACATCGCCTCGCGCTGACCGGGCCGGGCCGAGCACAGGGAGGCGCCATGCGCAGCAGCAGGACCATCACCGCCGTCGACTCGCACACCGAGGGCATGCCCACGCGCGTCGTCACCGGCGGCGTGGGGCTCATCCCCGGCGAGACCATGAACGACCGCCGGCTGTACTTCATGGAGCACATGGACGAGCTGCGGCAGTTCCTCATGAACGAGCCGCGGGGGCACGCCGCGATGAGCGGCGCCATCCTGCAGCCGCCCGCCCGGCCCGACTGCGACTGGGGCGTGGTCTACATCGAGGTGTCCGGCTGCCTGCCCATGTGCGGGCACGGCACCATCGGTGTGGCCACCGTGCTGGTCGAGACAGGCATGGTGGACGTGGTCGAGCCGGTCACCGAGATCCGGCTCGACACGCCCGCCGGGCTGGTGGTCGCGAAGGTCGCCGTCAGCGACGGCCACGCGGACGCCGTGACCATCGAGAACGTGCCCAGCTTCGTCACCGCGCTGGACCAGGAGGTCGAGGTGCCCGGCTACGGCACCGTGCCCTACTCGATGGCGTTCGGTGGCAACTTCTACGCCCTGGTCGACCTCGACGACCTCAAGCTGCCCTTCGACCGCGAGCGCCAGCAGGACCTGCTGTCCGCCGGGCTCGCGATCATGGACGCCATCAACGAGACCGCGATGCCGAGGCACCCGGAGCTCGACGGGGTCGAGGGCTGCCACCACGTCGAGCTCATCGCCCCCGGTTCGGACGCGACGCTGTCCCGGCACGCCATGGCCATCCACCCCGGCTGGTTCGACCGGTCGCCGTGCGGCACCGGGACCTCGGCCCGCATGGCCGAGCTGTGGGCGCGCGGCGAGCTGGCGCTGGGGGCCGACTTCGTCAACGAGTCGTTCATCGGCAGCCGGTTCGTCGGGCGCCTGGTGGGGGAGACCACGGTCGCCGGCCTGCCCGCCGTCCTGCCCACCATCACCGGGCGCGCCTGGGTGACCGGCACCGCGAACTACCTGCTCGACCCGAGCGACCCGTTCCCCACCGGGTTCGTCTTCTGACCCGTCCCGGGGCCGGGCGCCGAACCCGCCCGGCCGCCGGACCGCACCACCTGAGCCTGCCCGAGAACCGCTGAGGAGCCGACACCCATGACCGCCACCACGGCACCCGACCTCGCCGTCGACGACGTCGCCCGCCTCGCCGCCGAGGCGTTCACCGCGCTGTCCGAGGCGCCGTCCGAGGTCCGCGCGGGAGCCCTGCGCGCTGCCGCCGCGACGCTCGGCGACCACGCCGACCAGCTGGTCGCGATCGCCCAGGAGGAGACCGGCCTCGCCGAGGCCCGGCTGCGCGGCGAGCTCACCCGCACCCGGGTGCAGCTACGGCTGTTCGCGCACGTCGTGGCCGACGGCGCCTACCTCGACGTGCGCCTCGACGAGGCCGACCCCGACTTCGTGCTCGGCCCCCGCCCGGACCTGCGTCGCAGCCTGTGGCCGGTGGGCCCCGTGCTCAACTTCGCGGCCAGCAACTTCCCGTTCGCCTTCTCCGTGGCCGGCGGGGACACGGCCGCGGCGCTCGCGGCGGGCTGCCCGGTGATCGTCAAGGCCCACCCGGGTCACCCCCGGTTGTCGGAGCGGGTCGCAGAGCTGGTGGCCGGCGCGCTGGTCGAGGCCGGCCTGCCGGAGGGTACGCTCCAGCTCGTCACGGGCCAGGACGCCGGCGTGGCACTGCTGGAGCACCCGGCGGTGCGGGCCGCGGCGTTCACCGGGTCCCAGCGCGTGGGGCAGCTCCTGGCCGCGCGGGCGGCCGCCCGGCCCGACCCGATCCCGTTCTTCGGCGAGCTGGGCAGCGTCAACCCGGTGCTCGTCTCGGCCGCGGCGCTGGAGGAGCGCGGTGGCGAGCTGCTGGCCGGGTACGTCGCCAGCGTCTCCGGATCGGCCGGGCAGCTCTGCACCAAGCCGGGCTTCCTGCTCGTCCCGGAGGGCACGGCCTACGACGACGCCGTGGTCGCCGCGGCCTCGGACGTCGCCGAGCACCGCCTGCTCAACCCGTCGATCGCGGACGGGTACGAGCGGCGCGTCTCCGAGGTCCTGGGGGTGGACGGGGTCCGCGTGGTGCGCCCCGGCGGGTTCCGGCGGGACACCGATGGCCAGGGGTGGGCGACGCCGACGTTCGTCTCCGTGCCGCTGGACGTGCTGCGGACGGCCGGGCCGGCGCTGCTGGACGAGGTGTTCGGGCCGTTCTCCGTCATCGTCGAGTACCCGCGCGGCACCGACCTGGCCGTCGTCGTCGGCGAGCTGTTCCCGGGCAACCTGACGCTGACCCTGCACCTCGGCGCGGGGGAGACGGGCGCGGACCTGCAGGTGCTCGTGGCCCGGCTCGGCGAGCACGCCGGGCGCGTGCTGCTGGGCGGCTGGCCCACGGGTGTCGCGGTGACCCCCGCGATGCAGCACGGCGGGCCGTGGCCCGCGACGACCACGGACGGCACGTCGGTCGGCACCGCCGCGATCGGTCGCTTCCTGCGCGGTGTCACGTTCCAGGACGCCCCGCAGGCTCTGCTGCCGCCGCCGCTGCGCGACGACAACCCCTGGGGCGTGCCCCGCACGGTGTCACCGCGAGGGGCGTCGGCACAGTGGTGAGCACGGCGGCTCGCTGAGGGGACGCAAACTGCCGAGTTCGTGGGGCAAACTGCCGACCTGGGGCAGGGATGAGGCGGGGCAGGGGTGGGCGGCCCGGTTCAGGGCCGGCGGTACGGGCGGAAGAAGGCGCGGAGCTCCTCGGCGTAGAGCTCCGGTTCCTCGAAAGGGGCGAAGTGGCCGCCGCGCGCCGGCTCCGTCACCGAGACGGTGTTGGCCGTGCGTTCCAGCCAGGCGCGCGGGGGTCGCACGATGTCACCGGGGAACAGCGAGAACCCGGACGGCACCTCGACCCGGCGGGTCAGCTGCGCGGCGGGGATCGCGGAGTTGGCGGTGTACATGCGCGTCGAGGAGCCGATCGTCCCCGTGAACCAGTAGATCGACAGCAGCGTGAGCACGTCGTCCCGCGACCAGCGCTCGATGCCGCCGTCGCTCCAGGAGTGCAGCTTCTCCACGATCCACGCGGCCAGGCCGGCGGGCGAGTCGGTGAGCGCGGCCGCCAGGGTCTGCGGCTTGGTGCGGTGCAGGGCGCCGTACGCACCCTCGGAGGCGTTCCAGCCGGCGGCCTCGGCGAACCAGGCCCGTTCCTGCGGCCGGAGGGTTGCCGGGTCGTCGGCGAAGACGGGCAGGCCGCCGTCCATCCGGTGCACGGCGACCACCCGGTCGGGGTGGTCGAGCGCGAGGTAGCGGCTGACGTGGCTGCCGATGTCGCCACCTGCCGCACCGAACCGCTCGTAGCCCAGCGTGCGCAGGAGCGCGGCCCACAGGTCGGCGACGGCGATCGAGCTCAGCGGCTGCCCGGACGGCCGGTCCGAGTACCCGAACCCTGGCATGTCGGGCACCACGACGTCGAAGGCATCGGCCGGGTCGGCGCCGTGCGCGCCCGGGTCGGTCAGCAGCGGGATCACCTTCGAGTACCGCCAGAACGCGTCCGGCCAGCCGTGACAGAGGACCAGCGGCAGCACCGGGCCGGACGGCGCGACGGCGCGCGCGTGCACGTAGTGGATACCCAGTCCGCCGACCCGGGTGCGGAACCGGGGCAGCCGGGACAGCGCGGCCTCCTGCGCCGCCCAGTCGAAGCCGTCCGCCCAGTACGCGACCAGGTCGCGGAGGTAGTCGAGGTCCGTGCCGAGCGTCCACCCCACGTCCTGCGGCGCGTCGGGCCAGCGGGTCATCCGCAGCCGGGCGCGCAGGTCCTCGATCGCCTCGGGGGCGGTGCGGGGCGCGAACGGCTCGGGGGAGGTCGCGGGGGTGTCCGTCACGGGACAACTCTACGATTTCGGATGGATCGTGGCGCCCCGCGGAGACACATGGTGACGGAGGTGCGTTGCGCTGCGTAGACAACGTCTACGCAGCGCAACCCACCTGCGCGGGGCACCTCCGCCCGGGGCGGCTGGGCCTGGGGCGGCTGGGCCGGGGCACCTGGGCCCGGGGCAGCTCGACCCGGGGCGACCGCCTGCACTCCGCCCGTCTGGCGCGCACCGGTCTGTTCGCCGTGCCGCGGGTCGGTCCTGCCTGCGTCGGTCCGCGGTCTGTCCCGTCCGCTGCTGCGTCGGTCCGCGGTCTGTCCCGTTCGCCGCCTGCGCCGTGCGCCGGGCGCCCCCGCTCGGTCCGCGGGCGCCCGGCGGCTGCCTACTGGGCCGTGTCCGCGGCCAGGCGCTGTGCGACGCGGGCCGCCTCCGCCGCCTTGGCCTGCGCCTTCTCGGCCCGCCGTACCGCGCGCGCTGCGCGCTTGGAGGTGCGGTCCTCCGACCGGCGCTCGAACAGCGTGTAGATCACCGGCACCACGTAGAGCGTCAGCAGGGTCGAGGAGACGAGCCCGCCGATCACCACGAGCGCCAGCGGCTGCGAGATGAACGCCCCGCCGCCGGTGAGGCCGAACGCCATGGGCGTCAGCGCGAGGATGGTCGCGGCTGCCGTCATCACGATGGGCCGCAGACGCTGCCGTGCCCCCTCCCGGACCGCCTCGTCCAGGGCCCGCCCGTCGGCGCGGTACTGGTTGATGAGGTCGATGAGCACGATCGCGTTCGACACCACGATGCCCACCAGCATCAGCAGGCCGATCAGAGCGGCGACGTCGAGCGGCGTCCCGGTCAGCAGCAGCGCGCCCAGCGCGCCCGTGGCCGCGAACGGCACCGAGACCAGCAGGATCAGCGGCTGCCCGATGCTCCGGAACGTCGCCACCATCACCAGGTAGACGATGAGGATGGCCGCCAGCAGCGCCAGGCCGAGGTCGGCGAACGCGTCGGCCTGGTCGGCCGCCACGCCGCCCATGGTCACCTCCGCGCCGCTGGGCAGGTCGAGACCGTCGATCTCCTCGGTCAGGGTGACCGTCAGCGAGCCCAGGTCCTGCCCGGCGGGCGTGACCGCGACGGTGGCGCTGCGCTCGCCGTCCACCCGCGTGACCGACGCCGGGGCCGACACCCGCTCGACCGTCACCAGGTCGCCCAGCGGGATCATCCCTGCGGCCGTCGGCACCTGGATCTCCTCGATCTCGTCGGTCGTCGCGGGCACGTCGCCCGCCACCACCACGTCCCGCGACGAGCCCGCCAGGTCGAGGGTGCCGATGCTGGACTCGTTCATGGCACCGGCCACCAGACCGGAGACGGCCTGCTCGGTGAGCCCGGCCGCGGCGGCGGCGTCCCGGTCGACGGTCACCTGCACGGTCGACTGCTCCGCGGCGAGGTTGTTCGTCACGCCGTCGACGCCGTCGAGGTCCGTCACGGCGTCCTCGACGGTGCTCGCCGCCTCGGCCAGGCCCTCGGCGTCGGGCGCGGTGACCACGAGGTCCACGGTGCTGCTGGCGAAGCCGGCGTCGCCCGCGGCCACGGTGACCTCGCCGTCCAGGGTGGCGGCGTCGAGCGCGTCGCTCACCTCGTCCTGCACGGCCGTGCCGTCGGCGTCCTCGTCCAGGGTGAGGGCGAAGGTGGCGCTGCTGCCGCCCCCGCCCATGCCGAACGCGGCGGCCATGCCGTCGCCGGAACCGACGGTGGTCTGCACGGTCTCGACGCCGTCGACGCCCGTGAGCACCTCCTCGACCTCCTTCGCGGCGTCGTCCTGCGCCGCCAGGGACGTGCCCGGTTCGAACTCCTGCGTCACCGAGAGGGTGTCCTGCCCGGCGGCGCCGATGAAGTTGGTCTCCATGCGGGGCACGAGGGCCACGGTGCCCGCCAGCAGCGCCACGGCGATGCCCAGGGTCACGGCGGGACGGCGCAGCGCCGCGGCCAGTGACGGCACGTACGCACGCTGCCAGACACCGCGCCGCTCCTTCTCCTCGGCCGCCTCGCGCAGGGCGACGCCGCCGTCGGGCTGCGCCGGGACCTTGATGAACCAGTAGGCCAGCACCGGCACCACGACCAGCGCCACGACCAGCGACGCACCCATGGCGATGGCCACGGTGACGGCGAACGGCTGGAACAGCTCGCCCGCCATGCCGCCGACCAGCGCGATCGGCGCGAACACGGCCACGGTGCACACCGTCGAGGCGGTGATCGCGGCCCCCACCTCGCGCACGGCGGTGACGATCGCGTGGACGCGGTCCTCGCCGTAGGACAGGTGCCGCTTGATGTTCTCGATCACGACGATCGAGTCGTCCACGATGCGCCCGATCGAGATGGTCATGGCCGCGAGCGTGAGGATGTTCAGCGTGTAGCCGGTGAGGTTCATGGCCGCGAACGTGACCGCCAGCGACAGGGGGATCGAGATCGCGGAGACCAGCGTGGCGCGCAGCGAGGCGAGGAACACCAGGATCACGAGCACCGCGAACAGGAGGCCGAGGCCGCCCTCGGTGGTCAGCCCCTCGATCGACTCCTCGATGAACGGCGCCTGGTCGAACGTCACCACGGTGGTCACGCCGTCGGCGTCGAGCTCGTCCTCCACGTCGGTCAGCACGTCGTGCACCGCGTGCGACACGTCCACCGTGTTGCCGTCCGGGGTCTTGGTCAGCGCCACGGCGAGCGACGGCTCGCCGTCCAGCCGGGAGTAGGAGGTGGGCGGCACGTCCTGCACGCTCACCTCGGCGACGTCGCCGAGGTGGACGACGTCGGCCGCGCCGGTGCCGGCGTCGGGGGCCTCCGGGACGGCGCCTGCACCGCCGGGGCCCGCCGCCGCACCGGAACCCGCCCCCGCGGCACCCGCCGCGGGGAGGATCGGCAGGTCCTCCAGCTCCTCGACGGAGGCGACCGAGGTGCCGACCTGGACGCTGCTCGTGGTGCCGTCCTCGGTGATGGAGCCGACCGGCATGACCGTGCCGTTGTCCTGGAGCAGCGTCGAGAGCTGGGCGGCGGTGAGGCCCGCGGCGGCGAGCTTCTCGTCGTCGGGCTCGATCACGACCTGGCGCTCGGTGACGCCGGTGACGGTGACGTCGCGGACCTCGGCGATGCCGGACAGCTCCGGGACCAGCACCGAGTCGATGGCGTCGGTGAGCTCGCGCTCGCTGCCGTTGCCCGAGACGGCGAGCTGGATCACCGGCAGGTCGTCCAGCGAACCGGCCATGACCTCCGGCTCGACGTCCTCGGGCAGGTCGCTCAGACCGCCCAGGGCCGAGCTCACCTCCTGCTCGACGGCGTCCACGTCGGTGCCGTACTCCAGCTCGACGCTGGTCACCGAGAGGCCCGTGGCGACGGTCGACGTCACGCCCGTGACGCCGTCGACGCCCTGGACGGCGTTCTCGATGGGTTCGGTGACCCGCTCGGCGACGATCTCCGGCGACGTGCCCGGGTCGGCCGCGGTGACCGCGACCATGGGCACGGTCATCGACGGGATGAGTTCCTGGCGGAGCTGCCCCATGCTGAAGATGCCGACGAGGAAGACGGCTGTCGTCGCGAGCGCGACGAGCGCGCGGTTCGCGAGCGACATTCGGGCAAGACGGAACACACTGCCTCCAGTTCTGGGGGATACGCCGGGGTCCCGCGACTCCGTCGGCGCAGTATTTTGCCTAACGCAAAGGATCCTGCCGGGGTTCCCGGCCCGCAACCGCGGCTTCCGCACCGGTCACGGCCCGGCCCGGGGCCGCTAAAGTCACCCCGTGACCGACCAGACCCGCGCCGAGCTCGTCGCCGAGCTCGCCACACTGCACCGTCGGCTCGGCGAGGAGTTCTTCGCCACCCGGCTGGTACCGCTGCTGGAGACCGACCTGACCGTGCAGCAGCTCCGGGCGCTGGCGCTCGTGCAGGTGGACGGCGAGTCGACGCCGCAGCGGCTGGCCGACGCCCTCGGCGTCTCGGCGGCCACCGTGTCGGGCATCCTCGACCGGCTCACCGCGGCCGGGATGACCCGGCGCACACCGGACCCGGCCGACGGCCGGGTGCGGCGGGTCACCAGCACCGAGCAGGGCAGCGAGACGATCCGGCGCATCGTCGCGCACGACGAGGAGCTGCCGCCCGACCTGCTGGCCCTGCTCGACGTCGAGGACCTGCGGGCCCTGACCCGCGGCACCAGGGCGCTGCTGGAGGCAGCCACGCGGCTCGCCCCCGCGAGCGACCCGGGGTCAGGACCCGCGGCGCGCTAGCTGTTCCACCTCGAGATCTGGTACCGCTCGCCGTCCACGTAGAACGCGACCTCCGCCCCGTTGTACTGGGATCCCATGAAGCACGGGAGCTCCTTGGACCCGCTGGTCCCGTTCATCGAGTACTTGGTGGCGCCCGACCACGTGTTCGGGTGCGGCGGGTGGATGTCGTGCCAGTAGCTCGGGCTGTCGGCGTCGTACCGTGACGTGTCACCCGCCCAGCAGGCCACTTCGTGGTTGCCGGAGTCGAAGCCGGACCAGTTGACGACCCAGTGCCGGCACGTGCCCGCGCAGCTCACCTCGGAGCCGTAGCTGAGCCACGCCCTCGGGGTCAGGGCGGTGCCCTCGGCGCACTTCTGGGCGGAGTTGCCCTCGGAGTCGGTCACCGTCACGCACGCCCGCTTGGTCTGGCCGGCGCTCGCGCTCGCGGACTCGGTCCCGCTCTTGGCTGTGCTGGTGATCGCCCCGGTGACGCGGACCGTGGTGGGCCGGCCGTTGGTGGCCCGGGCGTCCCACGTGAACGTCACCTGGCCGCCGCCGCCGGCGGCGCTGATGCTCGGCGTGGGCGGCGGGCCGTACGGCGTCACCGCGTTCGACGACGCCGACCAGTCGGAGCAGATGTAGTCGTTGCAGGCCCGCACCTGGAACGTGTACGAGGTGCCGTTGGTCAGCGGCCTGTAGGTGTGCGAGGTGGTGTCGCCGGCGTTCTGCGCGCCCGCGCCGTTGGCCTGCACCTCGTACCGGTGCCCCGTACCCCGGAACTCGCCGATCCGGCCCCACGCCACGTCCGCCTGGCCGCTGGTCGTGGACCCGAGGGACGCGGAGGGCGTGCCGGGCCGGTCCGGGGTGCCGTAGGGCACCACCTCGTTGGAGAACGGGCTGGCCTCACCGTTGCCGGCCTTGTTGGTGGCCCGCACGCGGAACTTGTACGAGGAACCGGTCGAGAGGTCCTGGACGGTCTGCTCGGTGTCGGTGGTGTCGATCGCCTTGACGAGCTGGCCGTCGGTGTAGACGCCCAGCCAGTACTTGTCGATCGCGTCGCCGTTGTTCGCCGGAGCGGTCCACCTGACCGTGATCTGGCCGCCCACGGCCGTGTTGACCCGCGTGGCCGTCGGGGCCGCGGGAGCGGCCGGCGGAGCGGCGGGCACCTCGGGAGCGGAGGGGTCGCTCCAGTCGGACGGGTCGGGCGCGTCGTTCTTGGCCTGCACCCGCACCGTGTACGCCGTACCGTTCTCCAGGCCCTCCCACGTGATCGGGCTGCTCGCGACGCACGTCTTCTGGGTCACGCCGTCGGCCGGCGGCGGGCTGATCTCCAGGTTGACGCACTCGATCGGCGACCGGTCGGTATAGGTCCGGTTCTTCCACGACACCGTGAGCTTGCTGTCCCCGAACTCGAGGCTCGGCGGGGCGGGCTTGTCCGGCTTCTCGTCCGGGCGGGCCTCCCGGGAGGCCGGGGACGGCTCGGAGTCGCCGACGTCGTTCGTCGCCACGACGGTGAACCGGTACTTCACGTTGTTCTGCAGGCCGTCGAAGGTGCAGGTGGTCGTGGCGCACGCGTGCTCCTGACCGTTCTGGGTGCGCAGCGTGTAGCCGGTGATGTCCGAGCCGTTGTTGTTCGGCTGGTCCCAGCTCAGCACCACCGTCTCCGAGCGCACCTCCTCGACCCGCGGCGCGCGCGGTGCGTCCGGCTTGCCGAGCACCGTGAGGCGGGCGAGGCCGTCGACCTCCCGGTCCGGGTCGCCGGTGGCGTCCGCGACGCGGTAGCGGACCACCAGGGTGCCCGTGAAGTCCGCCGCGGGGGTCACCACGAGCTGGTCACCCTGATAGGCCGGGGTGCCCTGGCCCGTGTCGACGGTGGGGGAGCCCGTGAGCGTGAGCGGCTCGCCCTCGAACGGGCTGACGTCGTTGGCGAGGACCGGGATGGTCGTGGGCTCGCCCTGGTGCGCGTCCGTCACCACGTCGTCGGTGGTCTGCGCGAGCGAGCGGGTCGACGGCACGACCTTCACGGTCAGGGTCGCCTCGACGGGCGGGTTGAACCCGTCGGACACGGTCATCGGCAGCTCCCGGACGGTGCCCTTCGGCACCGCCACGTCGACCTCGCCGGTGATGGTGGCGCCGGAGACGGAGGTCGTGATGCCCTCGCCGCCCGTGACCTGGTACGTGAGGTCGTCCTTGTCGGGGTCCTTGACGTACCGGGACAGGTCCACGGTCGCCTCCTCGGCGGCCGCGACCTCCAGCACCGGCGTGCCCGTGACCTTCGGGGGCATGTTCTTGGCCGGGGTCACGTCGACCGGGAGCTTCAGCACCGCGGTCAGGCCCTCGGCGTCGTCAGGCCCCGAGCCGTCCGTGACCTCGAAGCTGACCGAGGCCGGCCCGGCGTAGTCCGCCGCCGAGGTGTAGACCAGCGTGTCCGCGTCCTCGACGGAGACGGAGCCCTCCAGGGCCTTGACCGTCTTCTCCTCGGTGATGCGCGGCTCCCGGTCCTCACGGACCACCACGTACTCGGCCAGGTCGATGGTCAGCGGCTCACCGGTGGTCGCCTTGAGCGGCTCCAGACCCGGCTTCACGTGCGGGCGGGACTGGTCGCCCGGCACCCGCACGAACGCCTTGGCCTCCAGGCCGTCCATGTCCGTCACCGTGTAGGTGATGACCTGCGCGCTCTCGGCGAGCCGGACCTGGACGCGCCCGTCCTCCGCGACCGTCACGCCCTCCAGGCCCTCGTCCACCGAGACCTCCAGGTCGGCGGCGACACCGTCCGGGTCGGAGTCGTTGGCGAGCACGTCGACCGTCACGCTGGACGCGCCCTCGACGTCGTCGGCCGTCACCACGTCGTCGCGGGCGACCGGGCGCAGCAGCGGGGCGTCGCGCTCGACGTTCACGGTGATCGCGCCGCTGGCCTGTTCCTTGTACGTGTCCTGGATGCCGTAGTAGAAGGAGTAGGCCCCCTCCTCCTCCGGCGCGGTCAGCACCACGTCGTCCTCGACCGCCTTCGGGTCGACGCCGATCTCCTCGGTGCCCTCGAAACCCTTGGTGTACAGGCCGATCTGGTCGCCGTCGGGGTCGGAGTCGTTCTCCAGCGCGGCGACGGCGACCGTGCGGCCGGGGCGGACCGTCGTCTCGTCGTCGATCGCCTGCGGCTTCTGGTTGGACGCCGGGGGAGCGGCGACTCCCACGCGGACCAGGCCTTCGGCGGGTGCGCCGCGGGTGTCGGCGACCTGGTAGGTGAACGTGTCCAGGCCCGCCTCGTCCGACGCCTTGTAGTCGATGAACCCGTCCACGATGGTGGCCGTGCCCTTGCTCGGCGCGC